>NZ_JAACFW010000001.1:0-502785 GCF_029237245.1 Aeromonas sp. 5HA1
TCGAAAACCAGGAAGGCCTGGACAACTTCGACGAGATCCTGGCTGTCTCCGACGGCATCATGGTGGCACGTGGCGACATGGGCGTGGAAATTCCGGTTGAAGAAGTGATCTTCGCCCAGAAGATGATCATCACCAAGTGCAACAAGGCACGCAAAGTGGTTATCACCGCCACCCAGATGCTGGATTCCATGATCAAGAACCCGCGTCCGACCCGCGCCGAAGCTGGCGACGTGGCCAACGCCATCCTGGACGGTACCGATGCAGTCATGCTGTCCGGTGAGTCCGCCAAGGGCAAGTACCCGCTGGAAGCCGTGACCATCATGGCCACCATCTGCGAGCGTACCGATGCCGTTATGCCGTCCAACCTGTCTGCTGCCAACGACAGCAACAAGCTGCGCATCACCGAAGCGGTCTGTAAAGGCGCGGTCGAGACCTCCGAGAAGCTGGACGCCCCGCTGATCGTGGTCGCCACCGAAGGCGGCAAATCTGCCAAGGCCATTCGCAAGTACTTCCCGCAAGCCTGGATCCTGGCCATCACCACCAACAAGAAAACCGCTGCCCAACTGGTTCTGACCAAGGGTGTGGTAACTCACGTGGTTGACAGCATTGCCTCTACCGACGATTTCTATCGCATCGGCAAAGAAGCAGCGCTGGAAAGCGGCATGGGTCTGAAGGGTGACGTGGTCGTCATGGTCTCCGGTGCCCTGGTACCGAGCGGTACCACCAACACCGCCTCCGTTCACGTACTCTAATCAGTCCTGAACCGATAAAACGGCGCCTGCGGGCGCCGTTTTTTTTATCTGCCCCCCTGCTTCCCGTTCAAGCCCGGTGTTAGAATCCACGCGGATTCACTCCAAGTGGGAAATGTCCCAAATATCGCGTAATAACCCGGAAGTTTTATGCCCTCAACACGTTTCAAAAGAGCCTCGGCAGCCCTGTTGCCGCTGCTCTGCTTACTCATCAGCCTCTGCGCCCCGCAAGCCATGGCGCAGGATGTGCCCCAACGGGCCAGCGTACAGCGGGCGCTCGATGCCCTCGGAAAATCAGATGCCCTCACCGTCAGCCAGCAGGCCGACCAGAAGTTTCTGACAGACACCCTCAGCCTGCTCGACAGCATCGAGAAGGAGCACGCCAAGGCCAAGAGTCAAACCCAACGTCTCCGCTCTCTGCCGGGTGAGCTCAGGGACATCAGCGCCAAACTCGATGCCCTGACCCAGAACAAGAGCGCCGAGCAGATCAAGAGTGAGTACGCTCGCATGAGTCTGGCCGAGCTGGAGAGTCGCCAGCCCGAAGTCATTGCCAACATGCAGGATGCCCAGGAAACCCTCGGCACCATCGGCAGCCAACTCACCAGTCTGCAAACCCTGCCGGAGCGGGCTCAGACCAACATGAGCCGTGCCTATCAGCGCAGCCAGGAGATCCGCACCCGCCTCAACGTCGGTGACGGCGTCAGCAGTGCCGAGAAGATGAAGCTGGGCGCAGAGCTGGCCTTGCTGGAATTGCAACTGACCAATCTGCAAAAACAGCTGGATAACCGTACCAGCATGCAGGATCTGGCGGTCAAGCAACGGGACTACCAGAATGCCCGCCTCGCCAACGAAGAGCAAAAACTGCAACTGCTGCAAGAGCAGAGCAGCGCCAAACGTCTGGGGGATACCGAAAAAACCGCAGAACAGACCGGCGAACTGGTCGCCATTGCCGACAACCCGCTGGTACAAAAAGAGCAGGAGCTCAACCACCAGCTCAGCCAGCAACTGGTCAGCGCCACCACCAATCTCAACAATCTGGTGCAGAAGAACCTGCAAGCCAAGAGCTGGCTGGAACGCGGCACCCAGACAGAGCGCAACCTGAACGAACAGGTACAGATGCTCAAGGGCAACCTGCTGCTGTCGCGCATCCTCTATCAGCTCTACCAGCAGCTGGAGTCGGCCCCTTCCACTCTGGTCAAGAATCTGGAAGAGCAGATCGCCGACCTGCATCTGGCCCAGTTCGAACTGAGCCAGCAACGTGACCAACTGTTCCAGAAAACCCAGTATCTGGACAATCTGATCGCCAGCAGCAGCGAGCCGGTCAGTGCAGAGGATAGAGCCAACCTCTCCACCCTGCTCGACACCCGCATCAGCCTGCTCGACCAGCTCAACCGTCAGCTCGACAGTCAGCTGACCAACGCCATCAGCCTGCAGCTGACCCAGCAGCAGCTGGCGCGGATCTACGCCTCCATCGAATTTACTCTGCAGCAACACATCTTCTGGGTCAGCAGCAACAAACCCATCGATGTGAAGTGGTTCATCAACTGGCCAGCCCAGGCTTACAAGCAAGCCTCAGACTGGGTGCTGAAACCGGACTGGGACGGCTGGGGCGAGATGCTGCTGCCGGTTTCCCTGCTCGCCTTCCCGCTGCTGCTGATCGGCGGCCTGCTAATCTGGAAGCGCCCCTCCCTGCTCAATCGGCTGAAGCGGATCAACAAGGATCTGGGACGTTTTCGCCAGGACAGCCAGTGGCACACACCGCGCGCCCTGCTCTATACGGTGCTGCAACGCCTGCCGGGCAGCCTGTTCATTCTGGCTGCCGGTCTCTGGCTCGCTTACTGTGGCCTGCTCAGTGACAAGTTGATGCTCCAGATCACCCTCAACCTGGCCCTCGGTTATCTGGTGTTCAGCGTCTATCTGGCGGTGATGCGCCCGGGCGGCATTGCCGAATCCCATTTCCGTATTCCGAAGGCCGAGTTGCAGGCCAAGCGCACCAGCATGCGCTATCTCTGGTTGCCGCTGCTGCCCCTCATCATGCTCTCTACCAAGGCTGTGGTAGAGCCCTCGTCGCTGGGCAACGACGTTGTCGGTCAGGCGCTGACCCTGCTGCTGCTGGGCCTCACCACCTATCTGGTGTTCCCCATCTCTCGCGCCCTCATCAAGGGGGAGGGCAGCATGCAACAGTCGATCACTGCGGTCGCCCTGGCGCTGGCGCCGGTGGCACTGATGGTGCTGGTGGGACTGGGCTACTACTACACGGCGCTGAAACTGACCGGCCGTCTGGTGGAATCCTTCTACCTGCTAATCATCTGGAGCCTGGTCTACCGCACCTCACTGCGTGGTCTGGAGCTGGCGGCCCGCCGTCTGGCCTACCGCCGTGCCGTGGCCAAGCGTGAACACAAATCCCAGGAAGACGCGGAAGGTGGCGAGTCCATCGAGGAGCAGCCCATGGATCTGGAGGATGTCAGCCAGCAATCCCTGCGTCTGACCCGTACCGTGCTGCTGCTGGTATTCGGCGTCGCCTTCTACTGGCTCTGGTCCGATCTGGTGGCGGTCTTCTCCTACCTCGACAGCATGGTGCTGTGGCACAAGAGCGTGGGCTCTGGCACCAGTGCCGTGCTCTATCCCGTCAGCCTGAGCGATGTGCTGACAGCCATCTTCATGCTGGGCGCAGCCTGGTCACTGGCCCGCAACCTGCCAGGTCTGCTGGAGGTGCTGGTGCTTTCCAAGCTGCGCCTCGCCCAGGGGACGGCCTACGCCATCACCACCATGCTCAACTATGTGCTGATCGGTGTGGGTACCCTGACCGCCCTCTCCCTGATGGGCATGCAGTGGGACAAGCTGCAGTGGCTCGCCGCCGGTCTGACGGTCGGGATCGGCTTTGGTCTGCAGGAGGTGGTCGGCAACTTCGTCTCCGGCATCATCATACTGTTCGAGCGTCCGGTACGGATCGGTGACACTGTCACCATTGGTACCTACTCGGGCACCGTCTCGCGGATCCGCATTCGGGCCACCACCATCACCGACTTCGATCGCAAGGAGGTGATCATCCCGAACAAGGCGCTGATGACGGAGCGGCTGATCAACTGGTCCCTGAGCGATACCGTCACCCGGGTGATCGTGCGGGTGGGAGTGGCTTACGGCTCGGATCTGGAGCTGACCCGCACCCTGCTCAAACAGGCAGCCGATGATAACAGCCGCGTACTGAAAGACCCGGTACCCATCGTCTACTTCCTCACCTTCGGGGCCAGCACCCTGGATCATGAGCTGCGTTTCTTCGTGAGTGAGCTCGGCGATCGCAACCCGGCCGTGGATGAACTGAACCGCAAGATCGACGCCCTGTTCAAGGCGAACGGCATCGAGATCGCGTTCAACCAGATGGATGTCTACATCAAAAACTTGTCTAATGGTTCAGAGCAGGCTATAGAAGTATCAAAACCAGAAAAACCTGACACTTAGAGTTATTCTTAACTAAGCGATACCATCAGATACTAAAAATTGTGTGACCCCAAGTGTGACCCTAATTAGAATGGGGTCGCACTTTTTTTTGCTTATGAAAAACTTTAGGGTCACACAGGGGAACGTTATGGCGCCAAGAAAGCAGGCTGAAATCACCTTTAAGGCACTCATGCGGGAAGGTGAACAGGGGGCGCGTTTTGATAACCGGTCAGTCTGTGACAACCTCGCACTCTGCTGGCCAGCCAACTATAAGCGCCCGTTCTGGCGGTTGCGGTATCGCTTCGGCGGTAAGCAACGCAAGATGCTGATCGGTCATGTCGATAACATGGCGCTCAAACAAGCAATGGACGAAGCGAAGCGGTTGATGGCCATGGTCACCCTTGGCACTGATGTAGCCGGCGAGAAGCAGGAGCGCAAGCGCGAATCCATCGCTCGGCATACAGCCATCGCGAACCGTCTCACGGTGGCTTCCCTGGCTGATGAGTTCCTTTCCAGACAGGTCGAAGGGCGCCGCAAAGATGCTCACGTGATCCGGCAGCGCTTCGAGAAGGACATCATCGCCAACCTGGGAAAGCTGGGGCCAGAGGATGTCAAACCCAGGCATATTGATGCGCTCCTGCAATCCATTCTCGACCGTGGAAGCCCGACCATGGCCAATAACATCCTTGGCTGGATCAAGCGGCTGTTCGACTACGCCATCAAACGGCACATCGTAGAAAGCAACCCAGCCTCCGCCTTTACCTTGGCTGATGCCGGTGGCCAGCTGAAAAGCAGGGACTTTTATCTGACCAAAGAGAAGCTGACGGAGGTGCTGGGTGCGATCACGACCTGCCGGGGGTTTAGCCGTAGCTGCGATCTGGCCTTTCGCCTGCTGCTGCTGCTGGGTGGCCGAAAGATGGAACTGCTTTCTGCTACCTGGGATGAGTTCGACTTGCAGCAACAGACCTGGACGCTGCCGCCAGAACGGACGAAGACCGGCCGTGGCATCGTGATCCCTTTGCCAGAGCAAGCCATCACCTGGCTTAAAGAGGCCAAGTATCTTGGGTGTGGCAGTGACTACGTTTTTCCCGCCATCTCCAGGCAGACCAAACCACATATGGGGCAAACCACCCTGAATGCCGCCATCCAGAAGCTACGGGCCAAGGTTGAGGGGATCGAGCAACTGAACGTACATGCTCTGCGCCATACCGCCAGAACGCATCTGGCTGCGCTCGGGGTACAGCAGGAAGTAGCGGAGCTAATCTTGAACCACACCCTCAAGTCACAGGGCATAGTGGCGGTCTACAACCATCACGACTTCTTTGACGAGCGTAAAGCAGCCCTCAAACAATGGGCCGACACGATCACTTTCCTATCTAAATAAAATATAATAATTTCATATGGTTACTGATTTTAATCGGTGACCATTCTTTATGCCAAAACAAACCATTCCAATAAGAAATAATTTACACTTAAACCATGAATAAAATTCATGGTAAAAGATTTATGAAATTTCTCTGCATCACGTTAATCGCTATGAGCAACAAAGAGTAATATCGAACAATCACTGCGATTACAAATTCAATTAAACAGCATTTAATCCCACAAAGCCCATCATCGTACGACATGGACCGTTATTGGCTCATTGAGTATCAGGTAGTAATATCTCGCTCAAGCAATGCGATTACTGCCACTGCTTAAATTATTTAAAGGGCCTGCATATGCCAGAACAAAACATTCGCTTACTGCGGATAAAGGATGTTATTTCCAAGGTTGGGTTATCCAAACCCACCATTTATTTAAGAATGAAAGAAGGTACATTTCCTCGACCTGTATCTATCGGGCCAAAATCTGTTGCATGGGTGGAGCACGAAATTAATAATTGGCTGATAGCCAAAATATCTGAGCGTACAACAAGAAGTAATCATTAAGGAGGGAACATGTGCGCGTAGTTTGTAATCAGTGTCAAAGCCTTGGTCGAGTGACAAAAGCCAATCACCTTTCCGAGAACGTCACCGACCTGTATTGCGAATGCACAGTATGTTGCCATGCTTGGGTTTCCAGCCTTGCCTACAAGCATACGCTTAGACCATCCATTGATAAGGCCAGCGCCGTCGCCATTGACCTTATGAACGCATTATCGCCCAGTGCACGGAAAAGCATTCTGGAAGAAATAATCAAGGCGAATAAATAAAGCACAACAGAGTAATACTGATGTAAACCCCCGACCAAATAAAGAGTGACTATGACTTCATCAACTTTAAAAACAGGATGGGTGTGTATCGGCACATCTGGAAAAACTGTAGACGGCAGAGAAATAAAGCCGGAGTGGTTAACTCAGATGGCTGAAACGTACGACCCAGAATATTACACAGCTTGTTTGTGGCCAGACCATAAGCGAGTTACACCACTCGGTCACGTCGAGGCGTTAAAAACTCAGCAGGAGGGCAACGTTATTAAATTATTTGCCATCCTGAGTCCCACTATTGCATTAATCGAGCTGAATAAAACCGGCCGCTATGCATTCTGCTCTATAGAGCCGAAAGAGAATTTTGCAGGGAAAGGCGTTTGGTATCTGGGTGCACTCGGGGTCACTGATGAGCCAGCAAGTACCGGTACCACCCATATGAAATTCAGCAAGAGCCAGAGCGTTATTGGGCAATCCCAGCTTTGGGCCAACTCCACAGGGAACAACTACATGAATAAGAACACACCGACCATCTCAGAGCTCTTAGCCAACATGCGTATGAGCTTTGTTCCTGGCACACAATCCAACTTCGGCAATCTTGACCCAAGCGCCAGTGGTGCCCTGCGTTCAGCTATCGTACAAGCAACACCATTCCTTGAGTTGTTGACGTTCCTGGACGTGAGCGACCCCACTGCGCCACTGTTCGACCCAATCAAATCGGGACTACGCACCGGTCGCAAGGAGCGTAGCCGTTTCTTGGTGACAGCGGATCCGAGTACACGCCAACCCAAGTTCGAAGAGATGGACAGCAGCGTGATCTGGACGTGGCGACAGCTGGGCCAGATGTTGGAGGGGATGACTCAGGAACAGGCCAATCAGGTGCTTGAATCATTGGCGCTGTCGGCATTTGGTGATGACCTGCTGCGAGTAGGCTTTCATGGCAAGTCCGCTGCAGCCAACACTGACCCTGTAGCTAACCCGAATGGTGAAGATGTGATGCCAGGGTGGCATGCCTTGGCCAAGGCCGCTGACGAGAATGGTCTGCGAGTGCTGCGTGATGCAGTGACCTTCGACACCCGCAACGGTGGTAACTATGCCGACCTCGATACGATGGCCTATGAGCTGGTCGCCAAGCTGCCAAAAGAGTACCGCAACGATCCGCGCTTGCGTGTGCTGGTTGGCGGCGACCTGTTGCGAACCCACAAGCAAGCCTATCTGCAACCAGGGCAAGTCCGCAGCAAAGAGCAGCAACTGAAAATTGCCGACATGCCGGTACTGTCACACCAGCATATGGCCGGCACCTTACTGGCGGTCACTTTTACCGAAAACCTGCAGATCATCGGTGTAAACGATACCCATCGTCTTAGCGCAGATGACCTGGATGACCTTGCCAGCTGGGGTATTCGTTACTACCGGGCTCAATCCTACGCACTGGGTGACGCCACCGCCTATGCCGCTTTCGACAGCATCTCTATTGCCGCCCATCAGGAGTAAATCTATGAAGCAAACAACAAAGAGCCCGTGCGCCAAGGAAGTGACAGCCAGCTATCTAGAGCAACGGATTGCCCAGTTCCGAGCTGAGCACGACAAGATGATGGCGATTGATAACGAACTTCAGGCACTGCGTGAGCAGCGTAAGAACCTGACAGATCGCATCCAGCAGGCCACTGATCGTCGTGAAGAGCTGCGTCAAGAGCGGGTTAACCAGTTGGTTCATGGTGAACCGGATGTTCAGTTTTCTAATGAGCATCGCGAACTGGGCGAACTTATCGAGGCTGCACAGGCTGCCATCAGCCAATCCGAACTGCAGGAGAAACAGCTGATCCTGCCGCTGGATGATGCACATAAGGCGGTCACGATGAGCAGAGCATTCGTCATAGGCGGCTATGCCAAGGAGCTTGAGAACGAGTTACCAACCATCATCAAGGCACTCAAGCCAAAACTGGCAGACTTGGCTGCCATCACCCATGCCAAGGCATGCACTACGGACCGGCAGGCCGCGCTGGGTTGGGCGCGCACCGAACTGCTCAAAGCACTGGATCAGGCCGTGGTAAATCACCAGGTAGCGGCGGAGGAGAATCAATCCGCCGCCTATCAAGCACTGGCCATGCCGGCCATCCCACGGTCTTCCGACCTGCTGACGCAGTGTGATAGCCCGGGCAAACGCCAACGGTTGATGACGGAACTGAATGCCTAAAAAATGGGAGCCTGCCAGGGCTCCCATTTGTTGCGTTCCTCCCCCATCACCACACCCCATTCCAGCGCGAGATTGAACAATATGCAGTCTATCAAAGACCAAGATCCACCCAAAGCACTGTTAACCAGACACATAAGCTTGCTTGAGACTGATCGAGACGGTAAGATCTTTCCTGCTACCACCTTAAGCAAGTGGCGGCATGGCTGGCGGATTAAGCACCCGCGAGCAGAATCACACGATGAAAATATGCCCTCATTTCCCGAAACTTCGGCCACTGCGCCGGGGATCTATCCAGTTTCGGGGCATGGGTCGGGAGCCAAAGAAAACGCCCCGGCTGCGCCTTTACATCGTGGGGCGCTGCTTTGCGGCTACCCGATCCGCCATCGTTTAACACACGATGGAAATCACCCCCATGATCTATACCTTCTTGATCGCCCCGAGCGTCTGCCGTCTGGCAGACCTGCGCCGCATCCGCACCATTTCCGCATTTGGCCAGAACGAAGCCCAGGCGCGCGCCGCACTGGCCGGTTTGCCACTGGTGTTTATGTCCCGCACTCCGCGCAAAGGGGGTACAGTATGAACTCCCACATCAAAACCAAACTGGCCCAAGTCGATGCTCTGGCCAGCGCGTTACATCACACTTGCTTTCGCAATGTTGAGCTGCTGGATGGCCAGTTGCTGATCGATCTGCTGCGCCCACTGGCCGACCTGCTCGATGAGCTCGAAGAGATGTGCACAGGCACCGAACAGGCCGCGATGACCCAGCGCAACAGCAGATACCTTGCCGCCATGCTCAAGGTGATAGCCGGTAACCAGTCCATGGTTGAACCCTGCATGATGGCCGACCTGCTTATCCCGATCCTGACCAGCCTGGATGCCGTAGAGGTGCAGACTCGTCAGGTCAATGTCATGGGCACGGGAGCCAGACAGGAGCTGCACTCATGATCTATTTGGCATGGACAAAGTGCCCAACGCCCACTGATGCCGATAGCGAGGCTCACATCCCCATCGAGATCAACATGCTGAGAGCCTTCTCCCGCAACAAAGGGCTCGGCTTTCTGGGCGTGTTTGACAGCGACAACGAGCGGGCAAAATTCATTGAGCAGATGCAAGGCAACTCAATTGCGGTAACGCCTGATCAAGCCCGCCAGTTGATGGGGTTAGGCAAACAGAGTTTCAAAACCCTGGTTGTTTTTCTGCAAGGGGGTGATCAGTGAGTCAGTCGATGACATTGGTTTCTGATGTGGCTGCCGCAGCATGTGGCCGCTGGCCAGCTCTGTTGGCTGAGGTTGGGATTGATATTCCGGGTAGAGGTAAACACGGTCCCTGCCCTGCCTGTGGCGGTAAAGACCGCTTTCGGATGGATGACAAAGAGGGGCGTGGCACCTTCATCTGCAGCCAGTGCGGTGCTGGTGATGGGCTTGACCTGGTGGCGAAAGCCATCAGGCTACAGCTCAAAGAGGCGGCCGAGTTGATCGCCCCCCTGGTTGGTTTGTCTGGTGAAGGGCTAGACCCTGCTGAGCGGGAACGAATTCACCTGCTGTTACAGGACAAGGCCGAGCAGGAGCGCAAGCGAGTCGAACGACAGCGCAAGAAGGCCGCAAGCCGAGCTGCTAACATCATGCAGATCTGTCAGCAAGGGGGGAACCCCTACCTTGAAGGAAAAGGGCTGCAGGGTGTTCAGGTCAACGTATCCCAGCGCGTGATCGCTGTGGGGGAGATGACCTTTTCACCTGGTTCCTTGGTGGTGCCACTTTATGCTGACTTTGGTGGCCAGCTGGTGAACGTTCAGCTGATCGACGACCAGGGAAGCAAAAGCTATCTGGCGGGTGGGCAAAAGGCCGGTGCATACCACCGGATCCCGGGCAATGCTCTGGTGGCCATATGCGAAGGCTACGCCACCGGCTTGAGCATTCATCAGGCAACCGGAGCAACCGTCTACTGTGCCATGGATGCGGGCAATCTGCTGGCCGTCGCCAACATGGTTCGGGGGGCTGATGACCCACTGCAACCATGCAGAGCGATCATCTGTGCCGACAACGATGCCAAGACCAAGGGCAATCCGGGCAAGGCCAAGGCGGAGCAAGCAGCCGCTGCTATCGGCGCCCAGGTAGTCATACCGCCAGAGGCTGGCGACTGGAACGACTATCACCAGGCTCATGGGCTGGATGCGACCAAGGCGGCGATCATGGGGGGTCATCCAACCCAGATAACCGAGACGCCCAAGGAATCCAGCCAGAAGGAACCCGGACAGGTAGAGCTGGTCGCAGCGGAGCACCCTGGGGCAACCAATGAGAAAATGAAAAAGCCCATCGTGCCGATCGAGAAGATGAGCGCAAGCCAACGGGCCAGCCTGCTGATCGAACGCCTGGGTGATGTGGCCATCAACATCGAGGCTGAGCGGGTGTACCGTTACGATGGCAGCCTGTGGGGGCCGCTGGCAGATATCGAGCTGCGCCGTGAAATGGCGGTCATTTTCACAGACCATGATGTGCCGTTCAGTGACTCCGCGGTATCAAAAGCGGTGGCCACCATGAAGCTGATGATCTCGCCACTCGGCAATACCCCTGATGATCTGATCGGGTTTGCCAACGGGGTATACGACATGGCGACTCACCAGTTCAGGCCACATGCTGCAGCTGATGGGCTACTCAACCATAACGGCATTGAATATGGTGCTCAGCAACCAGGTGAGAACATCGAGCAGCACGCCCCCAACTTCACCAAGTGGCTGACCCATGCAGCAGATAGTGATATCGCCAAGATGGAGCGGATCAAGGCGGCCTTGTTCATGGTGCTGGCCAATCGCTATGACTGGCAGCTATTCCTTGAGGTAACAGGGGAAGGTGGTAGCGGCAAGAGTGTGTTTGCCAACATTGCGACCCTGCTGGCTGGCGGACTCCGGAACACAGGATCCGGCAACATGATCGCGCTCGATAACGCCAGGGGCCGCGCCCAGTTCGTAGACAAGCGCCTGATTGTGCTCCCTGACCAACCCAAGTACATCGGCGATGGCAGTGGTATCAAGGCGATTACTGGCGGTGACCTCGTTGAGGTAGATGGCAAATACGAGAAGCAATTCGCCACAGTGATCAGGGCTGTCGTTCTGGCTACCAATAATGAACCCATGGTCATCACTGAACGCAACGGTGGAGTGGCACGTAGACGGGTCATCTTCACCTTTGACAGAGTGGTATCGGAGGAGGACAAAGATCCGCTGCTCGGCGACAAAATCGCGGCAGAACTGCCCATCGTCATCCGCCATCTGCTGGAGAGGTTCGCAGAACCAGAGCAGGCCCATCGCTTGTTGCTGGAACAACGTAACTCAAGCGATGCTCTCACCATCAAGCGAGCAACGGATCCTGTCATCGACCTGTGCTCAACGCTGGCGTTTATGGATGAGCCGATGGGCCTGTTCATGGGGGGTAACTCGAGTATCAAGCAGGAGCCGAAACGCTACCTCTATCATCTCTATCTGGCCTACATGGAATACCACGGCCTGGGGCGCCCGCTATCAGTCCAGAAGTTTAGCCAGGCGGCAAAGAGCGCCGCCAGAGAGCTGGGAAGGGAGTACCGCACTCGCAAGATCAAGGGATACACCCAAACCAACGCAGGGTTGACCGAGGCGGCGGAAGTCTTCATGCCACAGCCTCTCTTCATTGAGAACCAATAATGCCAGCCAGAAGGAATACCAGGGTCGCACGATGCGGCCTTTTTTTTCATCCCTACCCCATGGGATATGAGACTTTTTCAAAACCTTCTCCCCCTCTCTACCAAATACACAAAAACCCTTGATACATAAGGATTAAAGACAGGTAGATAATAACTTTTTACTGTCTACCCACTGTCTACCTTGTCTACCTTCTTGATGTAATTTTTTTGTTTCTGGTCTGATGAGTGCCATCAGTACAAAAAGTCCATAGGGGGAGAGTGTGAGGCTATTGGGTAGTGAGTGGGGTGAGAATGAAAAATCAATCTCCCCCCTCTCAAAGCCTTGCAGCATAAGGGATTGAGCCATTGGGTAGAGAGGTAGACAGTAGTCCCCATAAAAGTTTTTCACCGCAGTTTTGAGCGGGCGAATGGCTCGAATTGATGCGCAGATGTAATAGAACCACCGGATCACCCGTTGGGGGAGAGAGCCGTCCTTCTGGCTGGCCGCGTTGAACAGTGGGCTACTGGGGAGACTGTAGTAATCAAGAAGGCACAAGCCAAAATCTGGCACTGAAATTGTTCAGCATTCTATTGTGCGGATCGGTAACCACTTGGAATGTTTCTGGGATCGCTGCGCCATCACCACCCTCTTTAAAATATTGCTGCACAGACTGGAGTGTAAGCCTCATGAGATGCTCCCATTCGCTAAACAACTCATCCTGCTGTTTCTGTTTCAATTTGGCTGCACTCAGCTTCCTGCCCGATCGCATCATTGTGTATTCAGGTTGCAATTTAGCTTGGTGGATAAAGGCTATGCTGCCATATACCCATTCATCTTCCAGTGTCTTGCGCCACTGGTAACTGACTCGAATGGTCATGCGCTCACTAAAATTATGTGGTGCCGTAAACATGTCATCAATGCGGAAGAACTGCTCATCGTGCTCTTCAATTTCTACTCGGTGCTTCATACTCCGCACAGCGTGAGCCAAGTCGTCCCCTGCACGGCGAGCACGATATTCCGTATCAGCACGCTTTCTTGCCGCTTTCGCATTGCGGTACTCAGCAAGAGCCTTCTCATACATTCTGAGATGTGAAGCAACATATGAACCACAGCGGCCGAGTTGGATATCCCTCAAGGCATCTGGCCGTTCATCATCAAGACTCTGCTCTATAAGCTTATCCAATGTGTCAGTATCAATTGCTTTGATGGCATCCCGCTCGTAGCGAGGAAGGTTAAGCTCACTCATGTCTATCCTTAAGTCACTGAATAAGTGGCCATAATATAGCCATACCAGCAAGCTCTCAATGAGACTCTCAACGCTACCTGGCACGACATCCATATCGAGCCACTATATGACCATGCCCAGCTCCCTGAAGTGCATGCTCCTGGCTACTGTCAGTAGACAACCCCACGGACGCGCACACGTCACGGAATCCGCGCTCATCCGCTCCCGCCTGCGCGGCGCATCAATATAATTTTTTGCAGAAATGGATTCGTGCAATTTGGTACCGCCAACCCGCATGAATACTGGGTTCTGCGTGTGTTTTGAAAACTGAAATAGGTGAAAGAAATTTCACTATTTTCCAGTTTTAGCCAACAAACAGGCCGGAGAAAAAATTTATAACCCCATGTTTTTACATGACATTTCATATTTTCCGTGGGTTTTTATGATGCTCTCGCCTCGCAAGGGAACGGTAATGAAAACCAAAAATAACAAATAAAAACAACATCTTACTTCAATTTCTTTATTTTTATATATTTGCAATTTTGAAAAAAATAAATGGCCGAAATTTTCACCGGAAAAGTAATCAACCTATTTCAGGTTGACCTGAGATATTAAATTAGCAACCATTGCATTATTACTGACTGTTAATAAATGTCAGATGGTATAAACAAGTATATATAGGTAATAAATATATGGCCTGGATGGAAAAGTTAATGATGCAGGTGGCCCTAATTGATCAGGTCACCAAGCCGCTGGCGAAGATCAATGCTGCTGTTGGCAGCGTTGGGGAAAGCGTGCAGCAGAATTGGGGGAAAATGGCTGGGGGCGCAGGAGCAATGATCTCCGGCGTTCTGGGTATTCAAGCGACCTTACAGCCAGCTATTGAGATGGATCGCGCTCTGGGAGAGGTCGCCTCACTGGGGATTGCAGAACAGGCGTTGAATAAGCTTGGCATGACCGCGCTGACTTTCAGCATGGATTACGGCAAGTCAGCCTTAGATTTTGTCAAAGCCTCCTATGATATTCAGTCTGCAATTGCGGGTCTTGAAGGGTATGAACTTTCCACATTCACGAAAGCATCAGGGGTACTGGCCGCGGCAACCAAAGCGGACACAGGCACGATAACCAGCTTTATGGGCTCGATGTACAGCATCTTTGAGAAACAGGCCAATGCCATCGGGCGGGCCCAATGGGTAGAGGATCTGGCAGGAAAAACTGCCACTGCAGTACAGATTTTCAAGACCACTGGTAAAGGTATGGCTGACGCTTTCGAGGCTATTGGGGCTGCCGGTAACATTGCGGGGGTTTCGATGGATGAGCAGTTCGCCGTGCTTGGCATGCTGCAATCGACTATGGGAGGTGGTGAAGCGGGTACCAAATTCAGTGCTTTCTTATCAGGGATCGGGAACGCCCAAAAAGTCCTGGGGATGAATTTCAAAAACAGCGCAGGGCAGGTAATGCCGGTACTGGATATCCTTGAACAGCTCAAATTGCGATATGGTGAAACCATGACGATCGCCCAGGGAGACGAGCTGAAAAAAGCGTTCGGGTCGGACGAAGCCGTCGCCATGATCAAGTTGCTCATGACTAACACCAAAGCTCTTGGCAACAACATCAACGCCTTGGCCAATACGCATGGCATGGGGAAAGCCGAACAGATGGCGGCATCGATGACCGATCAATGGCAGAGGCTGGAGGCGGTATGGTTCGCGATCCGGGCCAGTGCTTTTGGCCAGCTCACCCCTGCAATTAACGATGTGATATCCCATATCGTAGATGCAGGGGGTGTAATGCTGAGATGGACGAAGCTATTCCCCAACCTTACAAAAGCAGTTTCCACTGTGGTTCTGGCTGTGGCAGGGTTTGCGGCTCTGGGTGGCGTCATGACCATTCTCTCAGCACTTGGAGGACTATTCGCTGCTATAGCATGGCCAGTGCTCCTGGTAGGGGCCGCCATTGGCGCACTGGTGTTATGGTGGGACCCTATCAAGGCATTTGCTCAGGGACTGACATCGACATTAGGACCTGCTATCTCGCAGGTGTTTGAACCTTGGGCTGAGATCCTTCCTGTCATTTGGGACGGCATTTCCAGTGTCATCTCCAAGATAGGCGAGTTCTTTGGCGCAACGAATGAGGCAACCGGCGCATTCAGCAACATGACAGAGATGGGCAAATCAGCCGGCACAATCCTTGGATCCATCTTCAAGGTGCTGTACTCACCAATCTGGGCGATCGGCAAAGCCATTAAATGGGTGCTGGAGATGTTCGACAAATTGCCTGGCGTCAACCTCGATGTGGGCTCAGTCCCTGAGCTGAGCATGCCAGAGTTCACCATGCCGACCATGACACCGCTGACGATGCCTGTCATCCCCCAAGTGATGAGCATGCCGACACCGGAACGGCAGCTGGAGACGGTCAACGCCCCCCTCGCCCGCTATCGCCAAGGTGAGCAGAACAGCATCCCATCAGGCGGTCTCGGCCAGCAGTTGATCCAGGCAACTGTTGCGGCCACAGCCTCTAACCAGAAGCCACCCAAGGCCATGCACATCGGGGAAGTTCATAACCACTTCCAAAACCCGATTACACCAGAACAGATGGCCGAGAACGCTTGGCTTGAAACACCGTGATAGACCATGGCGCCAGTCTCTGTATGACTGGCGCCATGTCACAATGTGACCCCAAGCATGGCCCTAATTATCAGGTGTAAAATAATTTTCCTTATAAAACAATGTAATTAGACCATTAAGAAGATTCACATCAAGAACATGAAGGGCGAAGAGCAGAAAGTGGAGTCCGACTCCACCCTGCCCCCCGCCCTGCCGGGCCCGCAGCCCGGCTGATGCAACAGGTATCAAACACCAAAGGCCCCGTCACGGGGCCTTTTCATTGCCAGTCCCCCATCAGCCACGCCAACTGGCTTTGCCGTCATGGCAACCCCCTGTGCCCGACCCGAACAAAAGAACAGGCAAGATCCCGGGGGATGGGGATAAGATTGGCCTGCCGTTGCCCATAATCAGGAGTGAGAAGCACAATGCAGCAAATCGTTTATGTCGCCAGCCCCGGCAGCCAGCAGATCCACGTGTTTTCCCTGGCCGACTCGGGGGAGATGCAACTCTTGCAAGTGGTAAGCACACAGGGTCAGGTACAGCCCCTGGTGATCAGCCCGGACGGAAAATGGCTCCATGCTGCCGTGCGCCCCGATTTTGCGGTGATAAGCTACCGGATCGACGCAGATGGCAAACTCGCAGAACAGGGCTCGGCCCCTCTGGCAGGCAGCGCCTCCCATACCGCTATCGATGCCAGCGGGCGCTTCCTGTTTGCCGCCTCTTATGCCTTCAACCACGTCACCGTCTCCCCCATCGATGCCAGCGGCATTGTGCAGGCACCGCACCAGCAGCTGGCCCCACTGATGACGGCTCACTCTGTTACCTTGCTGACCAACGAACAAGGAGAACAGGAGGCCTTGGTCGCCTGTCTCACCGAAGATGCCATCCGCCGCTTTATCCTGAGTGCAGATGGTCAACTGCTGCCCCACTCCCTGGGGGACTTGCATACCGCAAAAGGGGCCGGGCCAAGACACTTGGCGCTGCATCCCGTCAATGGCGACATCTACTGCCTGAACGAGCTCGATTGCACCATCAACCGCTATCGGCGTGACGCAGATGGCCAGATCAGGCAACAGCAGAGCCTGGATATGCTGCCCGAGGGATATCAGGGAGAGCGCTGGGGGGCGGATCTGCATGTCACGCCGGATGGCCGTTTTCTCTACAGCTGCGAGCGGGCCAGCAGCCTGCTGACCCTATTTGGCATAGCTGAGCAAGATGGCAGCCTGACTGCTCTCGCCCACTTCCCGACCGAGACCATGCCCCGCAGTTTTGCCATCGATCACAGCGGTCGCTATCTGGTGGCCGCCGGGCAGGCCTCTCACCAGGTAGCCATCCACCGTATCGATCCCGATAGCGGCCAGCTAACTCTGCTCGCGCGCCATCCTGTCGGGGAAGGGGCCATGTGGGTGAGGATACTGGCCTTGCCAACACAGTGAGATGCGGACAGTAAAAAGCCATGGCAGTGCCATGGCTTGAAATTGCTGTCTAGCTCCCTACCTCACAATCTATCTCACTATCTATCTCACTCTGGCCGATCTAACCCCTGGTCACTTCCCCCAGGAATTCGGTGAAGCGCAGCCAGGCTTTTGCATCGGCATCGGCGCGGTAATTGTCCGAGCCAAACACACTGAACGCATGGGGGGCACCGCTGTAACTGGTCGCCTCATGCTTGATGCCCGCACTCTCCAGCTCGGCAATGAGCGCCGCAAAATGACCGAGTGACACCGCCTGATCGGCACTGCCGTGCTGAATGAGCAAATTCGCCCGGGTCTGCTGGTAATCCTGCCCGGCCGGTGTCTCCAGCCCGCCATGCACACTGACGATCCCCTTGAGACTGGCACCACTGCGGGCCAGCTCAAGCACAGCGGCACCGCCGAAGCAGTAACCGACGGCCACGGCATTATCCAACCGCCCACCTTGCTTCGCAGCCTCGGTCAAGGCCCCTTGCAACAGCTTGCGCATCCTGGGCCTGTCTTGGTACAGAGCACCGGTAAGCCGTTTCTTGTCCTTCAGGGCGGTCGGCCTGACTCCTGCACCGAACAGATCGGCGGCAAAGACGTTGTAACCCAGCGCTACCAGCATCCTGGCTCGCTTGATTTCATACTCCGTCAACCCGTCCCAGTCATGTACCAGCACCACCAGCGGCGCCTGCTTGTCAGGGGCTGCCAGGTAGTAACCCTCGAAGGCTTGACCATCGACCTGATAGGGCACAGCCCCGGCCTGAACAGCGCCACCCCATAGCAGCCCAAGTAAAAGCAGCATCCATCTTCTCTTCATCTTTCTCTCCTAGGTCATGAGCAAGCGTTCTGATTGTAGCCGCCGCGCCTGACGCCGCGCCCCCCTTCTGCAAAGCGGATATGCAAAGGGGCCATTCGTGAATGGCCCCTGATGATCGACAAACTCATTATTTTGCTGATTTCGCCGCCCGATTGGCTGTGCTATCGGCATCTGTGACGCCTCATCATGACCATTGCTTCCACCAAAAACTCATACCCTGAACTGCTTGAGCAAGCTGTCGAGCTGGGCCGACAACTGGCGCAGGTCGCTGCTTGCCTCCGCTACCTGAGCCACCCGGGCGGCACTGTCATTATTGAGTCCGGCAATGCGATTGACACTGTTGCTGACCTCTTGCGCCACCGAATGCTGCTCTTCCGACGCCTGAGCGATATACATGTTCATCTCGCGAATGAGACTGACCTGGGTCTTTATTTTCTCGACAGATACCTGCACATCTGCCGCTTCGACACCTGCCTTCGATGCTTTGTCCTGACTATGCTGCATGCCGGACACCACATTTTGTGTCGCCTGTTGCAGCCGCTTTATGCTGGCACTGATCTCTTCGGTTGATTGCCGGGTACGCCCGGACAGGGTACGAACCTCATCGGCCACCACGGCGAAACCACGGCCCTGCTCTCCGGCTCTGGCCGCTTCAATGGCGGCATTGAGCGCCAGCAGATTGGTCTGCTCGGCAATGCCATTGATCACTTCTATGATGTTGCCGATGCTGCTGCTCTCCGTCGAGAGCGAGCGGATCAGGTTGGCGACCCGCTCCACCTCTCCCACCAGTTGATGAATGGCCTCATTGGCATGGCCCGCCAGGTTGTAGCCCTGATCGACATAGAGACTGGCTTCATCGGTCGCACTTGAGGTTTTCACCGCATTGCCTGCGACCTCCTGTACTGCATGACTCATTTCGGTAATGGCGGTCGCCACCTGATCCAGCTCTGATTGCTGTTCATCACTGCCGCGGCGGGTATCGGTCGCCAGGGAGTCGCACAACTCCGCCGTTTGCAGTACGCCGGCTGAGAGGGTGTTGATCTCCGCCACAGTGCCTTGCAGCTTGGCGATAAACTGATTGATGTTGCCAGCCAGAGCCCCCATCTCGTCTTGGCGGCGGATCTTGAGGCGCTGCGTCAGATCACCATCCCCCCGGGCCAGGTCAGAAACGGCTGAGTTCATTTGATGCAAGGGCCGCAGCACGTTGCGATGAATAAGCACCATCAGCAACAATATGATGCAGATATCGAGCACCACTATCTGCCAGACAGTGGTGATGAGCAGTTGGCGAAGTTGTATTTGGATGGTGTCATCGCTGGTCAGCACCAGCAGTTTGGCCACAGTGTTCTGCTGGCCATTGTCGTCATACACCAGATCATGACTGCTATAGGCGGCGGTATCCGCTGGCAGCTGGGCGACCCCCTGAATGTCGCCAGCAGGCTCACGGGCAAACCCCGCCACCAGTTTATCTTTGTTCACTACCAGCAGGGCGCTGAGCGCATCGGCGGCCAGCTCCGATTTCAGCGATGCCTCGATAAACGCTGACTCGTAATTCCAGAGCGGGCCGGGCAAAGACAACTGCAGCCGGCTGATGGCCTGCTCGACCAGCGCGGCCTGTCTGTTATAGCTATCCGCTCTGGCGGCGCTGTAGTTGTAGCCGCCAAACAGCACCAGCAGCAGACTCACCGACAGGGAGGTCAGCACGGCAATCCTGAACTTCAGACTATTCCAATCCATGGTTCCCTCCCGACATCGATACTTGGCCGCTTCCTGGTGTTACTGGTACTTGGCATTGATCTTTTCGATGGTGCCGTCAGCCTTCATGGCGGCAAGGATCTCGTTGAGCTTGTTGATGAGATCATCCGGTGTCTCTTTGTTGAAGGCCAAACTCATCTGGGTTTCCTTGAACACAAATACCGGCTTGGGATTGGTGGTCTTCTCCTGATTGGCCAGATATGGGGCCAGATATTCGCCGGTCGCCCACAAATCGATGCGGCCAGCCTCCAGCTTTTTCACGTTGGCCGTGTCATTGGCCGCCAGTTGCAGTTTGTCGAACCCCTGCGCCTTGAGGAACTCTGCCGCAGCATCACCGTTATAACCGCCGACTGAATACTGCTTGGCATCCTCCAGCGACGCTATCGTGATATTGGAGTCGGGATTGGCAAAAAAGACCCAGTTATTGTTGACCAGAGGACCAACCCATTTGAACAGAGTCTCCCGCTCGGGAGTCCGCGTCGTGGAGTAGAGGGCGTTATTGGGGGTACTGAGCGTGTCTTCATAGGCACGCTTCCATGGCATCATGCTCAGCTTGTATTCGACGCCGGCCCGCTTGAGCAACTCTTCCACTACCTCGGTAGAGAGCCCGACGATCTTGCCCCCCTCCCCCTGCATGTTGAAGGGCGGATAATCCTCGGTCATCACATTCAGCGGTGCGGCCTGTACTGCGCTCATGGCCAGTACCGAAGAGACGGAGAACAGGGCACTTTTCCACAACAGTTGATATGTCATTGCAACCTCACTTTGCTCATAACTCATCCCTAAATACCCGCCATTATCGATGACTGGGCTGTCATGACCCTGGCTGGGTCGCGCCGGCTTTCACGGTTCACCGCCTTCACGACACATGTGGCAGCAAGCAGATGGGGGGTGGATCAGCTGTAGTAACGAGATAGTGGCTGACTGGGCTGACCAAAGGCTCAGGATCTGGTGATCAGGACGAGAAGTGGCTGCGCCATGATGGCCAGGGCTTGATGGGAAAATTGCCCGGTGCAATACCATGACAAGTCGTACAACCAGAGAGGCAAGGGACAAAAAAATGATTGAAAACACCCACATCCATTTTTTCATATTGCGCAGCATAACCTCAGAGCCAAACCTGTCCTTTAGCTAAGGTCACGAAAGCAGATACGTCAACACATACGCCAAATAGAGCGTTTCGTGCTGAAATGGTGCCAAATAACACCACAATAACCATACCTCATTCATTGCCAGACCAAAAACAGGAAGCCACCCTGAGGTGGCTTCTTGTCTTTCACAGTGAGCGGTAGCTCCCTTGCTTAATCCTTGGCGGCGTCCATCACGCCCTCTTCAGAATTGGCAGGCAGGATCAGGTTGAGCAGTATGGCGGCGACCGAGGCCAGACCGACGCCAGCCAGGGCGAAGTCACCGATCTTCATCTCCAGCGCGCCGACGCCCACAGTCAGGGTCACGGCCACGATGGCGATATTGCGCGACAGTCCCAGATCCACCTTGGATTCCACCAGGGTTTTGAGACCGATGGCGGCGATGGACCCGAACAACAGCAGCATGATACCGCCCATCACCGGCATGGGGATGGAGGTGAGCAGGGCGTTGAACTTGCCGAAGAAGGCCAGAATGATGGCAAACACGGCGGCCCAGGTCATGGTAACCGGGTTGAAGTTGCGGGTGATCATCACGGCGCCGGTCACTTCGGCGTAGGTGGTCACGGGTGGGCCACCGATGAAACCGGCGAAGCAGACACCTATGCCGTCACCGGCCAGAGTACGGTGCAGGCCCGGGTTCTTGGTGTAGTCCTGCCCGGTCACACCGCCGATGGCGAGTACGCCACCTATGTGCTCGATACAGGGCGCTATGGCCACCGGCAGCATAAACAGCGCCGCGGCCCAGTTGATCTCCGGTGTTTCAAAATGGGGCAGCGCCAGCCAGGGAGCATTGATCATGCCATCAAAGCTCACGTGGCCCATCAGCACGGCAGAGACGTAACCGGCAATCACACCGCACAGTATGGGGATCAGCTTGATCCAGCCCTTGCAGAACACGGCTGCAATCAGGGTCACCGCCAGCGAGATACCCGCCAGGGTCAAGGCCGTGGTGGGCGGAACTACCTGCTCGGCACCGGCACGTCCCATCGCCATGTTACAGGCGACCTGGGCCACCGAGAGGCCGATCACCATGATCACGGGGCCAATCACCACAGGGGGCAGCAGCTTGTGCACAAAGCCCATGCCACGCACGCGAATGAGTGCCGCCAGGATGAAATACATGAAACCGGCAGCAAACAGGCCAAACATGGTGGACGGCAGTCCCCAGGTCTGGGTGGCGTAAATGATGGGGGCGATGAAGGCAAAGCTGGAACCGAGGAAAATCGGAACCTGGCGGCGAGTGCAGAGCTGGAACAGCAGGGTTCCCACACCGGCGCCAAGCAGGGCCATGGAGGGGTTCAGTCCGGTGAGCAGGGGCACCAGAACCATGGCACCGAAGGCGACAAACAGGATTTGCAGCCCGGCGACACTTTGCTTGACTAAGGAAAACATGGATGTCCTTAATTTTTTGATAACTGACAGGGATATTTGACACTTTTCAGTTATCACAAGACTTTTTCAAGGCACGAAACGAGCCATAAGGCGTCACTTGTTACCTTTTACTGCTTGGGGAGGGCATGAAACTGGCTTTTTAGGCGGGATTCGTTGCTACAAGCATCGAGTATGCGATTTTACGCACTTTTGTGGCAGACGCCAATCGTTTTTCTGGCGGAGTTTATTGACAAGCTCTTCAGCTGGGTCATGTATTGAGCACCAACAGGGATCTTCTGTCGCCACTGACCCCAGGATGACAAGAGCATCAATCTGACGGAGCAGTCACATGGCGGGCTCAAGCGAAAAAAGGGAGATGACCCAAGCCATCTCCCTCTCATGCTGCTCTCTTGGACGGTTATACCCGGCGATAAGGCAGGTAGAGCGGCTCCCACATGTGACTCAAGATGTGCTGCTGCAGATCCTGCCCGATCAGCGGGTGGGACGGATCCTTGCGCACTATGTCTTTGAGCACGGCGGTCGCCACGTGGACCGAGATATTGCGCAACTCGCGAATGCGCGGATAGACGGAGCCCTGGGCCAGATCCTCCTCGTTCACGCACTCGGCCAGCGCGAAAGCCGCCGTGGTGAAGATATCCGGGCTGATCTCGCTCAGCTGGCTGACGATGGCCGCCAACCCCACGCCCGGGAAGATGAAGACGTTGTTGCCCTGTCCGATGCGGTAACGCTTGCCCTCGTAGTGCACATCATTGAACGGACTGCCGGTGGCAACGATCGCCTTGCCCTGACTCCAGCGGTAGATGTCTTCCGGCAGCGCCTCGCAGTTGGCAGTCGGGTTGGAAAGCGGGAACACCATGGGGTGAGCACAATGTTTTTGCATCAGTTGGATGTGCTCCTCCTTGAAGGCGCCACCGGCGCCGCTGGTCCCCAGCAGCACAGTGATGGGCACATGACGCAACACGTCCGTCAGATTGGCCTTGCCGGGGGCTTCGGTATCCCAGCCCGCCAGCAACAGACCCGGCTTGGCGTAACGACGCTTGTACTCGTCGAGCCCTTCGCGGTTGTCGCACACCAGCCCCTGGGTATCCAGGATATAGATGCGATCGCGGGCCGCCTGGGGATCCAGCCCTTCACGGATCATGCCTGCGCAGATCTGATCTGCCACCCCTACCCCACCGGCGCCAGCGCCGTAGACCAGGTAGTTCTGCTGACCCAGGGTTTCCCCTTTCACCTTGACCGCCCCTATGATGCCGGCCAGCACAACGGCCCCCGTGCCCTGAATGTCATCGTTGAAGGAGGGCAGCGCCTGCTGGTAGCGGGAGAGATTGTTGAAGGCGTTGGACTTGCTGAAGTCTTCCCACTGCAACACGGCGTTCGGGAAGTGGCGCTTGACCCCGGCCACGAACTTTTCGATGAAATCGTCGTACTCCTTGCCACGGATCCGTCTGTGCGGCTGACCCAGATACATGGGGTCATCCAGCAGGGCCTGATTGTCTGTGCCCACATCCAGCGCTATGGGCAGGCAGCAGGCGGGATGAATACCGGCCGCTAGGGTATAGAGGGAGAGTTTGCCGATGGGAATGCCCATGCCGCCCACCCCCTGATCCCCGATCCCCAGGATCCCCTGACTGTCGGTCACCACGATAATGCGCACCGACTTGGCGTCCAGATGACGCGCCAGAGAGCCCATGTCCTCAACGTTTTTCGGGGTGATATAGAGGCCGCGCGCCTTCTGGTAACGGTGGCTGAACTCCTGACACGCCTTGCCGACGGTCGGGGTATAGATGATGGGGGTCATCTCCTCAACGTGACGGGACAAGAGGGCATAGAAGAGGGTTTCGTTGCGATCCTGCAAGGCACGCAGGTTCTGGTACTTCTCGATGTCGCTGCAGGCGCTCAGAAATCCCTGATACACCCGCTCCAGCTGGGCTTCAAAGGTTTGCACCTGAGGAGGCAGCAGGCCGTCAAGCTCGAAGTCGGCGCGCTCCTGTTCGGTGAAGGCGGTGCCCTTGTTGAGATTGCGATCGTTGAGCAGGTCAGTGCCTGTCAGTGCAACGGGGCGAAAATCCTGTCCCTGTGCATCTTTCCACAGCAGATATTGTCCGGTAGCCATAGTCATTCTCTTTGATTTACGTGAAGTTGCCGTTCGGCAGGAGAGCAAGACTCATAATGAAATCAATCATATGACGTTTAATCTTTCGGTTTTGTGAGCTTGGGCATACCCTGCGGCCAAAATACCAAGCCAAAGTGACACTCAGCCAGTGTTGCGACAAATGGACAAAAGTCATGCTAGGATTGCGGCCATTCTGACCATCCTTCACTGTCCACCAGCCAAGAGTGGTTTCTATATTGTTGATAGCCAAGCTTATTTCTCTGCGTCTAATGCTGCCGGTCTTGCTGTTGCTGACCATGTCGAGTCCCCCCGCCCTGGCCACGCAGCCCAGGGTGCTCAACATCATAGTCGGTGAATGGCCCCCTTTCGTCTCGGAGCAGTCGAAACACTACGGTCCCGTGGCTCACCTCATCAGCGATCTGTTTCAGGAGGCGGGCTATAGCGTCAGATATCACTTTGCCCCCTGGGGCCGGGTCTATTCGCTGGCGGCAGCCAGCCAGCTCTATGACGCCACCGCCGTCTGGATGCACAAACCGGAACGGGAGAAGGACTTTCTGTTCAGCGAGCCAGTATTGCAGGAGCAGTTCGTCTTCTTCTCTCTCACGTCACGACAGTTGAACGCCGAGCGACTGGCACAGATTGCCGGTTTGCGTCTGGGGGGCGATATTGCCTACAGCTACGGGCCCGAGCTTGATGCCATGGTGGCAGAGGGCAAGGTAAGCCAGCAGCGGGTCACCGACATCAAGCTCAATTTCGGCAAATTGCTGCGCGGTCGTATCGACCTCTATCCTCAGGAGCTCCGGGTCGGCCTGACCGCGTTGCGCAAAGAATTTGATCCGGCCACCGCAGCGACCATCACCCACAGCCAGACACCCTTTTTGCAAAACAACAGCTTCGTGATGTTTCCGCGCAAGATGCCGGGCTCGGCCAGATTGCAGGCCCAGTTCAACCAGAAATTGCAGCAAGCCATCAACAGCGGACGCTATCAGGACTATTTCGATCGACTGGAACGGGGTGAATACCGAGATCGGGACCAGCCCCGATCTCGGTGACACGGATCAACGACCATCCGGCTTGTCGAGCTGCTCCTTGACCTCTTCAAACCAGAGCCTGTGGTGCTGCCTGGCCCAGCTCTCGTCCACATAGCCGCTCTTCATTCCCTCCAGCGCCCCTTCTGTTCCCACAGTCCCTATGTAGATGTGACCGAATGAGGCGGCAATCAGCCCGATGGCACCGATCCCGTGCAACAGGTTGCTCACTGCCATCACCTCCCGGGTCTGGCCAAACAGGGGGAAGTCGAGCACCAACCCTGTGATGCAGACCAGCAGGCCCGCACTGCACAGCAGCCAGAACCATACCTTCTCCCCGCCGTTGCAAAACGCCGCATCCGGATGCTTGCCATTGGGCAAGATGCCCCCACCCTGGCGGAACCACTCCCAATCCACCCGGGTCGGCAGATTGTGGCGCAACCATTTGAGGATCATCACCAGCAGCCCCAGCACGAACAGAGGCCCCAGGTAGTTGTGCGTCAGCTTGGCGCCCTGAATAGCGGCCCCCCACACCCCATCCCCGAACGGGCGGATCACAAACTTGCCGTAGAGCAGGATCAGGCCACTAAGCGCAAGCAGCAGAAAAAGCGCCGCCGTATACCAGTGCAAGGCACGTTCAAACGGGGTCCAGCGCAGCACCTTGCGACCGGTGCGAGGGTGAGCCAGCTTGAGCTGGCCTGCCCACAAGTAGAACAGCAGCAAGGCAAGGACGGAACCACCTATGGCCAGAGCACCGAACGGTGAGACCCAGGTATTGCGAAGGGTACGCCACTGTTCACCGGTCACATTGATCAGCACGCCGTGTTCGGCGCCCCCGGAAGTGGTGATGCCCACCTCTCCATCCTTCACCGCCCGCCAGTAGTCGGCGCCGGCAAAGCCGACCGTCTCTTTTTCGGCATCGGCGAAACCGGGCGCGCTGAACAGCAGCAAGGCCGTCAGCAGCGCTGTCAGCCAGTGTCTCATTGGCCGCCCTCCTGCTTGCCAAGCTTGAGCCCCTTGCCTCTGCCATCGCGCGGCTGGCTGGCGTCATGGAACAGATCCTGCTCATCCCCGCCCCAGGCGGCGTGAGGGGCCCCGCGATAGGCGACCCGCTCGCGGAAGATGTCGGAGATCACCTGCGCATCCCCCGCCAGCAGTGCCTTGGTGGAGCAGAGCTCGGCACACATGGGCAGCTTGCCCTCGGCGATGCGGTTGGCACCGTACTTCTGGCGCTCCGCCTCGCTGTGATCCTCTTCCGGGCCGCCGGCACAGAAGGTGCACTTGTCCATCTTGCCCCGATCGCCAAAGGCGGCGGTTTTCGGGAACTGGGGCGCCCCGAACGGGCAGGCAAACAGGCAGTAGCCGCAACCGATGCAGAGATCCTTGTTGTGCAGCACTATGCCGTCGTCAGTGTGATAGAAGCAGTCGGCCGGGCAGACCGCCATGCAGGGGGCGTCGGTGCAGTGCATGCAGGCGACCGAGATGGAGGTCTCCCCCGGCAGGCCGTCGTTGAGGGTCACCACCCGGCGGCGCTGGATGCCCCACTCGAGGGCATCGTCGTTCTCGTTCTTGCACGCCGTCACACAGCCGTTGCACTCGATGCAGCGCTTGGTGTCACACATGAATTTCATTCTGGCCATGGGATCAGGCTCCTACTTTGCGAAAACGGCACAGGGTGACCTTGGTCTCCTGCATCTGGGTGACAGGGTCATAACCATAGGTGGTGACTATGTTGACCGACTCCCCCAGCACATAAGGGTCAGACCCTTCCGGATATTTGGATCTCAGATCCTTGCCCTCGAAGTGGCCGCCGAAGTGGAACGGCATAAAGGCGAGCCCCGGTTTGACCCGCGGGGTCACCAGTGCCTTCACCTTGACCCGGCCCCCTTCCGGCCCCTCGACCCACACATCCTGACCGTCGCGCACGCCGACGTCGTTGGCATCCGCCGGGTTCATCTCGACGAACATCTCCTGCTGCAATTCAGCCAGCCAGGGGTTGGAGCGAGTCTCGTCACCGCCCCCCTCGTACTCCACCAGACGGCCGGAGGTGAGGATGATCGGGAACGCCTTGCTGACGTCCTTCTCCTGCACCGAGGCGTACTGGGTCGGCAGGCGCCACAGGCTCTTCGAATCAGGCCAGGTGGAGTAGTCGGCCAGCAAGTCGCGGCGCGGGGTGTAGAGCGGCTCGCGGTGCTTGGGCACCTGATCCGGGAAGGTCCACACCACGCAGCGCGCCTTGGCGTTACCGTATGGCACGAAGCCGTGCTTGATGGCGACCCGCTGGATACCACCGGAGAGGTCAGTCTTCCAGTTCTTGCCCTCGGCCTCTTTCTTCTCGGCCTCGGTCAGCTCATCCCACCAGCCGAGCTGCTTCATCAGGTCGGCAGTGATCTCGGGATAGCCGTCTTCCACCTCGCTCCCCTTCGGCCAGGAGTCTTCGGCGAGCAGCGAGACGCCCTGATACTCGATGCCGAAGCGGGCGCGGAAACCGCCACCCCCTTCCGACACCGGAATACTGGTGTCGTAGAGGATATGGCTGCCGGGGTGCTTCATCTCAGGGGTACCCCAGCAGGGCCACGGCAGACCGTACACTTCGCCACTGACCGGGCCGCCCTCGGCCTTGAGGTTGGTCTTGTGGAAGGTGTGCCAGTTCTGCTGGTGCGCCTTGAGCCGCTCCGGGCTCTGGCCGGTGTAGCCCACGCTCCACATGCCGCGGTTGTACTCGCGGGTGATGTCTTCCAGCAGTGGCTGGTTATTCTCCACCTTGATGTGCTTGAACAGCTGGTCGGCAAAGCCGAGCTTCTTGCTCAGCAGATACATGATCTCGTGGTCGACCTTGGATTCGAACAGGGGCTCGATCACCTTGTCGCGCCACTGCATGGAGCGGTTGGTGGCAGTGACGGAACCATAGGTCTCGAACTGGGTGGTGGCCGGCAGCAGGTAGACGCCATCGGTACGATCGTTCATCACCGAGGCGACGGTGGGATACGGGTCGACAATCACCATCATGTCGAGCTTTTGCATCGCCTTCTTCATTTCCGGGCCGCGGGTCTGGGAGTTGACCGCATGGCCCCAGTAGAACATGGCGCGGATGTTGGAGCCCTGCTCGATGAGATCGGCGTTCTCCAGCACCCCGTCCACCCAGCGGGAGACCGGAATGCCGTTGTTGTTCATCGGCAGCTTGCCGTTGTAGGCCTTGTTGTCGAAGCGCGCCTTGATCCACTCGTAATCCACATCCCACACCCGGGCCCAGTGCTTCCAGGAGCCCTCTTCCAGCCCGTAGTAGCCGGGCAGGGAGTCGGAGGTGACGCCAAAGTCGGTGGCGCCCTGCACGTTGTCGTGACCACGGAAGATGTTGGTGCCCGCCCCGCTCTTGCCCACGTTGCCGAGAGCCAGTTCGAGGATGCAGTAGGCGCGGGTGTTGTTGTTGCCTGTGGTGTGCTGGGTGCCGCCCATGCACCAGACCACGCAGCCGGGGCGGTTGTCGGCCAGCAGCTTGGCCGCATCGTGCACTTGCTGTTCGTTAAGGCCGGTCACCCGCTCCACTTCGGCCGGAGTCCAACGCGCCACCTCTTTTTGCACCTCATCCATGCCGTAGACGCGGGTGCGGATGAACTCCTTGTCTTCCCAGCCGTTCTTGAAGATGTGCCAGAGCATGCCCCAGATAAAGGCGACGTCGGTGCCCGGACGCAGGGAGAGGTACATGTCCGCCTTGGCGGCGGTGCGGGTGCGGCGCGGGTCGACCACCAGGATCTTGCAGCCGTTGCGCTCTTTCGCCAGCAGGATGTGCTGCATGGCGACCGGGTGGGCCTCCGCCGGGTTGGAGCCGATAAACATGATCGACTTGCTGTTGTGCATGTCGTTCAGGCTGTTGGTCATGGCGCCGTAGCCCCAGGTATTGGCAACGCCAGCGACCGTGGTGGAGTGGCAGATCCGCGCCTGGTGATCCACGTTGTTGGTGCCCCAAAGCGACGCCATCTTGCGAAACAGGTAGGCCTGCTCGTTGGAGTGCTTGGCGGAGCCGAGCCAGTAGACGCTGTCGGGGCCGGACTCCTTGCGCAGGCGCAGCACTTCGTTGCCCACCTCTTCGATGGCCTGATCCCAGCTGATGCGCTGCCACTTGCCGCCCACCAGCTTCATCGGGTACTTGAGGCGACGCTCACCGTGGCCGTGCTCGCGCAGGGCCGCCCCCTTGGCGCAGTGGCCGCCAAGGTTGAAGGGGTGATCAAAGGCCGGCTCCTGACCGGTCCAGACGCCATTCTGCACCTCGGCATAGACGCCGCAGCCCACCGAGCAGTGGGAACAGATGGTGCGCTTCACCTCGACCGGCACCCCGGCCGCCACAGTTTTGGCTTCGGCCCGCTGCATCATGGCTGGCGCCAGCCAACCGGCGGCCACGGCGCCACCGGCTACCAGACCCGAGTTGACCATAAAGGCGCGACGGGTCAGCCCCTGACCGCGAATGGCCTCATTGCCCTGCTCGCCCACTTGGGGCTGCTCGGCACGTTTTGTCAGTTTCATGAGTTCTCCTTCACTGATCCGGCTCAGTCGGTGCCGCGCAGGGTGCGATAAAAGTCGTGAACATGGGGGGTCTCCCGATAGCCCTTGTCAGGCTCGGTGTCGTGGGACAGCACCTCTTTGCCCACCACCCGACCGGTGGCACCGGCCAGCACGCCTATGGTGGCGACCACGCCAACTCCCTTGATCAGATTGCGGCGGGACGGGTCTTTCAGCTGTTCATCGCTCATTCTTGTGACCTCTGTTTTTGTTATGGCCAGCAGCACAGTGCCAGCGTCGCTATCAGTGAGTGGGAGCCGCGTCATGGCAGCGTCACCACAGGGGTACCAAAGGGCAGGCGCAGATCCTGCTCCAGTTTGAAAAAGTCTTCGGCAAGGGCCCCGACCGCACGATAGAAGCTGCCCCCTTTCGCCTGTTGCTGATCACGGCAGCAGGCGAGTACCCAGGGGGCAAGGTGACGTTCATAGAAGCGGTTGCGATCCGGGTGCTGCTCGGCAATCAATACCGCCATCACCTCACAGAGGGCGGCCAGATGATCTTCCGGCTCGCACACCCCGCTCTGGCGCTCGAAGCCCAGCGACTGGAGGTCTGCGCGCAGCACCGCCAGCGGCAGCTCCATCAGGGAGCCGGTGAGATACCAGGAGGCAAACGGCATGATTTCACCGCGCCCCAGCCCGATAAAGAGATCCTGATACTCCTCGGCAAGCTCGTTTTCGTGATGGCTGCTGGCGGCCAGCTGCACCAGCCCCAACCCTCTGGCAAAGGGGCCCGGCATAGCCTGCAACCCTTGCAGCCAGGCGAGCTGTTCGCCACGGGGGGCGGCGCGCCAGAGGCTCGCCAGCAGGGCATACATGTCGGCGCTGCTCTGTTCCAGTTCGGTCATGGTCAGTTCGCCTGCATTCAGTGCGGTATGGCTGTTAGGTTGTTCACTCATCACAGGCCCTTCATATCTTGAGCTGGGCGGCAGGATCCGCCGCCAGCGCTGCAAACACATCCTTGACCCGGCACTCTTCGCACATCAGCAGCCGCTGGGCGGCCTCGTTCTGGAAGTGGGAGTGACCGGCCAGTTTTTGCTGGATGCGGCGGATCATCGAGGCGGGCGCGAACGGCTTGCCACAACGAATGCAGCAGGCGGCCTCTTCGGCTTTCAGGCTCTGCACGGCGCGGCGCGCCTCGGGCACGGGTTGCAGGCGGGGCGTGAGCACTATGGCCTGCTCGGGGCACGCCTTTTCGCACATGCCGCACTGGATGCAGTCCTGCTCGATAAAGTTGAGGCCCGGCGTGTGGCCCACCGCATGCAGGGCGCGACTCGGGCAGACCGCCACGCAGCCCATGCAGAGGGTGCAGTCAGCTTCTTTCAGCTCCACACTGCCGTAAGGGGCGCCACGGGGCACAGCCAACATCTCGCGGCTGCCCTGATTGGCCTGCCAGAGGGCGTCGAAAGCGGCAAACAGATTCTCCCGCTTGTCTCTCTTGAGCGGCTTGTCCAAAAGCGCAAGGGCTGGCTGACCGAAAATCGGCTTATCTTGTTCGGCATCCGGGTTAAACAAGGCGATGTGATTGACAGCGAGACCGGCACCAGTCAGCAGCACGGCAGCACTCGCCAGTTCCCGCGCAACCAGCGCCCGCACGCTTGCGGGGGCATCATCACCGAGTGCAATGCGCACCGCGCTGGCGCCGTAGGCGAGTGCGGCGAACCAGCTCTCGATGCCTAAACTCGCGCTCTCCTCCACCCAGACTGGCAGCCATTTAGCGGGCAAACGGGTGAGTTCCGTTTCCACCCATTCACGCTCGTTTTCACCGGCAATCAGCAGTTGCGGCGCTTCGCCACCCGCCTCCCTGTAGTGCTTCAGCAGACGCAGCAGATAGTCGCCGCTGGTGTTGGCGTCGGGCTGGTGATAGGCAATTGCCCCGGTCGGACAGGCAGTGGCACAGCTGCCAAAGCCCTGACAGAGATGGGGATCGATCTGGATGCGACCATTGATGGGCTTGAGCGCATCGGTCGGGCAGACATCGAGGCAGCGGCTGCAACCGGGCACGCCACGGGCAGTAAAGGCACAGGCCTCGGGGTCGAGGCGAAAATAGCGCGGCTTGTCGAAGATACCGGTCAGCGCACAGAGCTCGGCAAGCTGCTCGGCCAAGTCAGCGTCATCAAAGAGATGCAGATAGCCCACCGGCGGGCGCTCCAGCGCAAAGAGCGGGGCACGGCCCAGATCGGCCACCAGATCGAAGCGCGGTTCGCTACCAACAGTCGCTTGTTGTGGAAAGCAGAGCGCAGCCAGGTTAACCCGTTCCCCCTGACCATTGAGACCGGTGAGCTGGAACTGACCGAGATACCCTGTCAGGCTGGACTCGCGCAGGGTCAGGGCATTCAGCGATGCGGTCGCATCGAAGATGGCTTCAAGATCTGCCGCCTCGGCATCGTGGACCGATTCGGTGACCAGCAAAGTAGGCTTCACCCCGGCTGGCAACTGGCTGGCGGCGCGGCGAATGCGATCTTCCGGGCCGACCAGCAGCAGGCGCCCCTGACTCTGGTAAGAAACAGTGGCCGGGATCAGGTTATCGGTCTTGACCGTATGCTGCAGGGCATAGGCACGGGCACGGCTGTTGCGATCGCCATGCTGCTCACTGCGCCCCGCGCGACCCTCATAAAGGGGCAAGGTTGAAATTGGTAGTTCGATGCTCACATGCACTCCTGTGCGCGCCACCTCATGGGATGGGGCGCTTGTTGGTCTACCGGGAGAGCAAGAGCCGAGCCAACTCCCCCGGAAAAAAAGTAACTGACAGGGAGTCAGGATCCTGAGGGTTCCATTCCCCCATCCTTGGTTGGGACATTTTGTCCATCACGGGAAACCAAAATGTCCCGATCGTCGGTGGGGGTTTGAGAATGGTTATCAGCCAGCCCGTTCGGCTCGTCTGCGGCAGCAATGCTCATAACCGCGGCCGGTTCAGCAGCTCCGGTGGCTGGATTGGCCGTCTCGCTCTCAAGGGCGGTCACCTGATCCACCAGCCAGTTGCGCAGCCCGGCAGTCAGGGCCGCGGGCAGCAATTCGGGCTGGCTGAAATCCTGGGTGTAGTCGTCGAGCCCGTCCGGCTTGTGGCTGCGAAATATGGCCCGCAGCGCCTCCTTGTCGGGGAGCTTGGCTTTGCCCGGCTGGGCCGTTTTCAGCTGAGGAACACCGCTCTCAGCCCCTTCGATGGCAAGCGGTTCGTCACTCCCCTTGTCAGTGCTGACTACGGGGCTATCCAGTGCGTTATCAGGGATTTCACCTTCGCTACTGCCTTCGATGGGGGCGGCAAGCGCCTCGGGAATGACCTCTTCCCGTGGCTGCAGTGCCTGATGCTTGCGCGCCTCACTCTTGCGAAACGACCAGCGCTTGAGGAACTCACTCATGGGCGCTGTTTCCGGCCTTGTTTCCGGCACTGGTTCCGGCGTCGCTGCTACGCTCACGGCCATCGTGGCCGGTGGCCTTGACGGCGCCGCAGCTGGCTGGATCTACGGCGTCTCTTGATGTCGCTACAGCCGTATCGAGACCGAGCTGATCCTGCGCCCGCCCCTTGCCCTTCTTGCCCTTGCGACGGGCCTCCAGCAGCTCGCCGTGGCGGCCGATAAAGGCCTCGACCCAGGCTTGCAGTGCCTCGGGCAGCGGGCAGGAGAGCACCTGCCGCTCGCCATCCATATAGGCGGCGGCCACGGTCTGGCTCAGGGTCAGGCCATCGGCCAAAAAGCCATTGTCCACGCGGCTTCCGGTCACAAAGAGGCGGGGCGAACCGGAGCTCAAATTGAAGCGATAATCCCCCCGCTCATCGCGAAACAGGGTAAGGGGCAGCGCACCGGCGGCCTCAGGTTCGGCAGGGTGGAGCGCCGCAATCTCGAAACGGCGGCTATGCCAGCGGCCAACCTGGCTGTCGATGGCCTTTAACTCCAGCTGCAGCCAGCGCTGCGGGGAGAGGGGTTTGCTTGTGTCTTGCACTGTCACGGCTCCCATCAGAAGGTCTCTGCCGGGCCGCCCTCCCCCGTGATCCACCCCGTTCGGGGCGGATCACGGCGAGACATTCAGGGCGGCCACGGCCATCAATGGGATAAGACTTAGCAAGAGTGGGGCCAAGGCCGGTTTGGTGGTGGATGGGGGCTTGCGGGTTGGGACGTCGTGCGGGACATAGGTTGGCGCGGGCGTAGGTTGGTGCAGAGCGCAGCGAAGCCCAACATGTAAAGAAAACCAATTTCCCCACATCCCAATCCAACTTATTGTTGGCAAGAATCGAGTGACCAGATTATTGCCAACATCAACAAGATCACCCGGTAAACTACGATTTAGCCCAACATACGAGATAAATTATAGATAGAAAGATAGTGTATATGTATGTGCAATATATTGCACATGATGGGAGGTTGTTAGAGATTTAGTATTTCATACTAAAATATACTTTTAAAACGAACAACCACCATAGTACAATAAGCCATCGGTGACACTTTATTAAAATTTTGTTCTTTCAAACATGGATATATAAGGGTATCAAAAATACCCAAGATGAAACTAAACAAACATATGCGATGATCAAAGAAAGAATTTCTAAAAATATTTTGTTTATAGAAACATTTTCAGGCAAAAACTCGTTAATATATTAACCTGGTAGAGGTTTTTAGCTAAAGTAGTAATTTGCCCATTGATTCCATCAAAGATTCTTTTAGAATTAAAAAAAGGAAGTGAATTATGAAAAAAGAACGACCAATTAATAAAGATAAAAAAGAAGTAAACTCCAGCAGCCTACAAATTCAAAAGAATATAGTTGTTACAATCAAAAACCAAGAACCTTTTACAGGGATAGAAAAAAATTACCATGAAAATGATCAATTAATGGAAGAAAGAACGTATATAAATGGTAAAAAAGAAGGTGTGGAGAGATATTATTATATAAGTGGTCAATTAGCAAGTGAAGTAAACTATATAAAAGGTAAAAGAGATGGTTTTTATAAATGGTATTATGAAAACGGTCAACTATGCAATGAAGGAGTTTATAAAAATGGTAAAAAAGAAGGTTTGCATAAACATTATTATGAAAATAGACAATTAAGTGCAGAAGCATCATATAAAAATGGAGAACTAGAAGGTTTTTTTAAAACCTATTATGAAAATGGTAAATTAAAAGAACACGCAACTTACAAGAACGGTGAAATGGACGGTTTTTATAAATTGTATAATATAAGCGGTCAATTAACGGAAGAGATTATTTATAAGAATGGTAAAATAATAGAGCTAGTAGAAAGTCACAGCCTAGGAGGGCTGAATGGAGTTGGTCACTATTCTTCTCATATAGGAGAAATCCAAAAGTTAGTTAAATATGAAAACGGAAAAGTAGTATTAGGAGAGTTTATTTACATGAAAGAAATAGATTCTTTTTTAGTATCAAGTAATCATTTAGGAACAGAAGTCTCTTTTTCTATTGAAAATTATGAAAAACTTAATAACGAAAAAGCAGTGGAAGCATGTTGTACTATTTATGAAAGATTACCTGAGTGGATAGAAAAAGTAATGAGTTATTCTTTTGAAGACCTAATTGAAATGGCTAAAGAATATGGTTGGTTAGATGAAGGTGATGAAACAGAAACGCAAGATCTTATAGCTCATTTAAAGAAAAAGATAGCATTTCGGATTGGATATGATGGAAAGATTACTGTGGATTTTAATGTTAGCGATTTAGATTTCACAATGGAATTTGATAAGGAAGGAAATATTGTTGGAGTAGAATTTTCGTAACCGTTCACCAAGGGCGAGGCTGTTTATAATTCTGTGTCAGGTGAATACCATCTCCATACATCTGGAACAAAACTTGCTGTATCCCTCCACTTAGATCCCGGCAACCGGTCGCGAGGGGCCCATGACACCGACCTTTATCAAAAGCAATGCTGCCGCCCAGCTCACCATGGCCGTCGAGGTGATGGATGAGCAGGGCACAATGCAAACCCGCCAAATCGCCTGTGAGCGGCCACTGACGGTCTACCTCAACTGGAAGGAGATAGTAACCCTGATGACCTTGGGGGCGCGCCCCGAGGCACTGGTGCTGGGTTATCTTAAAAATCAGGGTTTTATCGAGGATATTTCGGCCATCGAGTCGGTGATCGTCGACTGGGAGAGCGAGGCCGCCGCCGTGGTGAGCAGCCAGCAGGCCGAAGATCTCGACCAGTCACTGGAGAAGAAGACGGTCACCTCCGGCTGCGGTCAGGGCACCATGTATGGCAGCGTGATGAAGAAGCTGGAAGGGGTGGTCTTGGCGGCGCCTGAGCTTAAACAGAGCACCCTCTATGCCCTGCTCAAGGCGCTGTCGGCCCATAACGAAACCTACAAGATGGCGGGTGCCGTCCATGGCTGCGCCATCTGTCGCGGCGCCGAAATCCTCTCTTTTGTCGAGGACGTGGGGCGCCACAATGCGGTGGATACCCTGGCGGGCGAGCTCTGGATGCGCGGCGAGAGTGGCAGCGACAAGATCTTCTACACCACGGGGCGGCTCACCTCGGAGATGGTGATCAAGGTGGCGCAGATGGGCATTCCGGTGCTGTTGTCGCGCTCCGGCGTCACCCAGATGGGGCTGGATCTTGCCCGCCAGCTCGGCATCACCATGATTGCCCGCGCCAAGGGGCGCCACTTCGAGGTCTTTAGCGGCCACGACCATATCGTGCTGGACGAGAAGCCGCCGGTGCTACCCGGCAGCCCCTCAGGCCGGGGTCAGCGAGAGTAAGCCATGAATGAATTGATTAGTGCCGAGCAGATCGCCCTGTATCTCGACCACGCCAGCCAGAGGGTCAAACGCAAGCCATGAACGAGTTTATGAATGTGAAGCAGGTGGCCGAGTATCTCGATCTCAACGAGAAGAAGGTCTACCAGCTCGCCAACGAGGCGCGTATCCCCGCCACCAAGGCGACCGGCAAGTGGCTGTTTCCGCGATCCCTGCTCGATCGCTGGCTGCTCGGCAGCTGCCACGAGGGGGTGATGAATGACCGGCTGCTGCTGGCGGGCTCTGACGACGTGCTGCTGCACTATGGTTGCAGCACGCTTGCGCGGCAGCTCGGGACCCAGGCACTGGTGGGCTACACCCCGTGCGGCACCCGTCAGGGGCTGGCGATGCTGGCGCGCGGCCATGTGGATCTCTGCGCCATCCACTGGGGGCAGGCCGAGGAGGCCCACCTGCGCCATCCGGCGCTGGTGCAGCAGTATCAGGGCCACCGGCAATGGGTGATAGTGCATGGCTTTCGGCGGGTGCAGGGGCTGGTGCTGCGCCAGGGGCTGCAACCCAAGGAGGCGAACGAGGCGCTCGACTGGCGCTGGGCCATGCGCCAGGAGGGTGCTGGCAGCCAGCGCGCCCTGCAGGAGTGGCTGCAAACCCAGGGGGAGTCGCTGACCAGGCTGGAGCGCACCCTCGAGGTCAACAGCGAGCGGGAGCTGGCCGCCGCCATCAGCCGGGGCGATGCCGACGTAGGGCCCGGCGCCCAGAGCACAGCCACCGAGTTTGGCCTCGGCTTTATGCCGCTGTCGCAGGAGTGTTTCGATCTGGTGATGCCGCAAGGGGTCTTCTTTCGCACCCTGTTGCAGCAGCTGATCGGCTGGCTGCAATCGCCGGAAGGGCGCGAGCTGGCGGCCCGCCTCGGCGGCTATGACCTGACCCAAAGCGGCAAGCTGGTGTGGAGCCCGCAGTAAATAACCACTCACCCACCGACAAAACAGCCCGCCAACCATGTTGACGGGCTGTGTTTATAACGGGCCTTTTTATAACAGGATCAATCGCCTGTCTCACGCCCCTCGGCCCCCAGCGCAATGCGCCACCCCTCCAGCTGGCGGGGTTCGCTGCCAGCGGGCAGGCGGGCGCGGCTGAGCAGCCGTATGGTAAAGCAGCTGCCTTTCCCCAGGGTGGAGGCCACCACCAACTCCCCGCCCCAGCGGCTGATGATGCGATGGCTCAGGGCCAATCCCAAGCCTGTGCCTGTGGCGCGAGTGGTGAAGAAGGGGTCGAAGATCTTGTCCATGATGGCGGCGTCTATGCCGCTGCCGTTGTCGATGACCCGCACCTCGGCCCCTTGCAGCACTCCCGCCTCGTCGAACCAGTCGCGACTCTCGACCCGGATCTCTCCCTGCTCCCCCAGCGCGTGACTGGCGTTGACCAAGAGGTTTATCAGCACCTGCAGCAGTTGCTGGCGATCCGCCTCTATGGGTTGCTGGGCCTTGAGATCGGCCACCAGGTTCACCTGCTGCTGGCGCAGGGCGGAGCGCACCAGGGTCAGGCTCTCTTCGATGATGGGGGTGAGGTGCTGCCAGACAGGCGCCGTCTCATAGTCGCCGGGACGGGAGTATTGCAACAGGCTGCGGGTGATGGCGCGAATGCGCTCGATCTGTGCCAGCACCAGCGCCAGCTCCTCGCTGACCGGCTCGGCGGCCTCCCCCAGCTCCAGTTTCATCAGCTCCACATTGCCGAGGATCACCGCCAAGGGGTTATTGATCTCGTGGGCCACACCGGCGCACAGCTCGCCGAGGGCCGCCAGCTTCTCGCTGATAAGCAGTTGCTGGCGCGCCTGGGTCAGCATATGGATGTGGTGTTCAAGCTCGGCAGTCTTCTGTTTGAGGCTCAAGGTGCGCTCGGCCACCTTTTGCTCCAGCTCGTCGGCGCTGCGGGCCATCTGCTGGCGATGGGCATCCTGCCGGTCCAGCATGGCGTCAAACTGGCGACCCAGCTGGGCCAGCTCGTGGTCGGGATCCAGAGCCAACTGCCCTACCCTGGCCGATTTGCCATATTGCACCTGACGCACCACCTTGTGCATCCGCTCTATGGGGGTGAAGAGATCCCGCGCGCCGCGATAGACCAGCAGGCCCGAGAGCAGCAAGAGCAGCACCACGCCTGAGCCCAGCTCCAGCAGATTGGTGAGGTAGGTGCGAATGATGGGCCACTCCAGAAAGCCGACGTAGAGCATACCGATGCGCTCGCCGCCAGCCCCGAGCAGGGGCTCGTAACCGGAGACATACCAGGCATCGTGCACGAAGGCGCGATCGATCCAGAGCTCCCCCCTCCCCAGCACCTGTTCCCGCACCGGCGCCGAGACACGGGTGCCCACGGCTCGGCCCACCTGACGGCTGCTGCTGACCGGCACATTGGTGCTCACCCGCAGATCATCGAGAAACAGGGTGACGGTCCCTATGCTCCCCTCTGGCAGGGTGTTTTTGGCAAACACCTGGCGCTTGAGCTCATCCACCAGTCGGGTGCTGCCGTTGATAAGCTCACCCCCTTCCAGCACGGCCCAGAGCGATCCATCCCGCCCCATGACAGGGGTCAGTGAGAGGCTGACAAGCCCCCGAGTCTCCTGATCCGTGGCGGTTGTCTGTTCCCTGTCCAACACGGCGCGGCTGGCAAGGGTAGGCGAAAGGGCCTGCAATTCTTCACGAGACCAGACCACGAAATGGCTGATGCTGCGCCCGGCGCCGAGGGTGGCGCGCTCCCGGGCCGTCAACTGATCCAGTTCGGCGCCACTGCGCAAGCGCAGAAAGTCGAGGTCATAGTTGGCCGCCAGTGGCTTCACCCACTGCTGCAACTCATCGGGTGTCTCGCGCAGTCGCAGCTGAAACGCCCAGGCATCGCGCAGGTGTTCCAGGTGTTCGGCCTGACGCTGCTGCTGCACACTCACCGCATGGTGGGCCACCCCGAGGTCACCGCGCACATTGGTGAGCAGGTTCTGCCAGCTGTAGGTGAGGGTCCAGTAAAGCGTCAGCCCCATCATGCCCACCAGGGTCAGCATGATGGGCACAGAGGTAAGCAGCAGCAGGCGCCAGCGTACCTTGGTCTTGAGCCAGCGCGGCAGCAGGGTCATAGCGGTGCCGTCCGGTTGCGGGTTTTCATTCGATGGCCCACTCCTTGAACTTGCGCTCCAGGGTCTTGCGCGCCACCCCCAGCACCCGGGAAGCGGCGGACTTGTTTCCCTCGAAACGCTCAACCACTTGCAGGATGTGGGCCTTCTCCACCTCCGACAGCGCCCACTCCAGGGGATATCCCTCTCCCCCCTTGCTCTGCTCGCTGGACTGGGCGCTCTGCCAATAGTCGGCGGGGGGCTTGCCCAGCAGCAGGCAGCGCTCGATCAGGTTGCGCAGCTCGCGCACGTTGCCGGGCCAGGGATAGGCCTGCATGGCCACCACGTCTTCGTGGGTCCAGCTTAACGAGCCCATCCCCATCTCGGCGGTGAGCTGGCGGGTGAAGTGGTGCACCAGGGCCGGGATGTCGTCGACGCGATCCCGCAGGGGCGCCACCGGCAGTGCCACCACGTTGAGGCGGTAGAAGAGATCTTCCCGAAAGCGGCCCGCCTCCACCTCGGCTTTGAGGTTGCGGTTGGTGGCGGCGACGATGCGCACATCCACCGACAGCTCGCGCTCGGCGCCGACCGGCCGGATGGCTTTTTGTTCCAGAGCCCGCAGCAGGGACGATTGCATGGCGAGCGGCATCTCGCCTATCTCGTCCAGAAAGAGGGTGCCCTGATGGGCGACCCGAAACAGGCCGTCGCGCCCCTTGCGGGCACCGGTGAAGGCCCCCTGCACGTGGCCGAACAGTTCGCTTTCGAGCAGCTCGGGGGCGATGGAGGCACAGTTGAGCGGCACAAAGGCCCCCATCCGGCCGGAGAGTTGATGCAGGGCGCGGGCCACCAGCTCCTTGCCGGTGCCGGACTCCCCCTCCACCAGCACGGCGGCGTTGGAGGGGGCAACTCTGGCGATCAGCGTCTTGAGCTCCCGGGTCTTGGCGCTGTCGCCGATCAGGGTGGGCGGGAACAACTTGCTCACCTCCCGGCGCAGCAGCAGGTTCTCCCGCTCCATCTGGCGGCGCTCTATCACCCTGTCCACCGCCTGGACCATCTGATCCAGGTTGAAGGGCTTGAGGATAAAGTCGCTGGCACCGAGCCGCAGCGCCTTGAGGGCGGTATCCATGTCGCCGAAGCCGGTCATGAAGATGATGTCGCTGCGCCGGGTCGCGGGGTCTATGGCTTCGTGCCACTCGATGCCGGAGCGCCCCGGCAGCCGGATGTCGGCGATGATGAGATCGAAATGCAGGCGGCAGCGCAGGGCCTCCGCCTCCTCCACGCTGGCGGCCGTCTCTATCTGGGCGAAGCGCCTGGCCAGCGCCTTGGCCAGAAAGCTGCGCATGCCGGGCTCGTCATCGACGATAAGCAGAGAGAGGGCAGACCAGCGGCTGGCGGGTGCAGTCATGAAAAAAGTACCTCAGATTCAACAAGGCTCCGGGATTGTCCCACCGACCTTATAAACTGTGGGACATTTTGTCGCTAACCGGCCCCGAGTGCCAACCCCCTTTATTAAAAGCAACGAGGCCATCACGCAATTAACGCTCTTAACCGACTGTTTCAACATTAAAAACTGCGCTGCTGGCAGTGTACGGCCAGCTTGGCACCCTGCTTGCTTGGTCCTGCCCTCTGCCCATCACCCGGATACGATGAACATCATGATCACAGGAACCGTGCGCAAACGTCTTGCCCTTGCCCTCTCGACCGCCCTGCTGCTGAGCCTCCCCTTGCTGAGTACCGCCAGCCACGCCGAGAGCGCCAAGGCGCCCATTCGCCTCGCCACCACCACCAGCACAGAGCAGTCCGGCCTGCTGGGCTGGCTGCTGCCCCAGTTCACCAGGGAGACAGGTTATCCGGTACAGGTGATGGCGGCCGGTACCGGCCAGAGCCTGAAAATGGGTGAGAACGGCGACGCGGATCTGGTGATGACCCACGCTCCGTCTGCCGAAAAAGCCTTTGTTGACGCAGGCTTTGGCATAGAGCCGGTGCACCTGATGTACAACGACTTCGTCATCGTCGGCCCGAGCCAGGATCCCGCGGGCCTGGGCAAGCTGCACGACGCCGCCAAGGCGCTGCAGGCCATCAAGGATAAGAAGCAGACCTTCATCTCCCGCGGGGACGAGTCCGGCACCCACATCAAGGAGAAGACACTGTGGCAGGCGGCCGACGTCAAACCCGAGTTTGCCGGCTACAAGTCCATCGGCCAGGGCATGGGCCCAACCCTCACCATGGCCTCCGAGCTTGGCGCCTATACCCTGACCGACCGCGGCACCTGGCTCGCCTATCAGAGCAAGCTGGATCTCGCCGTGTTGCTGGAGGGGGACAAGCGACTGTTCAACCCCTATCAGGTGATTCTGGTCAACCCCAAGCGCTACCCGGATCTCAACACCGAAGGGGCCCGCACCCTGAAGAACTGGCTGATCTCCGAGCACGGCCAGACGCTTATCGGTGACTTCAAGGTGGCAGGCCAGGCGCTGTTTGTGGCCGATACCAACGGGAAATAATGCAGCCCTTGTTCCATACAATCACATGGATGGCCCTCGCCCTGCCCCATGAGGCAAGCGCCTGATGCCGACTCTGCTGGATACAACGCTGGCGGCGCTTGCCTTGCTGTTCGGGGGCGATACCGAGCTGTGGCAGGTGGTGGGGGTCTCTTTCTCCGTCTCTTGCATCGCGCTGCTGCTGGTGCTGGTGCCGGCGCTGCTGCTGGGATTCGCGCTCGCCTATCTGCCGATCCCGGCGCGCTGGCTCTGGCTCTCCTGCATCAATACCTTGCAGTCGGTGCCGACCGTGGTAATCGGCCTCTTGCTCTACATGCTGCTCTCCCGGGCCGGCCCCTTCGGCGACTGGAAGATGCTCTTTACCCAACAAGCTATGGTGGTGGGCCAGATGCTGATCGCCTTCCCCGTCATCGCCACCATGGCTCACGCCGCTTTTATCCAGAGCGACAGACGTGCCTGGGAGACGGCACTCACCCTGGGACTCTCCTGGCCGAGGGCGCTGCTCGGGCTGATGCGCGAATGCCGCTTCGGCCTGCTGGCGGCGGTGATCGGCGCCTTCAGCCGCATCGTCACCGAGGTGGGCTGCTCCATGATGGTGGGGGGCAATATCCTGCATTTTACCCGCAACATCCCCACCTCCATCGCGCTGGAAACCCAGAAGGGTGCCTTTGCCCAGGGAGTTGCCCTTGGCATAGTGCTGCTGAGCCTGGCCCTGCTGCTCAACCTGCTGCTGACCGCGTGCCGTGGTCACAGCTATTTGAAAAACTGACCATGGCAGAGCGCACTTTTACCCCTGACCGGATGCTGCTGACCGCGTGCCGTGGTCACAGCTATCTGAAGAACTGACCATGCCCCCACTGTTTATCAACTGGAGTACCCCATGGCCCTGACCGCCCACCAGCTGATGATGCGCTTTGGCGAGCGCAACCTGTTCCAGATAGAGCGGCTCTCCATCGCGGCGGGCGACGCCATCTGGCTGCGCGGGGCGAACGGGGTGGGCAAGACGACCCTGCTCAAGATATTGGCCGGGCTACTGATACCGACCCGGGGCCACACCAACCTCGCCTGCGGCTGGCGCGCCAGGCTCGAGCAGTGGATCAAACGGGATCCCGGCCCGGGTCTGGTCACCTATCTGCACCAGACTCCTTATCTGTTCGATCGCAGCGTGCACGACAACGTGGCCTGGGCTCTCGGCCATCAGGCCGCCGACGAGGTGCGGGTGTTCGAGGCGCTGCGCCGGGTCGAGCTGGAGGGGCTGGCGCGGGAACACATCAGCATACTGTCTGGTGGCGAGCGCCAGCGTCTGGCCATGGCCCGCGCCTGGGCGTTGCAGCCCGCCTTCCTGCTGATGGACGAACCCACCGCCAATCTGGATGCACATTCGGTTGCCCTGATGGCCGCCTTGGCGCAAGATCTGCAGGAACAGGGCAGCGGCCTGGTCATCATCAGCCACCAGAGCAACGATCTGACCGACCTGTGCGAGCGGCAATGGACCCTCGCCCGTGGCCGGCTGCACGAACCCACTCCTTTGAAAATCATCGAGCGACATGACCTCAAACAGCGAACCCAGAACTGACACCTTCCCCGTCTCTGCCGTGATCCTGGCCGGTGGCCGCGCCACCCGCATGGGGGGCGAAGACAAGGGCTGGGTAGCACTGGCGGGACGCCCCCTTATCGACCACGTTTTGGCGCGGCTGTGCCCCCAGGTGGATGAGGTGCTGATCAACGCCAACCGCAGTCAGACTCGCTATCAGGCGCTGGCCACCGTCATCAGCGACAACAACCCGGACTATCTGGGCCCGCTGGCGGGCATGCAGGCCGGCCTTGCCGCCGCCCACCACGACTGGGTGCTGTTCGTCCCCTGCGATGGCCCCGCTCTGCCCCATGATCTGATGAGCCGCTTTCGCGCAGCCCTCACCCCGGATACCGAACTGGTGGTGGCCCACGATGGTGACTGGCTGCAACCTGTGGTGGCCCTGCTGCACAAGTCTCTGCTGCCGTCGCTCACCCATGCCCTGGCCGAGGGGGAGCGCAAGATAGATATCTGGTTCGCCCGCCACAAGATGGCGGTGGTGAGCTTTGCCGACCAGCCGGATGCCTTCATCAACCTCAACAGCCCGGCCGAGCTGGCCGCCTACGAGGCGCGCCTGCTGAACTCGTCTACCGACCCCCGACAAGGAGCCACAGCATCATGACACCGGCCCCCACTCTTCCCCTGCTCGGCTTTGCCGCCTGGAGCGGTACCGGCAAGACCACGCTGCTGGAACAGCTCATCCCCATTCTGGTAAGTCGCGGTCTGCGCCTGGGTGTGCTCAAGCACGCCCATCACGACTTTGACACCGACCAGCCGGGCAAGGACAGCTACCGCCTGCGCAAGGCGGGGGCGGATCAGGTGATGGCGGCTTCGCGCCGTCGTCACGCCCGCATCGTCGAGACGCCCGACGCCGAGCCCCCGTTTCACGCCTTGCTGGCCAGCTTCGACCAGACCCGGCTCGACCTGCTGCTGGTGGAAGGGTTCAAACACGAGCACTTCCCCAAGATAGAGCTGCACCGCACAGCGCTAGGCAAGCCACTGCTGTTCCCGGACGATGACGATATCATCGCGCTGGCAAGCGATACGCCGCAGGAAACCACTCTGCCCCAACTCGATATCAATGATCTGGCGGCCATCGCCGACTTCGTCTGCGGCTACGCGAGCAAGGCCGGGCATGCCGAACAGGTGCCGGGAACGGGATTTCTGTCGGTGGAGGCGGCCCGCAGCGCCATTCTGGCTGCCCTCAGCCCAAGCAGCGCCTGCTGCGACAAGCCGCTGGCCTTGTGCCACGGCGCCGTGCTCGCACAGGACTTGGTCAGCCCCATCAATGTGCCCCCCCACGCCAACTCGGCGATGGACGGGATTGGCCTGCGCGGCGACGACCTCGCCGCCGGTCGCTGGCAACTGGTGGGTCAGGTATTGGCGGGCCAGCAGCACCATGAGCCTGTGCTGGCCGGTCAGGCGGTGCAGATCATGACGGGCGCGCCGCTGCCCCCTGGCGTCGATACGGTCGTGATGCGGGAAGAGACAAAAATAGAGGGGGAGTGGGTCACGGTGAGCGCTCCCATCAAGGCGGGGCAGAACGTGCGTCTGGCCGGGGAAGATCTCGCCAAGGGCGCGGTCGCCATCCCGGCCGGGACTCGTATTGGTGCCCCCCAGCTGGGACTGGCGGCCTCCTTGGGTCAGGCCAGCCTGTCAGTACGCACCCCGCTCAAGGTGGCGCTGTTCAGCACCGGCGATGAGGTGCAGGCACCGGGTGAGACGCTGGCCCCGGGCCATATCTTCGACAGCAACCGCTTCACCCTGATGGCGCTCATCGCCGCCGCCGGCTGCGAGGTGATGGACTTGGGCATCATCCCGGATGATCCGGCCATACTGCGCCAGCAGCTGGAACAGGCCGCGGCCAACGCCGATCTGGTGCTGAGCTCGGGCGGCGTCTCGGTGGGCAATGCCGACTTCATCAAGCAGGTGCTGGCGGAGCTTGGCCAGATAGCCTTCTGGCGCATCCAGATACGTCCGGGCCGCCCGCTGGCATTTGGCAAGCTGGGGACAACCCCCTTCTTCGGCCTGCCGGGCAATCCGGTGGCGGCCATGGTCTGCTTCCTGCAATTTGTCGAGCCCGCCATCGCCCGCCTGCAGGGCCGGGTCTGGCAGCCGCTGCGCCTCTCTGCGCAGGCCGAGCAGCAGATGAAAAGCCGCCCTGGCCGCACCGAGTTTCTGCGCGGTGTCTTCCATCAGGATGCCAGCGGCGTGCTGCGAGTACGTACCACGGGCCCGCAAGGCTCCGGCATTCTCAGCTCCATGAGCGATGCCAACTGCCTGATTGAAATTGTCCCCGCCCAGCCGGCCATCGCGGTCGGCGAGCGGGTCTGGATCCACCCACTCCAGGGACGAGTGGCCTGATAAATCGCAAGCACCCCGCCGGGCGTGGCGGGGTGCTTGCGCCCATGACCCGAGGCTAGTCCCTTGCGCCTGAATACCCCGCTCTCCCGGCTCGATCTGCTGATCTATGGCCGCTATCGCATCGTCCACGGCCTGCGCATCGCGCTCGCCTTCATGCTCACCTTTCTGCTGACCCGTGAACTCAAGCTGCCGGAAAGTACCTGGCCGCTGATCACGCTAGTGGTGGTAATGGGGCCCATCTCGTTCTGGGGAAACGTGCTATCAAGAGCCCTGCAACGTGTGGTCGGCACCATCTTCGGCGCCGGTTGCGGTGTGGTGGCCCTCTATCTGGAGCTCTACTCCCTGCCGCTGACCCTGGTGTGGTGCGGCTGCATCATGTTCCTGTGCGGTTATCTGGCGCTCGGCAAGCGCCCCTACGTGGGGTTGCTCATCGGCATCACACTGGGGGTCACCATGGGGGCCATGCCGGGGGACATAGAGACGGCGCTCTGGCGCAGTGCCGACGTGATCCTGGGCTCCCTGCTGGCGCTGCTGTTTTGCAGCATCTACCCCCAGCGCGCCTACAGCCACTGGCGGTTGCAGATGCACGACACCCTGCTGCAGGCGCACCGGCTCTACCATACCCACCTCTCCCCCAATATTCTGGAACGACCCAGGCTGGCGCAAAGCCACTCTCGTCTGCTCTCCAAGATGGTCAGCCTGCGCCCCCTGCTGACACCGGCGGTCAAGGAGACCCGCCTTGGCAGCGCCCTGTTCGAGGCCATCCAGACCACGATGCGCAACACCCTCTGCACCCTGGAGATGCTGGCCAACACCTACTGGAGCGATCGCCAGAGCCACTTTCTGATGCAGAGCACCCCCGAGCTGCGCGCCTGCCAGCAGGCGACCGAGGCCGTGATGATCCAGCTGGCGCTCATGCTCAAGAGCGGCGAGTTGAAAGGGGCTGAACAGGCCATCAGCGAGTTGCAGGAGGCCGCGACCCGGGTGCGGCTCGATGCCGGGGGCGAGGCCGCCATCAGCGGCTATCTCTGGCTGAACCTGCAGCTCACCGAGCAGCTCACCCACTTGCGCCGCCTGCTGGGACTGGTGCTGTACCCGCCCCGCAGCCAGTCGGACGACCGCTGAAAACAGAAGGCCCCGCGAAGCGGGGCCTTTGACTGAACAGGGGTCAGGGCAACGGACTTAACCGGCATCCGCCAACGGCTGCTCTGCCGTGAGGTAGATGGAGAAATCCTTGATCCCCGCCTCCAGCGCAGCAAAACAGTCGGGGTCTATGGCAGACCCCAGTTGCTCGGCCATCATCTCCAGCGCCTGGGGCACGGGAATGGCACCACGATAGGGACGCTTGGCGGTGATGGCATCGAAGATGTCGGCCGTGGTGATGATGCGGGTCTCAAGGGCAATCTCCTCTGCCTTGAGTCCCTTGGGATAGCCCTTGCCGTCGAGCCGCTCATGATGGGCCCCCGCCACCTGGGCCAGCTCCTTGAAGGCACCGATCCGGCTCAAGATCTCCTCGGTATAGGCGGCATGCATCTGCACCGCCACCCACTCATCGGCATCAAGCTTGCCCGGTTTGTCGAGGATGGCGTTGCTCACCCCAAGCTTGCCCACATCGTGCAGCAGAGCGCCGCGTTTGAGCCAGCGCCGCCGTGGCTCCGGGATCCCCATCTGGGTGGCGAGGATATCGGTATAGAGTGCCACTCGGCCGCTGTGACCGGCTGTGTAGGGGCTCTTGGAGTCCACCACCTGACCGAAGGCGGCGGCAATCTCATCCAGATAATCTTCATCGAGCGCCACTTCCCCCTGCCCGGCCGGATGGATAAATACCCACTCAGCTAGCTGGGGATCCGCCAGCCCTTGCCAGAAGGGCGCATCGGCCATGGCTTCAAACTGCCTGACCAGCTCGGGATCAAACCAGCTGCCGCTGCGCTCGCGCACCTCTTTGAGCGCCGCTTCCGGCCCTGCTGCGGCATGAAACACATCCACCACCTGACAGAGCAGGGCGATGCGGGAGAAAAGCGGGATCGCCTCACCGGCCAGCTGCAGCGGCCGACCCTTGCCATTCCAGTGCTCGTCGAGAGAGAGGATACCGCCGGCTACCTCATCGCTGAAGCGCAGCTGGCGAGCGATATCGGCGCCACGGTGACAGCGGGTCTGGATCAGCTCGTTGGCAATCTGATCGCCGTTGCGAAAGATGTGGAACAGGCTGCGAAAGCGCCCCAGCAGATCCGCCTGCAGGCCGGTGTGGCCCAGCACGAAGTTGACCACCTCGGAGAGTGAGCCATCCACCAGCTTGAAGTCACGCTTGAAGTGAAGATCGTCGGTGAGATAGAGCTCGCAAATGCGGGCGGCATTGCTGCTGCAACCGAGATCCTTGAGCAGCAGGGTGTAATAGAGGTCGTGGCGCTGCCCGGCATCGAGGCCAAGCTGATCCCCCAGCCGGGAACCTATCCAGCAACAACGGATGCAGTGCCCTCTGGGTTGCCCCTCAGTCATGTCGAGGGCATGACTGAGGGAACCAATCAGTTCAGATAATCGCAGACCGCTGAAGGTCATGAGCTGCTCCATTAGCTGTAACGGCGATCTTGCCTGCAGGAAATACTATACCCATTCAGGCTAGAACGAATCCTGATATCAGATGGACAGACTGGATACGGTCGCCGAGACATTGTTGGCTTCCTGCCGGATCTCGACCATCACCTCATTGACCTTGTCGACCTGTTGCTTGCCCAGCTCGGCGCTGCTGGCCACTCTGGCCATGTCGTCCGTCACCCTGGCCGTCAGATCCCGGTTCTTCTGCACCACCTTGGCTATCTCGTCGGTAGAGAGGGAAGTGCGAGCGGCGAGCTGGCGCACTTCATCGGCCACCACGGCAAACCCGCGCCCCTGATCGCCGGCGCGAGCCGCTTCGATGGCCGCATTGAGCGCCAGCAGGTTGGTCTGGTCGGCGATGCTGCTGATGGTGGAGACGATGGCTTCGATGCTCTTGGATTGCTCGTTGAGCTGATTGACCAGCTGTATGGTCTTGTCTACCTGCTCACTGACAAGGGAGGAGGTCTCCACCACGGAACGCAGCAGATCGGCGCCCTGCTCCGCACTGCGCAATGTCTCCTGCGCCGTGGCATGAGCCACCTGGGCGGCATCCCGAATGGCATGACTCTTGGTCACCCGCTCGGTAATGTCAGTGGCCAGCTTGATCACCTTGGTCACCTTGCCGCTCTCGTCCCTGACCGGGTTGTAAGTGGCTTCCAGCCAGATGTCATCACCGTGGCTGTTGCGACGCAGAAAAAGCCCTGACTTGAACTGGCCCTGTGCCAGCTCTTCCCAGAAACGGGGCTGTTCGCGATAGAAGGCATCATCACAGAACATCCTGTGGTTGTGCCCCTTGATCTGGGACAGGCTGTACCCCATGCAACTCAGGAAATTGGCATTGGCGGTCACTATCTCCCCCGTCGGGGTGAACTCTATCATGGCGAGGGAGCGATCAAGGGCCTTGGAGACGGCCTCCTGACTCAGCAGGCGCTGGTGATGCTCGGTCACATCGCTGGCAATCTTGATCACCTGGGTCACCCGCCCCTGTTGCTTCACCGGGAAGTAGCTCGCCTCCAGCCAGAGCGCCTCGCCCCGCTTGTTGATGCGCGGAACAATGCCGGATTGGACCCTGCCTTGTTGTAGCTGGGCCCAGAGTTGCTGGTAATCAGACGACTGAGCCAGTGCCTTGCTGCAAAACATCCTGTGATGCTGACCATGGAGTTCAGCTGCGCTGTATCCCATCAGGTTCAAGAAAGGCTCATTGGCCTCCAGGATACCGCCATCCGGAGTGAAGGTGATGGTTGCCACCCCACCTTTGACCGCGTCGACAAAACCCTGCAGCTCACCGAGCTGCGTCTGGCAGGCCAGCAGTTGTGCCTTCAGCTTGTTATTGAACATGGATGTCATACCCCTTTACCGACGATGTGGGAACTCGCAAACGACAACCGCCGTCAATGTGGGCGAGTACGAGCATGATGAGGCTGATCATAGTTGAGCGAAATCGCCGGATCAGACTTTGACCGACGTTTTACTGCCGGCACTCGCCCGGTTATCTTCTTGCCATCCATGAAAAGAGACACAACGTACAGAGCAGGCGCGCTTGCGCTGGACGATTGGTACGAATATCTGCCCGTGTTGGATCAGTTTCGCATCGCTCGGAGTCACACCGCTGGTCGCCACTCCAGATAGGCTGGATTGGCTACAAAACCAATGCGTTCATACAGGGGACGCCCCTGGTCACTGGCATGCAGCCATACCCGACCCAGTTGCTCGGCGCTGGCATGGGCCACCATGGCATCGAGCAGGGCGCTGGCCATGCCCTGCTTTCGATGGGCTGGCAGTGTATACATATTGAGCAGGTAGGCCTCCTTCCCCGACACATTGCCAGGATAGGGTGGTCGCACAAACAGGGCTAGGGTGCCACTCGCCACCACTTCTCCCTCGACCTCCGCCACCCAGGAGCGCGCACTGCCATCGGCCTGCCCCGCACTGAAATAGGCACTGGTCGCCTGCCAGAGATCCAGATCGGCCAGCGGCTCGGCCAACTCCCCCACCTCGCAAAACAGCCCCATGCGCAAACTCACCAAGGCGGGAATATCGGCCATATCTGCCTGACGAATAATCATTGCTCTCTCCATTGAGGACAAGGCCAATAGCCCTGACTGTTCATCATCATGACAAATAGCAGCATCAGACACCCTTTGTCATCGGAAGATATCTGAGACTCATCACCGGCGGCGGCCTGTCAGCCAGTGATCAAGGCTCAGCACACCGCCGCCCCAGATGGTCAGGGTCAGCAGCATCCAGCCCCACAGCTGATGATCGTAAAAGCCGCCCGCCCAGAGGGTTGGATAGGAGATCACCGCCATGATATTGAAGCCAAACAGCAGCAGAGCGGCCGGACGGGTAAAGAGGCCTGCCAGCAGACACAGGGGAAGCAGCAACTCGGTCGCCGTCCCCAGATAGGCGGCCCACAACCAGGGCAACAGGGGCACCTGATACTCGGATTCAAACAGATAGAGGGTTGAATCCCACGCCGTCAGCTTGAGCCAGCCTGAAGTGATAAAGACCGAGGCGACCCAGAGCCTCGCCAGCAGCAAGACGGCACCGCTCATCCAGCGTGGCAGATCGCCACTCGAGCTGGCCAGCGCCAGCCATTTGTTTCCCATCATGGCATCACCTCCACATCGACCAAGAGACCAAGCATTACCAGGCGGGTGAGATGATCACTCGCCACGGGATCGGTTGCCAGCAGGGTGGCCAAGGGTCTGCCTTTCAGGCAGCCTTGCAGCAGCGCCCACTCACCTGCCTCTAAAGGCAACGGCGTGACCCGATAATCCAGCTGCTTCTTCAATACCAGCCAGACAGGGGCACAGAGATCCCCCACCGCCTCCCCACCGTGTAGCGCCATCTGCCACAGGGCCAGCACCGGGTAGTCGCTGGCAACCAGCAGCAGATCCGTGGCAGGCAACAGCCGCAGCCGCTCCCATTGTGGCGGCGATAATCCGGCCAGACGTTCGGCTGGCCAGCAGCGGGACTCCAGCGGCAGCAGACTGGCACGCTCAAGCTGCCACTCGAACTGCGCCAGCGCCTCCAGCCAGGGTAACTCGGCCGTAGTTGGCAAGCGGGCCAGCCACTGACCAAAACCGGCGCCATAGTGCATGACGCTCCCTTCCTGTAGCGGCTCGTCCAGCACGAAACCACGGGCCGCTGCCACGAAAAATTCGTCTCCCACCATGGCCTTGACGGCGGGATAGCTGCTCGCCAGCACCTCGCCAAGACTCAGGATGAAGTGGTTGCGATAGACCTGCAGCACCGATTCGGCAGGAAAGAGCCGGGAGCTGATGTGGGGGGCAATCGCGGCAGACTCTCCCAGCAGACCATCGGCAAAGTGCCGTTGCAGCTGTGCCAGTTCAACCATGGGCTAGCTCCCGAACCATGTTTGCAGCTTGCGCCTCATCCAGAATGGCGCTGGCCTGCTCAGCTTCGGCCAGCAAGACCGGCAGCGGGGGGATCTCGAGATCCCACTCAATCAGGGTGGGGATGGCCTGCTTGCGGCAGATCTGGCGATAGAGTTCCCAGACCGGCTCCACCACAGGGGCGCTGTGGGTGTCGATATAGAGGGCACCTTCGGGCAGCTGTTTCTCCGTATAACCAGCCAGATGGATTTCCCCGACGGTGGCGAGATCGATCGTCGCCAGATAGTCATCGCAAGAGAAACCGTGGTTGAAGGCACTGACGTAGAGATTGTTGAGGTCGAGCAAGATGCCGCAACCGCTGCGTTGCTGCAGCTCGGCCAAAAATTCCCATTCGCTCATCTCCCCTGCCAGTTGCAGATAGGAGGAGGGATTTTCCATCAGCAACCGGCAACCCAGGGTCTGTTGTACCTGCTGGATCTTGTCACTCATGTTGCGAAGGGATTGACGGGTATAGGGTACAGGCAGCAGGTCGTTGAAGTAGCGTCCGCCAATGCTGCCCCAGCTCAGATGTTCGGAGATCCGTACCGGCTTGATCGCCGCTGCCAATGATGACAACTGTTGCAGGTGGCGCTGATCGAGCGGGTCGGCCGAGCCGAGGGACATGCCAACGCCGTGCAGACTGACGTGGTAGTGTTGCGCCAACTCACTCAGCACCTGAAAGCCCTGGCTGTGCGGCTCGAAGTAATTTTCACTGTGCACCTCCAGCCAACCGACTGCCGGCAGGGTTTGCCGGATCCCGTCGTAATGGGGAGTTCGTAATCCGATACCAATCAAAGGGTTCATCGCAAGTCTCGCTTTCGCCAATCAGAGAGGATACAGGGGGCGGCCCCTTGGCCATCCCCTGCCCGATGTCTCTTACTTGGGTTGCAGCGAACCGCCCACCAGCTTCTCGCACAGCCCTTTGGGCATCACCACAAAAGCATCGCCCTGGGCATTTTCCTTGGCGGTCCCGGCGCAGGAATTGCTCTTGGTCGCACAGTCATTCTTGCTGGCCTTGACCACACCGTAGCACTTCTCCTTTTCCTCGGCAGCCATGGCTGGCGCCGCGATGAACTGGGCACCCAGTGCCAGCAGACCTGTCATGGCGGAGGCGATCGCTGTGCTTTTTTTAACGTTCATGTTCGTGATCCTTGTGCTGTTGAGTGTGATGACCCCGCTCAGTGTCGTGGCGGGGTACCTGCAATAGAACCGGAACAGCAGAGAATTAATTTCATGAAAAGAGCAAAACAAGGGCGGCGGCTCAGAAGTTATCATCTAACGCATTGTTTAATAAAACATATTTCCTTAAGTTAGCCGGTTACGAGAAAAGCACTTTCGCCCGCTAGATCCCGGCAGTCCAAAGATCAGCTCCCGCTTGTGGCGCCGGTCAGTCCATCAGAAAGGAGCAATAGGAGATGTTCGGCAGGAGGGGAACCACTGCTATTTCTGGAGCACAATAAAAAAGAGAGCCGAAGCTCTCTTTTTTAAGATGAATGGGGTCTAGTAGAAGATCCGCTCGCCGCGCTCGCTCATCTTGAGCCATACCGGCTTGGTGCTGGTTTTGCTCCAGATACGATGCAAGTAGCTGTAGAAGCGGGCACGATCGCTGCGAAACAGCATAACGGGGAAGGCCAGAATACCCACCAGCAGCGCATAGATACGACGAAGAATTATCTGAGTCAGAGAAAAGGGATGAAACATGATAGCACTCCTTACTGGTAAGACCACTGAGCAAAGATTACTCCACAAACTGTAGGATTACTACACCAATAACGCCATTTTTTCGCAAAAAAATCCACAAAAAGCCATATAATGAAATCCAATTACATTAATTAACTTACAGGTAACAAAAACTGGCAAAGGGATGTGCGTCGACCAGATTTAATGGGTTGGCAGTCAGGAGGGAGTTTGTGCGATGAAACCTGCGGAAATGGCGGTCTTGGGGGTACTGGGCCTCTTGCTCTGGTCGGAATGGCAGGATTGGCAACTCAATCAAGGCGACAGCATCACCCTGGCCTATCAGGGCGTGCCCACCGTCAGCCTGTGGCAGTGCGGCCTGCTGAAACAGAAGATGGCGGATCTGACCGAACATTCGGCCGCAGTGCAATTTCAATTCCGGGGGCAGGATCTGGTGGAGGTCAATCGCTATCTGGAACGGGAGTGGCAACAGCAGGGCTGTGAACAGTTACTGACTCAGCAGGGATATTGAGAAACAGAAAAGCACACCTGTGGTGTGTGATATTTATCGCTGGAATGATATTGAACTGGAAGGATATGGAGGCACGTTCCGGAGTCGAACCGGACTAAACGGATTTGCAATCCGCTGCATAACCGCTTTGCTAACGCGCCATGCTGACAAGGCTGTTGCCTTGAAAGTGATACCCATAGTTGGTGCTATGAGAAATTGGAGCGGGAAACGAGACTCGAACTCGCGACCCCGACCTTGGCAAGGTCGTGCTCTACCAACTGAGCTATTCCCGCCTTACTGCCGTGTGCCAGTTACCTGACAACGAGGCGCATTATACGTACCCCGAGCGCGGGCACAACCCTTTTTTCGCACTTTTAGCCCTTGCTCGTTCTGTTTGCTCAGGGTTTAGACGGCTTGACCAAAAAAACCACATCAGGCTGTGACCCCACAGGCGAATTTAAGATAAAGTCATTGAAATGATTAGTCTTTAGTCAGAGACTTGTGCCGCTTAGTAACTGGATTCTCAATTGAAAATCACACGATGAAATGGATCTTCAAGCCTCGTGGGCTCAGGCCGCAGTTAATGCTGGCTTTTTTCATGTTGGGTCTGGTGCCCTTCCTGGTCGTTACCCTGTTCTTCCTCTACAGCCATGGCAAAGATCTCACCACCCAGACTTCCAACCACCTGGTTTCCGTTCGCAACATCAAGAAGAGCCAGCTGGAGGATTACTTCGGCAACCTCAAAGAACAGATCATCAACTTCTCCCAGCAGGATTTTGCCGGCAACAGTATCGGTCGCTTCTACGGCTTTACCGGTGCGTTCGAGAAGCTCGGCACCACGCCGCAGGAGGCCCGCGCACGCGCCCAGGCACGCTACGTTCCCGGCTCCTGGGACAAGCTGCAAAAACCCGAGCCCAACGTCGAGATCGAACCGGCCATCAGTGCCCTGATCCTGGCAGACGAGATGTATGGCCGGGTGCACCAGCGCTTTCATCGCGGCTATGCCGACATGGTGCGCAAATCCAATTACAGCGACATCTTCCTCATCGATCTCAACGGCGACGTTGTCTATTCAGTCACCAAGCGCCCCAATTTTGCCACCAACCTGCTCTCGGGCCCCTATCAGGCCAGCGGCCTTGGCAGCACCTTCGCCAAGATCAAGCGCCGCCTCGACGGCGGTCAGAAACCACAGCAGATCTTCGAATTCACCGACTTTGGCCGCAACGAGCTGACCGGCCAGGTGGTCGCCTACATGGCCGCCCCCGTCATGCAGTACGACTATGTGCGCGGCGTGGTGATCTTCGAACTGCTGCCGGACAAGCTCAACCAGATCATGGCGGAGCGGGAGGGGCTGGGAGAAACTGGCGAGACCATCCTCATAGGGCCGGACAAGCGGATGCGTGCCAATGCCTGGCTGGCGCCGGAATTCAGTATTGAGAACAGCTTCAGCCCCAATTTCAGGCCCTTGCAGACCCCATTGGTGGTCAAGGCCCTCTCCGGTGAACAGGGTGTCGGACTGTTTCGTTCCTATCACGATGACGATGTGCTGGCCGCCTACACCCAGGTGAAGGTGTTCGACACCGAGTGGGCCTTCATCGCCGAGATCTCCACCAGCGAGGCCTATCGCCCCATCCGTCAGCTGGAGACGCTGGTGATCCTGCTGGGAGCCGGATCCTTGCTGCTGCTGATCCTGTTTTCCCGCTGGCTCTCCCACTCCATCACGGCCCCGTTGCGATCCCTCACCGCCGCCGCCGAGCAGGTGGCCGATGGCGCCCTGGATCACCCAATCACTATCCCTCGCACCGACGATGACATAGACAGGCTGGCTCAGGCGTTTCGCCACATGCAGCGCTCGGTGAAGGACAAAATTGAGCTTATCGAGCGCCAGACCCAGGAGCTGCAACAGCAGGTCAAACTGACCCACAAGCAGAACCTCAGTCTGCAACAGGCGGACAAGCTCAAAGATGAGCTGCTGGCCAACACCTCCCACGAGCTGCGCACACCCATCCATGGCATCAAGGGGATGGCGGAGTCCATGCTCGCCAGCCAGCAGGACTTGACCGAAGGGCAGCAAAATCAGCTCGGCCTCATCATCAAGAGCGCCGACGGTCTGGCCCGGCTGGTGGACGACCTGCTCGACTACCATCAGATGCGCTACGGCCAGCTGGAGATCCATTCCCAGCCAGTCGCCTCCAAGGGGGTCATACGGCTGGTGCTGGATCTCTGTCAGCACCTGGTGCAGGCCAAGCCCCTCACTCTGGTGGACATAAGCCCGGCCGAACTGCCGCCGGTACTGGCCGACGAGCAGCGCCTCGAACAGGTGCTCTACAACCTGGTGGGCAACGCCATCAAGTACACGCCCCAGGGCAAGGTGGTGCTGAGCGCCCTGGTGGAGGGCAACTTCCTGCGCATCAAGGTGACCGACACCGGCATCGGGATTGCCAAAGACCATCTGGAGCACATCTTCGAACCACTGGTACAGATGAGCCCCGAGGTGAGCAAGCAGGGTGCCGGCCTCGGCCTCTCCATCACCCGCCAGCTGGTACACCTGATGGGAGGCGAGCTCTTCGTGGAGAGCGAGCCGAGCGTTGGTTCCACCTTCGCCTTCACCCTGCCGCTCGCCAGCGGCAAGGCGGGCAACCTGACCCTGGACAGCCGCCAGATTGAACACCAGCTGGTGCGCCAGCAGCCGCTCATCTTGCCGGACTGGGAGAGCGATGATCTGCCGCCTCCGCCCCATGATGCGCCTCTCATACTGGTGGTGGATGACGAGCCCATCAATCTGCATATCCTGCGCCATCTGCTGCAACCCCGCGGTTACCGCATCCTGCCCAGCAGCGATGGCCACGACGCCCTGGCCAAGCTGGCCCAGGAGCCGGTGGACCTCATACTGCTGGATGTCATGATGCCGACCCTCTCGGGTTTTGACGTCTGCCGCCGCCTGCGCGAGCAGCACCCGAAAGACAAGCTGCCGGTGCTGCTGCTCACCGCCCTCAACCAGCCAAAGGATATAGAAGAGGGATTCAACGCCGGGGCCAACGACTACCTGGTCAAACCTTTCTGCAAGGAGGAGCTGTTTGCCCGGGTCAGGGCACTGCTGGAAGCGAGTGCGGGCCGCGCCTCCCTGGTGGAGAACCGTCTGCTCAAGCAGGAGATAGAACATCGCCTCACCCTGCAGGAGCAACTGCATCAGGATCAGGAGCGGCTGCTGGCGCTGCTCGGGGAAGGGGCCGATCCCATTGTCTTCATCGATGAGCAGGGCACTGTGCTGTTTGCCTCCCGGGTGCTGGCCCGCTTGCTGGGTCAGGAGCCGGAAGCCATGGAGGGCCAGCCTCTGGATGAGTGGCTGGCCCTCCCGCTGGCAACCCAGTGGCCCGACCTGAAGGCGCAGCAGGAGCAGCGACTGGCGTTTCTGGTGGCAGGCCAGCAGGACGAGCTCAATGCCCGCGCCCTCTCCATCAGCCTGGGGGGGCAGGCCGCCTTCGCCCTCACCCTCAGCACTGAGCTGCGCCAGGACGAGAACCGGGTGATGGCTCTGGAAAACGCCCTCAAGAGCCTGTCGCGCCAGGCCATCATAGAGGACGGTCAGCTGCTGGGTGAACTGAGCCGGCTGGGGGGAGAATTCCGTTCACTGGCCGACGATCTCATTCGCCAACAGGATGACGAACCCCTGCGCCGGGCCCTGGTGGATACCATGCGTCTCACCCTGGATGCCTGGCAGCAATGCACCGGCAAGGGCAAAATCGTGCTGGCGGAGAAGAGCAAGCTGTGGCGCGTCTACATGGACAGATCCAGCCCCCAGACCCGTACCCTCGATAAATACCTGAGCCTGGATACTCTGCCCAAGGCACCGCGCTGGAAGACGGTCGTCGCCACCGCCGAGTATGTGCTGGCCCACAGTCCGCTGAGCGATCCCCTGCGCCAGCAGTTGCACCACAGCGCCCAGACCCTGCGTCAACTCGCCAACCGCAAATCCTGATCCCCCCCGAACTGCGCCCTGGCTCACACTTGCCGGGGCGGTTTTTTTTTGTGCAGAATTAAGCGGGTAAAACGCGTCAAAACAAGAGCCGATCCAATTCACACAATTGTCATGAATGGCCTGAAGACAGGGACTTATTACGCCAAAGCAAATAACATAACTTCATGATTTAAAATGGGTTAAACACCATTTTGACGATATTGACGTCGGGGCTGTGATTTTTACGATATCGACGAACGGAACAGTTGTTGTTTTCCTGTTAACTCTGCTTTGCTAGGGACGTTGGAAAACAGAACGACAAAGGTTAGACACCTGACCAACACAGAGGGCCGACCTCCCCAGCATGCGAAGTCGGTGCTCACACAAAACAAGGCGAACCCTCGGGAATGCCAAAAAATAAGAAAGGACATAATATGCTTGCCAAAGTATCCAAAATCTCTACTGCTGTACTGCTGGGAACCATGATGCTTGCCGGGGCCGCCGGCAATGTCATGGCTGCTGAAAACAAGACTGTGCTGACTCTGGTCGCACAACAGGAGACCGCCTGGGTCAAAAACTTCAACCCCTTCCTGCAAGCGGGTTTGCTCCATACCACTCGTCACTTCATCTATGAACCTCTGGTGATCTTCAACGATATGCAGGGTGGCAAACCCGTCTATCGTCTGGCCACTCACTATGCGTTCAGCGATGACCTGAAATCCGTCACCTTCGATCTGCGTGAAGGGGTCAAGTGGTCCGACGGGGAAGGTTTTGATGCGGATGACATCCTCTTCTCCTTCAATCTGGTGAAAGCCAACAAGGCGCTGGATGAGCGCTCTATCTGGACCCAGATCAAGAACATAGAGAAACTAGGTCCCTACAAGATCAAGTTCGACCTGACCGACGTCAATACCAACGTGGTGAATGACCTGGTGCTGGTGCCCATAGTCCCCGAGCACCAGTGGAAGTCAGTGAAGGATCCGGTCGCCTTTACCAACGACAAGCCGGTCGGTACCGGTCCCTTCACCGAGGTGGACAACTTCTCCGCCCAGCTCTACACCCAGTGCCGCAACCCGCACTACTGGGACAACGCCAACCTCGCCATCGACTGCCTGCGCATGCCGCAGATGGCCACCAACGACCAGGTGCTGGCCGCCGTGATGAAGGGTGACGTTGACTGGTTCGGCTCCTTCGTACCGGACATAGAGCGCCTCTACGTTGGCAACGATCCGAAAAACAACAAGTACTGGTTCCCGGCCTCCGGCACAGTCGCGTTCAACGTCAACTTCCAGACCAAGAACCCGGGCAACCACGAAGCCTTCAACGACATCACTTTCCGCCGCGCCTTCTCCATGGCGATGGACCGTCAGGCCATGGTGGATATCGCCGGTTACGGCTACCCGACCGTCAACGAGTACCCCTCAGGGCTCGGCAAAGCCTTCGACTCCTGGAACAACCCGGAAGTCGACAAGAAGTACGGCAAATTCAACAAGTTCGACTTGGAAGGCGCCAAGGCCATGCTGAAAGAGGCGGGCTACAAGGATTGTGACGGCGACAAGTTCCTCGACACCCCAAGCTGCAAGAAGATCGAGTTCAAGGTGCTGGTACCGAACGGCTGGACCGACTGGGTCAATACCGCCCAGATCGGAGTCGAAGGCTTGCAGGCCCTGGGTCTGAACGCCAAAACCGCCACCCCGGAAGCCACCGTCTGGACCGAAAACCTGATCACAGGTGACTTCGACGTCGCGCTGCAGGGTTACTTTGCCGGTGCCAACCCGCACAAGTACTTCGAGACCGCCTTCCACTCCCGCAACATGGGTGAGCGTGGCAACCGCTTTGCGGCGCCCCGTTACAAGGACCCGGCCCTCGACCAGCTGATCGATGACTTCACCCAGACCGCCGATGCTGCCAAGCAGAAGGCCATCATGTTCGAGATCCAGGACAAGGTCGGTGCCAACCAGACCATCATCCCGGTATTCAACAACCCGACCTGGTACGAATACAGCACCAAGCGCTTCAATGGCTGGTTCAGTGCCGACAACCCGGTCGCCAAGCCGCAGGTTCACCCGGACACCCCGGAACGTCTGCTGCACGTGTTGTCACTCAAGCCAAACAGCTAACCACCCCGGCCCCCTGCGGGGGGCCATTCTCCCCGCCATGTCTTCCATCCCCCTGATTGTTCGGGGTTGGGGGAGCTTTGCCCGGCGCGGGGCAGGCTTGCAGTAAAAGGGTTCACCATGGGATTTATACTGAGACGTTTCTCCTTCTATCTGGTCGCCTTTCTGGTGGCCGCCACCATCAACTTCCTGCTACCCAGAGCCATGCCGGGGGATCCTGTCTCCGTCATGTTTGCCCGGGCTGGCGCCATGATGGAACCCGCCGCGCTGGAGGCCCTCAAGGCCACCTTCGGTTTCGTGGACGGCCCCATCAGCACCCAATTTCTCACCTACGTGAAGAGTGTCTTCACCTGGGATCTCGGCACCTCGGTGCGCTACTACCCCCAACCTGTGGCCGACGTACTCGGACGCGCCATCGGCTGGACCCTGTTCCTGGTGGGTACCTCCACCATACTGAGCTTCTCCGTCGGATCCATCGTCGGTATCTTCGCCGCCTGGTATCGGGGAGGCGCCATGGACAGCATCCTCTCCCCGCTCACCCTGGTGATGCAGGCCATTCCGCCCGTTGTCATCTCCCTGCTCGCCCTCTTCCTGTTCGGGGTCAGTCTGGAGTGGTTGCCCATCGGCTATGCCTACAGCCCGGAGATAAAAGCCGATTTTGGCTGGGAGCACATCAAGAGCATCATGACCCACGCCATCATGCCGGTCGCCACCCTGGCCATGGTGCAGGTGGGGGGCTTCCTCATCACAATGCGCAACAACATGATTAACCTCTTGGGGGAGGATTACATCACCATGGCCAAGGCCAAGGGGCTCTCCCGCAACCGGGTCATTTTCAACTACGGTGCCCGCAACGCCATACTGCCTAGCGTGACGGCGCTCTCCATGGCGCTCGGTTTCGTCATCGGCGGCTCCCTCATCACAGAGGTGATCTTCAACTACCCTGGGCTGGGTCTGACTCTCTATCAGGGCATTCTAGCCCGCGACTACCCCCTCATTCAGGGGCAGCTGCTCATCATGACCATCACAATGCTCAGCTTCAACTTCCTGGCCGACGTGCTCTACGTCTTCCTGGATCCCCGTCTGCGTACAGGAGGCAAATAAGATGCGTATGCCGACTATTTTGAAAATCCTGCTGGGCAACAAGAAAGCCGCCTTTGGCCTCTTCATCGTGGTCAGCTTCGTGCTGATGGCACTGTTCGCCCCCCTGCTGGCCAGCAATGAGCCGACCAAGCGAGTCTCCCGTCCGCACCAGCCCCCCAGCGCCGAATACGTGATGGGCACCACCCGCATGGGCCACGATATCTGGTCCCAGTTTGCCAACGGTGCCCGCATCTCCCTGATGGTGGGCTTCGGGGCTGGCATACTGGTGTGTGCCCTCGCCATCACGGTCGGCATCACGGCTGGCTACTTTGGCGGCGTGATCGATGAGTGCCTCACCTTCCTGATGAACGTGGTGCTGGTGATCCCCAACCTCCCCCTTCTGCTGGTGCTGGCGAGCTTCATCGGGGAGGCGTCACCGACGGTGATCGCGCTCATCATAGGCTTTACCTCCTGGGCCTACGGCGCGCGGGTCATACGGGCCCAGACCCTGGCCCTGCGGGAAAAAGAGTTCGTCATCGCCGCCGAAGTGCTGGGGGAGCCAGCCTGGCGCATCATTCTGGTGGAGATACTGCCGAACCTCATCTCCATCATAGGGGTGAGCTTCATCGGCTCCATCATCTACGCCATCGTCACCGAGGCAACCCTGGAGTTCCTGGGGCTCGGCGATCCGACCGTGGTCAGCTGGGGCATCATGCTCTACAACGCCCAGACCTCCAGTGCCATCCTGGTGGGTGCCTGGTGGGAGATCCTGGCCCCCTGCTTCGCCATCGCCACCCTGGGTGCTGGTCTGGCCCTGCTCAACTTCGCCATCGACGAGATAGCCAACCCTCAGCTGCGCTCCCACAAGGGTCTTCGCCGCTGGAAGCAGCTCGCCGTCCCCGTGGCAGCACCACAGGAGAGGACAGCATGAACAAGCAACCCCTGCTGTCGGTACGCAACCTCTGCGTCGACTACATCACCGAGAGCGGCGACGTGCGCGCCGTCAACTCGGTCAGCTTCGACATAGCCCCCGGCGAAGTCTTCGGCCTCGCCGGCGAGTCGGGCTGCGGCAAGTCCACGGTCGCCTTCTCGGTGGCCCGGCTGCACAAGCCGCCCGCCTACATCAGCGGCGGCGAGATCCTGTTCAAGGGAGAGAACATACTCCACTACGGCGAAGAGCGGCTGCGCTCCTATCGCTGGCAACAGGTATCCGTGGTGTTCCAGTCCGCCATGAACGCGCTCAACCCGGTGCTGCGCATGGAGGAGCAGTTCTGCGATGTGCTGCTGGCCCACAATCCCGGCATGACCCGTTATGAGGCGATCAAGCGCGCCCAGGTGCTGCTGGAGATAGTCGACATCCATCCGAGCCGGCTCAAGGATTATCCGCACCAGTTCTCCGGCGGCATGCGCCAGCGGCTGGTGATCGCCATCGCCATGGCGCTCAACCCCGAGCTTTTGATCATGGATGAGCCGACCACGGCGCTGGATGTGGTGGTACAGCGGGAGATACTGCAGAAGGTCTATGCCCTGAAAGAGCAGTTCAACTTCTCCATTCTGTTTATCACCCACGACCTGTCGCTCATGGTCGAGTTCTGCGATCGCATCGGCATCATGTACGCCGGCGAGCTGATCGAGGTGGCGCCTTCCAAGGCGATCCTGACCTCGCCCCTGCACCCCTACACCAAGGGGCTCGGCAACTCGTTCCCGCCCCTGCACGGCCCAAAAACCGTGCTGGAAGGGATCCCCGGCACACCGCTCAATCTGCTGGAGGTGCCGGTCGGCTGCCGCTTCCAGGCCCGCTGTGGCAAGGTGCACGATCGCTGCCGCCAGGAGTACACCCGCCTGGTCGAGATCCGGCCGGGGCAACAAACCGCCTGCCACCTTTATGAGGCGCAGGATGAGCAACCGGATCCCGTTTTCTATCTGGACAAGGCCGCTGGCTGTTAAGGATGTCTGTCATGCAAATCGCCCAAACCGACGCGCCCATCATCGAAGTCCAGCACCTCTACAAGGACTTCCCCGTCAACTCCAATGCCATCAAGAGCGGCAAGATGCGGGCCCTCTCCGACATCACCTTCAACCTGCACCGGGGCCGCGCCCTGGCGGTGGTGGGGGAGTCGGGCTCCGGCAAGAGCACCATCGCCAAGATCATCGCCAAGATGTACAAGCTCTCCAGCGGCCGCATCCTCTATCGCGGCCGGGATCTGGAGGAGTTCAACAAGGGCACGGCCCTGCTCGACTATCGCCAGAGCGTGCAGATGGTGTGGCAAGACCCCTTCGGTTCGCTCAACCCGACCCACACCATCTACCACCACATAGCCCGCCCCCTGCTGCTGCACAGCAAGGTGATCGACAAGAAAGATCTGCCCGAGATGGTCTATACCCTGCTGGAAAAAGTGGGACTGACCCCGGCCAAGGCCACGGCGGCCAAGTACCCGCACCAGCTCTCCGGCGGCCAGCGCCAGCGGGTCAACATAGCCCGCAACCTAGCGGTGGAGGCGGAAGTGGTGCTGGCGGACGAACCCACCTCCATGCTCGACGTCTCCATTCGCATCGGCATCCTCAACCTGATGGAGCAGATGAAAAACGAGCTGGGGGTCTCCATGCTCTACATCACCCACGACATCGCCACCGCACGCTATGTGGCGGAAGACTTGGCGGTGATGTACGTGGGTCACATGGTGGAGTGGGGCGAGGTGGACGAGATACTGCACCACCCGCAGCACCCCTACACCCAGCTGCTCATCTCGGCAGTGCCCGACCCCGAGAAGAGCATCCACGCCGCGCTGGAGGGGGGCCGCAAGGGGGAGATACCGCTCTGGACGCCGGACTCCTGTGGCTGCCCCTTCGCCGGGCGCTGCAATCAGGCGATGGCCCGCTGCAAGGATGAGCTGCCCCCCATCACCAAACTCGCCGACAACCACTTCGTGCGCTGCTATCTCTACGAGTGATACTCGCCATTAAAACGGCCGGACAAGCCAGTCCGGCCATGCCTCGATGCGGGGCCACCACGGCCCCGCTATGTGCCTCACCGCAATGGGGTGAACCACAGGAGCAATACCTTGATGGAACTCTTGATCAATCAGGTGGGTTACGAGTGCGACGGGCACAAGGTCGCCCTGCTGCAAACCTCCCCTGCCCATGATCTCGGCGGCTATGTCAGGCTGCAACGCTTAAGCGATGGCCAGACGCTGTTTGAAACCCAACTGCAAGCGGCCGGTGAAGTCCCTGGCTGGCAGGGCCGTGCCTACTGGCGCGCCGACTTCTCTGCATTCAAGGAGCCCGGTCATTACCGGCTGGAGGCAATCACTGCCCCCATAGGCGCAGCCGCTACGGAGCAGCGCATTGTCCGCTCGACCCGTTTTGCCATCGGCCAGGATCTGCTGGCCAGTCGCTGCCTCTCCGATGTCATTCACTACTTCAAGGGGCAGCGTGCCAGCGGCGCCTTCGATCGAGCCGACCGCACGGCCCGCCTGTTTGGCACCGACCAGCACAAAGATGTGCACGGCGGCTGGTTCGACGCCAGTGGCGACATGAGCAAGTACTTGAGCCACCTTTCCTACGCCAACTACCTCAACCCCCAGCAGACCCCCATGGTGGTGTGGGCCCTGCTCAAGTGCCGGGAACTGCTGGCCCCACGCCGCGACATAGACGGGGTGAACCTGTGCAAGCGGCTCAATGACGAGGCGCTGCACGGCGCCGATTTCCTCTGCCGGATGCAGGATGAGTCGGGCTTCTTCTACATGACGCTGTTTGACAAGTGGAGCAAGGAGCCCGCCCAGCGCGAGCTGTGCGCCTACGCCACCCAGCAGGGGATCAAATCCGCCAACTGGCAGGCGGGTTTCAGGCAAGGGGGCGGCATGGCCATCGCCGCGCTGGCCCGCGCCGCCCGCGAGAGCGTCAGCGGCGACTTCGATGCCAGCCGCTACGCCGAGGCGGCCAGCCGTGGCTATCTGCACCTGCGCGAGCACAACCTCGCCTATCTGGACGATGGCAGCGAGAACATCATCGACGACTACTGCGCCCTGCTGGCCACGGTCGAGCTGACCAAGACCCTGGGCCATGAGTGGCTAAGCGAGGCGAGAGTGTGGGCCGGCAAGCTTTGCGCCCGCCAGCGCATCCATCCGGAGCTGGGTCACTACTGGTCGGCCAACGAGGATGGCTCACGCCCCTACTACCACGCCGCCGAAGCGGGTCTGCCGGTGCTGGCGCTGCTGGAATATTTAGGCGTAGAGCCGGATCAGGGGCGCAGGGCTCAGGTGCAAACCGTGGTGCAACAGGCGCTGGCCGCCGAGCTGGCACTTTGCGCCCAAGCAGGCAACCCCTTCTCTCTCGCCCGCCAGTATGTGAAAGGGGTGGATGAAGCGCCGCGCGTCAGCTTCTTTATGCCTCACCACAACGAATCCGGTTACTGGTGGCAGGGGGAGAATGCCCGGCTGGCCTCCCTGGCCGCCATGGCCTTTGCCGCCGCCGAGCAGCTCACGCAACAATCCGGGCCGCTGCTCGGCTTCGGCCAGCGCCAGCTCGACTGGATCCTGGGGCAGAATCCGTTCAACGCCTGCATGCTGGCGGGCCACGGCATCAACAACCCGGGCTACACAGCCGGTTATCCCAATGCCCTCGGCGGCATCTGCAACGGCATCACGGCCGGCTTCGATGACGAGGCGGACATCGCATTTATTCCTGAGGCGTACAAGGATCGGCTGGATCAGAACTGGCGCTGGGGGGAGCAATGGATCCCGCACGCCGCCTGGTTTGCCCTGGCCATCACTTGGCAGAGCGTGCAGGGAGGTCGCCATGATTGAGAGCAGCTCGGACATCATTAGCACTGGGGGAGAGCAGTGGATCCTCCATACATTCCGCCTGGTTTGCCCTGGCCATCAGCTGGCAGAGCGCACAGGGAGGACAGCATGATTGAGTACTGGGTCGGGGTGGATGGCGGCGGCACCCACACCCGCGCCCGCATTCGGGACAAGGCGGGCAAGATCTTGGGCGAGGGGCGCGCCGCCGGATCCAACCTGGAGCTTGGCATCGAGATCGCCCATGGCAACGTGCTGGCCTCCATCGAGCAGGCCCGTCTCGAGGCCGGACTGACGGAGGATGCCCAGCAACGGATGGGGGTCGGGCTGGCGCTCGCCTCCGCCGAGCTGGCCGACTGCTATCACGCCATGCTGACCATGCCCTTCCCCTTTGCGAGCGTGCGGCTCACCTCCGACGCCTTCGGTGCCTGTCTGGGCGCCTTTGGCGGCGAGGAGGGGGCCATTCTCATCGCCGGCACCGGCTCGGCCGGGCTCATCTATCGCCACGGCCAGCTGCACACCTGCTCCGGCCGCGGCTTTCCCATCTCGGATCTGGGCAGTGGCGCCTGGCTGGGGCTGCGCGCCATCCAGCAATCCCTGCTCTGCCACGACGGCATCCTGCCCCCCAGCACCCTGGCCATCCGCTTGCTCGATCACTTCAAGCGGGATCAGGCCGAGGTTGTTCGCTGGGCCGCCCGCGCCATCCCCGCCGACTACGGCCGCTTCGCCCCCTGGGTGTTCGATGCCGCCAGCGACGGCGACGAGCTCGCCTGCCAGCTGCTTGACGAGACCTGCGCCCAGCTGAATACCCTGCTGGCGGGGATGCAGCAGCTGGGAGCCAGCCAGATTGCCCTGCTCGGCGGCATCGGCATGCGCCTCGCTCCCCGGCTGGCGCACCTCAACCTGGTCAACCCCAAGGCCGATGCACTGGAGGGGGCCATACTGTTTGCCCAGTCGGAGTCGTTCCCATGTCTGCACTGCTGAGCCTTGTCCAATTTGATCTGCCCGCCGGCGGGGACAGGATCCCCCTCTGCCCGCTCCGGGGAATACCCATGCCTGCACTTTGGATCCCTCCCCGAGTTGACCAGTACCACAAGGAGATGATCGCCCTGTTTGTTCCCTTAACTCCATCAGAGGAATTTTCATGTCTGCACCCCTGATCCACACCCAGGTTGACCGACGCGATGGCGAGGACGTCTGGTTCCGATTCAACCTGAGCCAGTTGCCGGCAGCCCCCTGGAAACTTCACTTCTGCCTGGCACGCCACATAGATCCCGCCTCCCTCGAAGGTGCCAGACTGGAGCGCCAGAGCGGCAGCTACAAGGTGCTAATCCCGGCCGAGGGGCAAAGCGAGCTGCGTTTTTGCTGTCGCAACACCCCCATCAAACGATTGTCTGACATGCCGCAGGGCTTCTTCCTGAGCCTGCCCGAGGCGAGCACGGGCCCCCAGCTAATGCCGGTCACCTTGGTGGAACAAGAGCTGGGCCTGCCGCCAAGCGGGCCCGGCGCCCCGGATCTGCCCGAAGTCGAGCCCCTCGCCGGCATAGTGCCCCAGCCGGATCAGCTGGTGCTGCTGGAGGGCAACTTCCGGCTGGCAGAGCGGGCTCATGTCAGCGGGCCCGGGTCGCTGACCGGCCTGCTGGCCCATTTCAACGAGCTGACCGGGCTGGCGCTGGAGCAGGATCATGATGCCGAGATCCGGCTGATCGAGGCCCCCCTGGCTGCCGAAGCCTATCGCCTCACCATCACGCCGGAGGGGGTGACCATAGCCGCGGCTGGCGAGGCTGGCTGGCGCCACGGCCTGACAAGCCTGGCCCAGTGGGCCCTGCAGCACGGAGAGAGCCTGCCCTGCATCGAGCTGGTCGATGCCCCCCGCTTCGGTTTTCGCGGCATCTTCCTCGACTGCGCCCGCCACTTTCACCCCGTCGCTAGCCTCAAGCGCCTGCTCAAGCTGATGAGCCTCTACAAGTTCAACCGCTTCCACTGGCATCTGACCGATGACGAGGGGTGGCGGCTCGAGATCAAGGCTTTCCCGCAGCTGACAGAGATCGCCGCCTGGCGCGGCCACGATCTGCCTGTGGGGCCCCAGCTCAGTGGCGGCCCCGAGCCCTATGGCGGCTACTATACCCAAAGCGAGGTAAGCGAGCTGGTGGCTTATGCCAGCGGGCTCGGCATTACCGTCATCCCCGAGATCGACATCCCGGGCCACTGCCACGCCGCCATCAAGGCGCTGCCCGGGCTACTGATCGAGGAAGCGGATCGCTCCCGCTACCTGTCGGTGCAATATTTCGACGACAACGTGCTCAACCCGGCCCTGCCCGGCACCTATCAGTTCCTGGAGGCGGTAATTGACGAGGTGTGCGAGCTGTTCCCGGGCCCCCTGGTACACATGGGGGGGGACGAGGTACCGACCGGAGTATGGACCGACAGCCCGGCCTGCCAGCAGTTGATGCAACGGCAGGGATATCAGGATTGCCGCGAGCTGCAGGGCCACCTGCTGCGCCACTGCCAACAGTATCTGGCCAGCAAGGGCAAGCAGATGCTGGGTTGGGAGGAGATATTGCACGGCGACAAGGTAAGCCGGGATGCCACCATCTTCGCCTGGACCAGCTTCCAGGCAGGGCTGGATGCCGCGGCTGCGGGCTATCCCGTTGTGATGGCACCGGCCCAGCACCTCTATCTGGATCTGGCCTGGAGCCAGGATCCCCGCGAACCCGGCCTCTACTGGGCGGGCACCCTCAATCTGGAGCAGGTCTATCGATGTGATCCTGCCCCGGCCGATTTCCATGCCAACGATAACATCCTGGGGGTGCTGAGCCCCTTATGGTCGGAACTGGTGACCTCTCGTGACCGTCTCGACTATATGTTGTTCCCGCGTATGCTGGCCACCGCCGAGGTGGCCTGGAGCGACGCCACCCGCAAGGCGTGGGATCACTTCGCCGCCCGCCTGCCGGGCCAGCTGCAGATCCTCGATCAGCTACAGGTGCGTTATCGGGTGCCACAGAGGTAGTGTTATCTTTCTGTCTGGCGACCTTCGGGTCGCCTTTTTTTACCATCCACCAACAAAAAACCAACTTTCCCCTACCATTCATCCGCCATTGTTGGCAAAATTCAGCCCCCTATGAAGCCGACTCGGCGCGCCCAGGCAATCACCTGCAACCACGCCCGGATCTGCCACAATAACAACAACAAAACTATCAACAAGAACATCGGAGCGTATTCCTATGGCTCGCAGAGACGTCCATACCCTGGACAGCGAAGTGGAGTTTCCTGCCGACGAACAACTCGTTTCCACCACCGACCTGCGCGGGGTGATCACCTACGCCAACCCCGCCTTCTGCCGCATCGCCGGCTACCCCGTTGAAGAGCTGGTTGGTCACAACCACAACCTGGTGCGCCACCCCGACATGCCCAAGGCCGCCTTTGCCGATCTGTGGGCCCGCCTCAAGGAGGGCAAGCCCTGGCGCGGCATGGTGAAGAACCGCTGTAAGGATGGCCGTTACTACTGGGTCGACGCCTATGTGACCCCCATCTACGAGGGGGGCAGGATCAGCGGTTACCAGTCAGTGCGCTGCAAACCGGAACCCCAGCTCAAGCGCGTCGCCAGCCAGACCTATCAGGCCCTGCTCAAGACGGAGCGTGGCTCGGCCAGCAGCCTCCCCTCTTTCAACCGCGTGCGCCTGCCGGTGCTGGGCTTGCTGTTGCTCGGCCTGCTCGGCTGGGCCTTTCTCAGCAAGGGCGCCATGACAGCCCTGCTGATGCTGCTGCCCCTGCTGCTCATCGGTGGCGCCTACTGGCGCGAGCTCTTTGCACTACCGCTCTATCTGCAGCAGCTCGGTCGCGAATACGACAGCCTGACCCGGCTGGTTTATTCGGGTGACGGCCCGGGCGCCATCGCCGATTTTCACATCAAGATGCTGCAGGCCCGCATCCGTACCGTGCTGGGCCGGATCAACGATGCGACCCATCCCCTGCAGACCCTGGCCACCAACCTGAAACAGGCATCCCATCAGGCTTGTCTCGACATCAACGAGCAGGATGCCCAGACCCAGCAGATGGCTGCCGCCATGACCCAGATGGCCAGCACGGCTCATGAGATTGCCCACAACATCCAGGACTCCAATGGTCAGGTCAACGAGGCACGCAGCCGCTGCGAGCACACCAACAAACAGCTGAGCCAGACCGAACAGCGCATCGAGCAGCTCGCTAAACAAGCTGAACTGGCGTTCAACTCTGCGGTAGAACTTGCCAGCGAGTCGGAGCGAATTGGCAGCGTGATGGGCGAGATCCAGGGCATAGCCGATCAGACCAACCTGCTGGCCCTCAACGCCGCCATCGAGGCGGCGCGGGCCGGTGAGCAGGGCCGCGGCTTTGCGGTGGTGGCTGACGAGGTGCGTACCCTGTCGACCCGCACCCACAAGGCGACCGAGCAGATCCAGGGCAGCATACAGCAGATCCAGCACACACTGGGACGCTGGAAGGGGATGATGCAGGAGAACCTGCAACAGACCCGCGAATGCGCCGAGATGACCCGCCAGGGTGCCAGCAGCCTGCATTCCGTACTGGAAGAGATAGAGCTGGTCACTGAACACTCCACCCAGATCGCCGCCGCCGCCGAGCAGCAACAGGCGGTGGTGGAGGAGATCAGCCGCAGCATCAACCAGATATCCCAGTACTCCCAGGCCAATAGCCAGAAGATGCAGGAGGTCGACGACTCGAGTCAGGAGCTGCTGGAGCGTGCCAGGCAGCTCAAGGGGCTCAGTCAGACCTTTGGTTGACGCGGGTTGCCACCCCCACGACAGAAGCGCCACAATGGCGCTTCTGTCGTTTCTGGAGAGTCATGACCCATGAGAATGGAGCCAGCCCCTGCCCCCCTGAACAAGGTCGCCCGCATCGAGGCGATCCTCGCCCTGATCCCGCCCGGCAAGGTGGTCAGCTATGGTCAGGTGGCCGATCTGGCTGGGCTGCCCGGTCGAGCCCGACTGGTAGGCAAGGTGCTGCGGGAAACGGACAAGGTGCTGCCCTGGCATCGCGTGCTGGGCGCAGGCGGCACCATTTCACTGCCAAAAGGGTCGACAGGCTTCATGGAACAGACGGGGCGATTGCAGCAGGAGGGGGTGCCTGTGATAGGCGGGAGGGTAAAGATGCGGGAGTGGCAATGGCAGCCCGATCTCGCCGAGCTGCTATTCCTCATCCCTTTTTAAAGCACTGCTATTTTTTGTTAAACCAGAGCGCTGCGGTTTCTCATGATGTTCTGTTGAGTCACAGCGCGGCTATCTGTCTTGGTTTCCTTTCGAATCAAAGAGCTGTCATGCCTCCTTGTTCCCTTTCAAGTCACAGTGTGAGGGGAGCCAGGATCTCGTCGCTGCGCACCTGAACGGGTATGGTTTCATACTCCCGTTGCAGCAACACCAGCAGACTCTGCCTGTCCACTTCCAGCACATAGGCAGTCCCTTCCCGGGTCAAGCAGGTCATTCCCGGCCGGATCTCGTTAATCTCCATCACAACCTCCGTGTACAGCGCTGCCATCCTTGCAGCCGTTTCAGTATACCGTCATCTCCCAACAAAAAGGCCCCTGCAAGGGGCCTCTTTCATCATAGTGTGAACTGCGCGCCATCACGCCTTCTTCGACTTGGCCTGGCTCTCCTGCCACTTGCCGTTGTCGTAGTGCGCCGTCCAGCCCGTCGCCTTGCCGTTGACCTCCGTCATCACGTACTGCTCCTTGGTCTTGCGACTGAAGCGCACGATGGAGGCGTTACCGTCAGGATCTGACGCCGGGGCGTCAGCCAGGTACTGGTGCTTGGGCGAGAGGCGATCCTTGAAGCGCTTGAGCTCTTCCACCAGAGGTGCACGGGTCTCGCGGGATTTCGGGAAGTTGCTGGCGGCAAGGAACAGGCCGGCTGCCCCGTCACGCAGCACGAAGTGTGCATCGGACTGGGTGCACTTGAGCTCGGGCAGCGGTACAGGATCTTCTTTCGGCGGCGCTATGTCGCCGTTTTTCAGGATCTTGCGGGTGTTCTTGCAAGTCTCGTTGGTACAGCCCATGTACTTGCCGAAACGGCCGTTCTTGAGCTGCATCTCGGAACCGCAGCGATCGCACTCGATGCTCGGCCCTTCATAACCCTTGAGCTTGAACTGGCCCTTCTCGATTTCGTAACCATCACAATCCGGGTTGCGACCACAGACATGCAGCTTGCGGCTGTCGTCGATGATGTAGGCATCCATGGCGGTGCCACAGATGCCGCAGCGGTGCTTGGCACGCAGCGCCTCGGTTTCGGCCTCGTCACCGTCGGTGGCGGAGACAAATTCGTCGGCGGAGACCAGGTTGATGGTCTTCTTGCAGCGCTCTTTCGGCGGCAGGGCGTAACCGGAGCAACCGAGGAAGACGCCGGTGGTGGCGGTACGAATGCCCATCTTGCGGCCGCAATCCGGGCAGTCGATGTCGGTCAGCACCATCTGGTTGGCACGCATGCCACCCTCTTCCGCATCCCGATCCGCTTTTGCCAGCTCCTGGGTAAATTCTTCGTAGAAGGCGTCCAGCACCTTCTTCCACTCCAGGCTGCCTTCGGCGATGCCATCGAGCTTGTCTTCCATCTTGGCGGTGAACTCGTAGTTCATCAGCTCGACGAAGTTCTCCACCAGACGGTCGGTGACGATTTCACCCATCTTTTCGGCGAAGAAACGGCGGCTCTCGACCCGCACATAACCGCGATCCACGATGGTGGAGATGATGGAGGCGTAAGTGGAAGGACGGCCAATGCCGCGCTTTTCCAGCTCGCGAACCAGGGCAGCTTCGGTGAAGCGCGCGGGCGGCTTGGTGAAGTGCTGGCGCGGATCCAGCTTGATCAGTTTGAGCACCTCGCCCACTGTCACTGCAGGCAGCTGGCTGTCTTCGCCCTTGCGCCCCATGGGCGGCAATGCCTTGGTCCAACCGGCGAAACGCAGGGTACGACCACGGGCCTTGAGCTCGAACTCACCGGCCTTGACGGTCAGGGTGGAGGAGTCGTACTGGGCCGGTGTCATCTGGCAGGCCACGAACTGGCGCCAGATGAGATCGTACAGACGCATCGCATCCGGCTCCATGCCTTCCAGCATCTCGGCCGTGACCAGCACGCTGGAGGGACGGATTGCCTCGTGAGCCTCCTGGGCGCCAGCCTTGGAACCATACAGGTTCGGCTCGGCCGGCAGATATGCTGCGCCATACTGCTCACTGATATATTCCCGCAGCGCCTCGACCGCCTCTTTGCTGAGGTTGGTGGAGTCGGTACGCATGTAGGTGATGTAACCCGCTTCATAGAGACGCTGGGCCATCATCATGGTCTTCTTCACCCCGAAGCTCAGACGGGTAGATGCCGCCTGTTGCAGGGTGGAGGTAATGAAGGGGGCGGACGGCTTGGAGCCGGTCGGCTTGTCTTCCCGGTTCACCACCTTGTAGTCGACCCCTTCGAGGGCGGCCACGGCAGCGAAAGTCTCGGCCTGGGTGACCGGCTTGAAGTCGGCGCCGTTGCGGCTGACCACTTCCATGCGCAGATCGGCCTTGTCACCGGTCAGCAGATCGGCGTTGAGATCCCAGAACTCGACCGGTACGAACGCCTTGATCTCGCGCTCTTTATCGACGATGAGACGCACCGCAACGGACTGTACCCGGCCGGCAGAGAGGCCACGGGCCAGCTTCTTCCAGAGCAGGGGGGAAACCATGTAGCCCACCACCCGGTCGAGGAAACGACGGGCCTGCTGGGCATTGACGCGGTGGATGTTCAGCTCGGATGGCTGGGCAAATGCTTCCTGAATCGCAGTCTTGGTGATCTCGTTGAACACCACCCGCTTGTAGCGGCTGTCGTCACCACCGATGATCTCGCGCAAGTGCCAGGCGATGGCTTCTCCCTCTCTATCCAAGTCGGTTGCGAGATAGATGGTGTCGGCCTTGGCGGCCAGACTTTGCAACTCACTGACCACTTTCTCTTTGCCGGGCAAAATCTGGTAGTTGGCCTGCCAGCCTGCGGTCGGATTGATCCCCATCCGTGAGAACAGGGCATTGCGATCCTTGGCAGCCTTCTCTGATTCGCTCAGCTTTATACCGCGAATGACAGGTTTTTTGGGCTCGTTGCTGGCGCTGCCACTGGTGGGCAGATCGCGAACATGACCGACGCTGGATTTCACCACGTAGTCCTTGCCCAAATATTTATTGATGGTCTTGGCCTTGGCCGGAGACTCCACTATGACCAGTGATTTGCCCATGCTGTAACTATTATCCTCATTGCACCCGACGGGGTTGGTGTGCGGTTTTGTGGGGCTGTATAAGAGATTTGACGCGAAAAAGCAATCTTGTGAGCAAATTAGCTCACCCGCCCGAACCACCTGACCTCTTTATTTATTAATGCGAAGCCGAGCCTTGGGAAGCAACCGCTTTTTTATTTTTATGCCATATCCACCCCTTTTTTATATTTGAAACGACATAACAAACCGCTCTTGTAACATAACAAACCACTTTAGTTATCAGCTTGTTACAAAAGACAAAATCTCCTTATAATGGCTGCATCCCGCAGCTTTGTGCGCGGAAGGAACCGCTACCCATATAAAAATCGAAAGGATGTACTCAATGAAGCACTTCGAGGTCAATTTCGACGGCCTGGTCGGCCCGACCCACAACTATGCGGGCTTGTCCTACGGCAACGTTGCCTCCCAGAGCAATGCCAAGGAAGCGTCCAATCCCAAGGAGGCAGCCAAGCAGGGGCTGCGCAAGATGAAGGCGCTGACCGAGCTTGGCATGACCCAGGGGGTGCTGGCACCGCAGGAGCGGCCGGATCTGGCTACCCTGCGCCGTCTAGGCTTCACCGGCAATGATGCAAGCGTGCTGGCCCAGGCCGCCAGACAGGCACCTGCCGTGCTGGCCGCCTGTTATTCAGCTTCCAGCATGTGGACTGCCAACGCCGCCACCGTCTCCCCGAGTGCCGATACCCAGGATGGCCGCATTCACTTCACCCCCGCCAACCTGACCAACAAGTTCCACCGCTCCCTCGAACCCGAGGTGACGGGCCGCATACTGCGCGCCGTGTTCAACAACGACCGTCACTTCTATCACCACCAGCACCTGCCGGAAAACGATCACTTTGGTGACGAGGGCGCCGCCAACCACACCCGACTGTGTCGTGCCTACGGCGAATCCGGGGTCGAGTTGTTCGTCTATGGCCGCAGCGCGTTTGATGTCTCCCAGCCCGCCCCCAAGCGCTATCCAGCCCGCCAGACTCTGGAAGCCAGCCAGGCCATCGCCCGTCTGCACGGGTTGAGTGAAGAGAGTGCCGTCTTCATCCAGCAGAATCCGGACGTGATCGATCAAGGGGTGTTTCACAACGACGTGATAGCGGTAGGCAACCAGAACCTGTTCTTCTTCCACCAGCAGGCGTTTCTCAATACCGAGTCGGCGCTGGTCGAGGTGCGCAACAAGTTCGGCGAAGGCGAGCTGCACTTTATCGAGGTACCGACTGCCGAGGTGTCGGTACAAGATGCGGTGAAATCCTATCTGTTCAATACCCAGATCCTGACCCTGCCGTCCGGCGAGATGGCGATCATCGCTCCCACAGAGTGTCGTGACAATCCGGCGGTATCGGCCTACCTCGGCAAGCTCATCGCCCGGGGCACCCCCATCAAGCAGATACACTACATGGACGTGAAGCAGAGCATGCGCAACGGCGGCGGCCCCGCCTGTCTGCGGCTGCGGGTCGCCATGAACGATCAGGAGCTGGCGGCGGTCAATCCGGCCTGCCTCATCAACGACAGCCAGTTTGCCCGGCTGGATCAGTGGGTGGATCGCCACTACCGCGACAGTCTGGCGCTGGATGATCTGCGCGACCCGGCACTGGTACAGGAGTCCCGTACCGCACTGGACGAGCTGACCCAGATCCTCAAACTCGGCTCCGTCTACCCCTTCCAGCGCTGAGTCGCTGGATAGCAAAAGCCGGGCAAGTGCCCGGCTTTTTATTGCCCTTTGAACGGCTTCCTAGAACCTGTTTTCGAACTGTCGCGAGAGGTCGTCAGCAAGGTGAAGAGCAGCGCAGGAACCGGAGCGTATAAACATACGTGAGGATTCCGAGCAGCACATGAGCCTTGATCACGACCTCGCAGTAAGATCGGAACAGGTTCTCAGCGCCAGGGGCTCTGCTGCCACAGGCGACCCAAGCTCGACTCCAGCGCCATGGCCGCCTGCTGGCCCAGCTTCTGGGTCAGGCTCTTTGGCTTGCGATAGCTGATGCCGACCACCTTGTGGTGGCTGGCTTGGGCCAGCAGGTAGTCGTCGCTGGTGCAGAGGGTATCCACCAGCCCCAGCCCCTTGGCCTGGCTCGCCAGCCAGTGTTCCCCCGTGGTGACACTGTCTATGTCGAGGTGGGGTCTGTGCTCGGCCACGAACGCCTTGAACCGCTCGTGGATGGCGCCCAGCTCCTCACGAAACTTTTCCCGCCCCAGATCGTCGTTCTCACCGAACATGGTGATGGTGCGCTTGTACTGGCCAGCGGTGTGCATCTCGAATTCGATGTCGTGCTTTTTCAAGAGCTTGTTGAAGTTCGGCAACTGGGCAATCACACCGATGGAGCCGACGATGGCAAAGGGCGCAGCCAGGATCTGATCCGCCACGCAGGCCATCATGTAGCCGCCGCTCGCCGCCACCTTGTCGATGGCTACGGTGAGCTTGATGCCCTTGTCCCGCAGTCGCTGCAGCTGGGAAGCCGCCAGGCCATAGCCATGGACCACACCGCCGCCGGACTCAAGACGCAGCAACACCTCGTCACCGGACTGGGCAACCCCTATCACGGCGCTCACCTCTTCTCGCAGGGAAGCCACCTCTTTGGCATCCATGCTGCCGTTGAAATCGAGCACAAACAGGCGGCTGCGTTCGTCTTCCGTCTTGGCGCGCGCCTTGTGTTCGGCCTTGCGCGCCTTCTCCAACTGCTTGCGCTCGGTCTTGCCGGCCAGCGCCGCCTGCAACTGATAACGCCCCTGCTCCAGCTCGCTGGAGAGATCGGTCACCACCAGCTCACCCTTGCGGGATTTCGGCTGACGGCTGCTGATCACCATCAGGATGACGGCAGCTATGGCCAGCAGTAAGGTGAGGGTCTTGGCCAGGAACAGGCCATACTCGGTCAAAAATGCCACTTGATACTCCATAGTGAGTCAGTTTTTTCACATTCTAGGGAGTTTGCAGGGCTCGCGCAAAAACTCTGCGACAGTGGCTCAAAAAACAGACTCGACAATCACAACCCCTCTATTTTCTTCACATTTTTGCCGTCTCATACTGGTCAAATGCCGTGCGGGATCAGTACACTTGCCCCTCTATTGCCGCGCGCATCTGCCACGAATTTGTTAACAGGAGTTGTCATGCTCGATTATCAGGCACCCAGGGATCTGCTCAAGGACAAGGTCATTCTGGTCACAGGTGCCGGTGACGGCATAGGCCGCGAAGCGGCTATCACCTATGCAGCCCACGGCGCGACCGTGATCCTGCTCGGCCGCACCAGTGCCAAACTCGAGGCTGTTTATGACCAGATTGAGGCCGCCGGTTATCCCCTTCCCGCCATAGTGCCGGTGGACCTGAAAGGAGCAACCGCCGCTCACTATCGCGGCATGGCCGAGACCTTCGCCCAGCAGTTTGGTCGCCTCGACGGCGTGCTGTTCAACGCGGGCCTGCTCGGCACCCTTTCTCCCTTCGAGCATATTCAGGAGAAGGAGTGGGACGAGGTGATGCAGGTCAACGTGAAATCTGAATTCCTGCTGACCCAGGCGCTGCTGCCGCTGATCCGCCAGACCGCCAAGGAGCATGGTGAGGCCTCCATTGTCTACACCTCCTCCAGCGTGGGGCGCAAAGGCCGCGCCTACTGGGGCACCTACGCCATCTCCAAGTTCGCCATCGAAGGCATGATGGAAGTGCTGGCCGACGAACTGGAAAACACGGCTGTGCGAGTCAACACCCTCAACCCGGGCGGTACCCGCACCAAGATGCGTGCCAGCGCCTTCCCGGCGGAAGATCCCCTGCTGCTCAAGACGCCGGCCGACCTGATGCCGCTCTATCTCTACCTGATGGGACAGGACAGCCGTGGCAAAACCGGTCAGACCTTTGTGGCCCAGCCCAAATAAATCAACAAAATAACCGGAACCCTGCACCGCATGGGGTTAAATTCAATAGGGTGTCGTCGGCACCCTGTCGAAGGCCTTTATCAGATCCGATCCCTTATCAGGTTGAGATATGTTTCGTCCCAAGAGCACGTTTGAGCAATGGCGGATCTTTCAGGCCGTGGTGGACTGCGGCGGTTATGCCCAGGCCGCCGAGGCGCTGAACAAGAGCCAATCCTCTCTCAATCATGCGGTGGCCAAGCTGCAGCAGAGTCTGGGAGTGCCCCTGCTGGAAGTGAGGGGGCGCAAGGCGGTATTGACGCCGGCAGGGGAGATCTTCCTCAAGCGGGCCCGTCAGCTCAGCCAGCAGGTGGAAGAGCTGGAAAATCTGGCCAACAACCTGGAGCGGCAGTGGGAGCCGCAGATCAATCTCTATGTTTCCGTGCTGCAACCGCGGGAGCGTCTCTATCGGGCACTGGCCAACTTCTATCCCCGCAGCCGGGGCTGCCGCGTCAATCTGCACGAACGCATTCACTGCCACTTCAATGCATTGCAGGTAGGGGATCTCATGCTGTCCGAACACCTGCCCCAGGATCGCACCGGCCTGCCGCTGGACGAAGTATGCCTGCTGCCGCTCTGCTCGGCCGAACATCCCCTCGCCGCCCTGACGGGGGCCGTCTCGACCGAGGAACTCGCCAGCCACAACCAGATAAGCTTGCATCCCCCCATCCACCGCTCGGTGGACTGGAACGATGCGGACGACACCGGCTGGAAGGCGACCCACTATCACGAAGCCATCGCCATGCTCAAACTCGGCCTTGGCTATGCCTGGTTGCCCCGCCATCTGGTGCAGGAGGAGCTGGGCAGCGGCGCCCTGGTGCCACTGGATCTGGAGAGCGGCAACGAGCGCCATCTCTATACCTATCTGCTCACCCCGTCAGCCGATACCCTGGGTCCGGCCACCGAACTGCTGCTGCGCTGTCTGCGCAACGAATATCAGACCGATAACGACAAGTAACCTCGGTCAGCGACAGCGATACTGATATCTCAGCTCACGCCATCAACGGCCGATACCCTGGGCCCTGCTACCGAACTGCTGCTGCGCTGCCTGCGTAACGAATATCAGACCGATAACGACAAATAAGCCCAAGCCGTCAGGCTGCCTGCGCCACCCATCGCCAACCGGTCACAGACCCGCCTTACACATTGGGTACCCGCCAGCAGGCGGCCAGTGCCGCCATCGCCAGTGCGGTCGCCACCATGAAGACACCATGAAAGCTCCAGATCTCGGCCACGGTTCCCGCTATGGCCCCCGCCATGATGGAACCGGTGCGGATGCTGTTGGCAAACAGGGTAGTCGCCACCCCGGCGCGCCCCGGCATCAGATCCTGGAAGTAGGACATGCCGATCCCCGCGACTATACCGATGAAGATGGCGTTGAGCAGTTGCAGCGCTATGAGGGCAGGCTGGCTCGACAGGGTGACCAGCCCCACGTAGAAACCGACCCCGGCCAGCACGGCCACCAGCATCATGGGACGCTTGCCAAAGCGCTGGGTGTAGTAGCCTGCCAGCAACATGAAGGGAATTTCCAGGGCCGCAGCCGTGCCCATCAGCACACCGGCCAGCTTCTCCTCCAGCCCCAGCTCGCGGGTGATATAGAGCGGCATGTTGATGAGATACATGCTGTTGCAGGTCCACATCAGGGTGGAGGCGATAAACAGTGCCCGCACCGACGGGTCCCGCCAGCTGCTGACCCGTTCCACCTCGTTATTTTGCGTGGGCAACGGCAGGGAGGGCAGCCAGCGCCACACCACCAGCGCGCAGACAAGGTAGGCAAGGGCGGAGGCGAGATACATCACCTCGAAGCCATAGCCGATGGCCAGCGCGAAGGCGATGGGGGGACCAATCACCCAGGCCAGGGAAAACTGGGCCCGCAGCACTGAGCTGAACATATCCGCCCGCTTGTTGCGGCTGTCGGCATATTCACGGGCCAGGGCAAACAGCTGGGGGCTGGCAGTGGCCGCCAGACTGGCCAGCACAACCCCCAGGCTCACCAGCAGCCAGTAGTTGCGATTCCAGGCGAACAGCAGGGAGAGCACCACACCCGCGAAGCAGCAGCGCAGGATCAGCTGCTTGCGATCCCCCTTGCTGTCGGAGCGATGGCCGAGCCACTGGCTGATGAGGATGCCGACCACAGCGTTGACGGTGTAAAAGAGCCCGACCAGCAAGGGGCGCACCTGCACCTCTTCGGCTAGAAACAGGCTCAAGGTCGGTACCTGGAGCGCGACTGCAACCCCGGTCATAAAGGTCACGGCCAGAAAAGAGAGGGAGACGGGATCACGCCTCTGCAGGGCTGTGGTCAGCAAGCTCATAGGATTACCACTGGATTGGGGGATAAAAACTGGCCAAAATTCGGCAAGTGCATGAAATAGCGCCGCTTATTTTATGTCATTATCAAGAGTTACCTCAAGGCTTGCGACCCCGCGCCCGACCCCGTACATTGAAAGCCCACTGGCCAGTATAAGGATTTCACATGTTTGATTTTGACCGGGAAATAGATCGTCGCGACACCATGAGCCTGAAATGGGACAAGTACAAAGGCGAGGACGTGCTGCCCATGTGGGTTGCCGACACCGACTTTGTCTCGCCGCCCGCCGTCGTCGAGGCCCTCACCAAACGGGTCGCCCACGGTATCTTCGGTTACTCGCGCCCCTCTGCCCGGCTGATCGAACTCATCATGGCGCGTCTGGCCAGCCGCTACGGCTGGACCATACAGCCAGAGTGGCTCATCTTCCTGCCCGGCGTGGTACCGGGTCTGAACCTGGCGTGCAAGGCCTGGAGCCAGCAAGGCCGCGGTATCATCACCCCCAAACCGGTCTACTACCCCTTCCTGCAAGCCCCCGGTTTCAACGACCGTCCCCTGCTCACAGTCCCCATGGTGGAAGAGGCAGGTCGCTGGGTGCTGGATCTGGAAGCGCTGGAGCGTCAGGCCCCGTTTGGTGATCTGCTGCTGCTGTGCAACCCGCACAACCCGGGTGGGACAGTGTTTACCCGCGAGGAGCTCGAAGCCATCGATGCCATCGCCGAGCGCCACAATCTGGTGGTCTGCTCGGACGAGATCCATTGCGACCTGCTGCTGGACAAAAATGCCCGCCACATCCCCTATGGCGCCATCAGCCCACAAGCGGCCGATCGCTGCGCCGTCATGATGGCACCGAGCAAGACCTTCAATATTGCGGGTCTGTGCTGCGCCTTCGCCGTGGTGCCCAACGCCCGCCTGCGCCTCAAGCTGCAACAGGCAATGCGCGGCATCAGCGCCGACGTCAATCTGCTGGGCTTTGTCGCGGCCGAAGCAGCCTATGAAGGGGGCGACCCCTGGCTTTCCGAACAACTCGACTATCTGGCTGCCAATCTGGCGCTGATCGAGCAGGCGGTCGCCCGCTGGCCTGGCGTCACGCTGGCGCACCATCAGGCGACCTACCTCGCCTGGATCGATGTCAGTGCGCTCGGGCTCGACGACCCCATCGCCTTCTTCGAACAGGCGGGAGTGGGACTCTCCCCCGGCGCCCAGTTCGGCAATGGCCAGTTCGTGCGGCTCAACTTCGGTTGCACCAGGGCACGGCTGACCGAGGCACTGGCTCGCATGGAGAAAGCGATCCAGACTCGCATCTGACGGCAATAGCGTATATTTTTGCAGCTGCATGTCGGCGGCAACCAACTACGCTTGAGCACAGTCGTTGCGGGCCACAATGGCTGACTCCCTTGTGATTGTGGCCCGCCGCTGAATAGACAACATGAGACGTCATACGGGATGGGCCAGGCCCATCCCTTTTATCAGCCATTTATCCGGTTCACTATGTACCCAAGCCCCTTGCACCACCTGCCTGCCCTGCTACGAATCACACTGCCCTGGCTGGCTGCGGCACTGGCACTGCCCCTGCACGCCACCACGCCCACCAATCTCACCATTGGCACAGGGGCGCTCAACGGCGTCTACTATCCGACCGGAGGCGCCATCTGCCGCTTGCTGAACGAAGAGAGTGCCAGCAAGGGGCTGCACTGTTCGGTGCAGAGCACCTCAGGTTCGCTGGCCAACTTGAAGGAGCTGGGCCAGGGCAAAATCCAGCTGGCACTGGTGCAGTCGGATGTGGTTCATCATGCCGCCAAAGGCACGGGCCCCTTCGTTGGCCAGCCGCCCAACGACCGGCTTCGCAGCCTGTTCAGGCTCCATCAGGAGTCGCTGACCCTGCTTGCCAGCGCCACCAGCAGCATCACTACCCTGGCTGACATCGAAGGCAAGCGGGTCGATCTGGGCAACCCGGGCTCGGGGGAGCGCGTCACCAGTCAGGCTCTGCTCGATGCCATGGGTTGGCAGGCAAGCAGCTTTGCCCCCGTCATCCCGGCCGCAGTCAACAGTCGGCTGGAAGGGCTCTGCGATGGCACTCTGGACGCCGCTTTCGTGGTGGCGGGCCACCCCAATCAGGGCATAGGGGACCTGACCGGTCGCTGCAAGGCGCGTATCATTCCTATCGAAGGAGAGCAGATCGACCGCCTGCTCAAGCACCACCCTTACTATCAGCACAGCCGGATCGGCGCCAACCTCTATCCCGGACAGCCCACCAGCGTCAGTACCTTCGCCGTTACCGCCGAGTTGATCACACTAGACAGCCTGCCCGAAGCCGAGGTGCGCACAGTGCGAGATGTGCTGACCGCGCGGCTCAAGCAATTTACCCGATTGCACCCGGCACTGACGCCCCTCACCCAGGACTCCATGCTGGCCGCGGCAGACGTACCGCGCCATCCGGGCATGGAAGACGCCGCCCTGCCACTGCCGTCACTGACACCTGAATCCCTCACTGCCTCTACGACAGAAGTGTCGGCGGCAACTCCCGCAATGGAAGCGGCCTCGGCTGCGCACGCCAGCAGCGAGGTGACCGCCCCCCCGGCGGGCACATCCGCCCCGGTGGCAACCCAGCCCGTTGCCGTGCAGCCCACCTCGACCGCCATGGCGACTCAACCCGGGGTGGCCGCTCCCCCGTCGGCGGCAACGACAACGCAAGCAACCGTGACTATGCCCGCCTCGGCGGCAGTCTCTCCTGCAGCGGTTGCCACTGGGACGACAAGCGACACAAAAGGGGGATCGCCAAGCGCGACCAGTGCAACGAACGACGCGAGCCAGCCCTTGCCCGCCGCGCCCTCGGCGAGCATCCCCGCCCAGTGATCCCGGGATACCCAAGGCAAAGAGGCCACCCATTCGGGTGGCCTCTTTTTTTGTATCGTTTTATATCCCTTGGCCCGGCACACACAGCGGGAATGAAGGCGATAGATATACCGTTTATTTCAGCCGTCAAACCTTGCCTGTTGTCGGTTGTGATCGCGGCCGGACAAGCGACAACGCCCCCGGCTTATCCGAAACCGGTTCAGCGCTCAGCCGTGGGCTGCGGTGGATGGTAGGCATCCGGCCTCTGTATCTCCTCCTCCACCCAGTGCAGCAGCTGCTTGATGGCCCGTGACAACACCTGGTTCTGACGCACCACGTACCCTAAGCTGGTGCCGGGAAAGTCGGTCAATCTGGTCACGGGGGCGGTGAGCTTGAGGCGCGGATGGAGCGAGAAGTCCGGCACTATGGCCACCCCGAATCCCGCCTCGGCCCAGTCGAGCTGGGCATCCACGCTGCCCACTTCCATGATGCGACAAGTAGGCAAACCGAGCAGAGGCAAGGAAGGGTCTATCAGCGCCCGGGTGCGGGTATCGTGACCGAGCAGGATCAGGGTCGGCTCATCGAGGGGATCGCTCTCTCCTGCCTTCGCCCGCGCTTGCCAGCGGGCCAAGCCGTGTCCCAGCGCGCACCAGGTCACTTGCTGCAACTCTGTGTAGAACAGAGGTTCGCTGCGCTTTTGCGCCATCACGAAGCCAAGGTCCGCCTTGCCAGCCTTGACCAGCTCGGCCGCCTGATCCGACGTGGTATTGAACAAGGTGAGGTCGATGCCGGGAAACTCCTGCTTGAAACGCTGGAACGGCTGGATCAGCAGCAAGCGGGAGATGATGTCGCTGGCGGCGATGGCAAGCGTGCCCTGACTCAGCTGATTGAGGGCATTGAGGTCGGATTGGCACAGCAGCAACTCATTGATGGCGCGCTCGGCACTTTGCAACAGGCGCTCCCCCGCCTGGGTCAGCCGGAACGGGCTGCGTTCAATCAGCTTGACCCGGGTAGCCTGCTCCAGATTTTTGAGGTGCAGGCTGACATTGGGCTGGGTCATGTGCAGTTCGGTGGCGGTGTGGCCGAAGTGCTGCAACCGTGCCAGGGTGACGAAGGTTTGCAGCCAGTGAATATCCAGCATGGGGATCCTTTTGTTTTCCACCTATGCGCACCTTATGCCGGCCAGTGCAGCAGCACAGGTGTCTTGCCGATAACGCTGTTGTAATTATATGGTTCTCTTATCGGAATTATAAAGATAATTAATTTTTCTAATCCGCCTTAGCCTCCTAGGATGAACGCCTAACGTCTTAGGAGAAAGAGTCATGTCGTCTATCGTAGTCGTAGGTGCTAACTGGGGTGATGAAGGCAAAGGCCGCATCGTCGATTATCTGGCAGGTCAATCCGCCGCCAGCATCCGTTTTCAGGGCGGCAACAACGCCGGCCACACCGTCGTCAACGACCTGGGCACCTTCAAGCTGCACCAGTTGCCGAGCGGCGTATTCAACCCGGAGTGCCTGGTTGTCCTCGGCCCTGGCATGGTCATCAGCCCGGAGCCATTGACCCGCGAGCTGGCTGAAGTGAAAGCCGCCGGCGTGACCCCTAAACTGGCCATCTCTGATCGCGCTACCTTCTGCCTGCCGATCCATGCGCTGGAAGATACCCTGGAAGAAGTCCGTCTGGGTGATGGCGCCTATGGCTCCACCCGTCAGGGCATTGCACCGGCTTACGGTGATCGGGTCATGAAAAAAGCGATCCTGGTCGGCTGGCTGAAACAGCCTGAAGTACTGGTCGAGCGCATCCAGTTCTTCCTCGACTGGAAACTGCCGCAGCTCAAAGCCCTCTACCCGAGCTTCGAGTTCAGCCAGACCGCCCAGGAAATGGCCGACTGGCTGCTGGAAGTGTCCGCACCCTGGATCGACGCCGTCTGCAACGTCAGCGAGCCGCTCAAGGCCATCCAGGCCCAGAATGGCACCCTGCTGTTCGAAGCCCAGCTTGGCGCCGGCCGTGACCTCATCTACGGCGAATACCCCTGGGTGACCTCTTCCCACGTTTCCGGCGCTTACGCCGGCATCGGTGGCGGCCTGCCAGCCCTGCGCCCCGAGCGCGTGATTGCCGTGGCCAAGGCGTTCAGTACCTCTGTCGGTACCGGCACCCTGATCACCGCCATGGAGAACCAGGAAGAGTTCCGCAAGTTCGCCAACGAGTTCGGTGCCACCACTGGCCGTCCCCGTGACATCGGCTACTTCGACGCCGTTGCTACCAAGCAGGGTCTGGAGATCCAGGCCGCCAACGAGATCGCCCTGACCAAGCTGGACTGCCTCTCCGGCATGCCGGATCTGAAGATCTGCGTGGCCTACGAAGGTGCCAACACCGAGAACCCGATCTGGCCACAGACCGCCGGTCTGAAGCCGGTGTACGAGTCCATGGAAGCCTGGAGCGAAGACATCTCCCACATCCGCAAGTTTGAAGACTTGCCCAAGGCTGCCCAGCACTATGTGCTGCGTATCGAAGCCCTGCTGGGTGTGCCGGTTCCCATGGTCTCCGTCGGCCCGGGCCGCGAGCAGATGATACTGCGCTAAGCCGCCTGCTCTGCTGTCAGCACAATGTCAAAACCGGCCTCCATGAGGCCGGTTTTTTATGGCCGCCACACCACCAGCCGTCTTCTCCCTTGCCGTCTCACCCCACCTTACCAATCTTTTACCTTCCAGATGCAGACCTGCTCACAATCAGCCACCTGAAACCTGATATTGAGCCTTGATGTTGCACCAGGCTGACCCTCCTTCGCTAGACTGATCCCCTCATCAGGATCCCCCCATGGAGATCCCTTAATCCATAAAGGAGCACCACAATGAAATTACCCCTGCGTTCCGCCCTGCTCTCCCTGCTGTGCGTGGCGGCCCTGCCCGCCTCTGCCATGACCTTGAAGAGCACGGACATCCAGGAAGGTCAGCTGATGGACAAGGCGTTCAGCTTCAACGGCTTCGGTTGCAAGGGGGAGAACCGCTCGCCCCAGCTGAGCTGGCAGGACCTGCCGGCCGGCACCAGAAGCGTCGCCATCACGGCCTATGATCCCGATGCCCCCACCGGCAGCGGCTGGTGGCACTGGCTGGTGGTGAACCTGCCCGCCAATCAGAGCGAGCTGGCCAGCAACGCCTCCGGTAAGCTCAAGCAGGGGCTGGAGCTCGGAACCGACTTCGGCAGCCAGGGCTACGGCGGCCCCTGCCCCCCCGCCGGGCATGGCATGCACCGCTACCAGTTCACCGCCTGGGCTTTGCCTCAGGATCTCGAGGTGAAGGCAGATACCCCGCCCGCCATGGTAGGCTACATGCTCAATGCCATGGCGCTGGGCAAGGCCACCCTGACCGCCACCTTCGTCACCCCCTAGGAGCCCGCTGGATGAGCACTCCCTTGCTGCAACTGAATCACTATTTCGGGATCCGCGAGCAGCCCCTGCACAGGGTGCTCATCTATGCGCCGACCCTCATCTGGGTACAGCAGGGCCACAAGCAGCTGTGGTGGCAGGACAGGCGCCTGTCGTTTGACAAGGGGAGCTGGCTGCTGATCCCGGCAGGCCACCAGCTCACCTTCATCAATCAGCCCGAGCAGGGCAAGTTCAGCTCCCATGCCCTGACCCTGCTGGCCCCTCCCCCCGCCGAATGGCTGAACAGCGCCCCACCCACCCTGCAGAGGGAGCCGCGCCTTGAGGTGAACCCGGCGCTGGCGTTCTGCTTCGAGCTGGTCTGCTCCATGGCCAGCCGCACGCTGAGCCAGGCCACCCAGACCCAGCTGCTGCACGGCTTCTATGCCGAGCTGCACGCCGCCCATGCACTCGACCTGCTGTTTCCCGCCAGCACAATGACACTCGGGGAGCGGCTGGCCCGCTACCTCGGGGTGGAGCCAGGCGCCGACCATACACTCGAGACCATAGCCCCCCACTTCGCCATGAGCCGCGCCTCCCTGGTGCGCAAGCTGGCCGCCGAGGGGCGCAGCTTTCGCCAGCTGCTGACCCAGGTGCGCATGAGCCACGCCCTCACCCTGCTGCAACAAGCCCTCACTCCGCTGGAGGTGGCCCTCGCCTGCGGTTATGACTCTCCCAGCCGTTTCGCCGCCCGCTTCAAGCAAGAATTCGGCCTGACCCCATATCAATATCTGCGCACCTGTCCCTCTGTTAACGCACAGCGCATGGTGAATAGTGACTAAGACAGCCTCTGGCATATCGCGCAAAGTGGTCACATCCGCCAACTGTGACTGACCCGTACTGTAATACCCGCTGACCGATACAGTTAGCGGGGTCCGCCGCGTCGGGTTAGAGCCGTGCCATTTTTCCGGGAAAAGAAGCGGGCCCAGTACAAGCACCGAAGCTATGCCTTGGGGTTGCTCAGTCGTGAGCAAATGCCCTGTGAATGTCGCGACTCGGGCGGCGGCTTCTTGACGTCAGGGCGGCCTTCTCTGGACAAGCGCGATCGGATGCTTGCCGTCATCACACTTTACCTGGCTTGAAAACGTAACCATTTGAACTGAGTTCACAGATCGGCGTTTTACCTGTCCAAGCCCGCCACTATGCCACCTAGAATGAGCCCCATTGACGGAATCTGGTCCGGTTACCCTTGCTCAAGGAATGGCTTATGCGTCGCTCTCCTCGCTTCTCTCCCCTCTGGCTCGCCCTGCTGGCTGGCCCCCTGTGTTCAGGCCTGGTGCTGGCCTCCCCCGAGGTGCATCTCTATGTGGATGGCAAACCTGTGGCCGAGGCGCTGACGCTGGACAAGGGCACCGTCAGCCTGACCCACAAGCTGGATAAGGGCAGCCACCAGATCCGCATCGGCGATGCCGGCAACAGTTGCGGCACCAGCTTCGGGCCACCTGAGGCCAGGCCGCTCCCCTTCGGCACAGCCCAACCCATGGACAAATGCGCCAAAGGGACAAGTTTCACCCTGAGGGTGATGCTGGCCGGGGACTACGAGTTTACCTTCAACCCCGATACCCCCAGCCTCAAGGTGCTGAGGGCGACCAGGAAGAGCGAGTTCAAGCGCCAGCCCCCGGCAGAGCCCTGTATCGCCTGGGATGGCGGCCCTGTGACGGTGTCACTGAAGGGAGTCTGGCCTGACGGCACCCGGCTGCGGGATGCCTACTCAAAACAGGAGGCCGTGGTCAAACAGGGCAAGCTGACCCTGACCCCGAGCAAGGAGAGCGGCGGCCTGCTGCTGCTTGAACCGGTCAAGGCAGCCAAGCAAGCACCTTTCAGCTGGGATCAGGCGAGCGTCTATTTCTTGCTGACCGATCGCTTCCACAACGGCGATCCCGCCAACGATCACAGCTTCGGCCGCCAGAAGGATGGTCAGGACGAGGTGGCAACCTGGCATGGCGGCGACTTCAAGGGGCTGACCGAGAAGCTCGACTACATCAAGAGCCTCGGCATGAACGCCATCTGGATCACTCCCATGGTGGAGCAGGTACACGGCTTCATCGGCGGCGGCGAGCAGGGCAACTTCCCCTTCTACGCCTACCACGGCTACTGGGCACTGGATTTCACCAAGATCGATCCCAACTATGGCGACGAGGAGAGCCTGAAGACCCTGGCGGACGAGGCCCACAAGCGTGGCATGCGGATCATCCTCGATGTGGTGATGAACCACGCCGGTTACGCCACCCTGGCCGACCTGCAGGATCTGGGGCTCACCGATCTGACCCAGAACACCGGCAAACTGCCGGCCCGCTGGAACGAATGGCGTCCGAGTGGCGGCCTCAACTGGCATGGCTACAACCAGTTTATCGACTACCAATCACCAGACTGGAACAAGTGGTGGGGCCCTGACTGGGTACGCGCCGGCCTGCCCGGCTACCCGCAACCGGGCACCGACGACGTCACCGGTTCGGTGGCGGGGCTGCCGGACTTCCTGACCGAATCGACCAAACCGGTAGGTCTGCCACCGCTGCTGGCCGCGAAGAAGGACACCAGAGCCAAGGCGCTGCCCAATGCCACTGTGAGCGACTACCTCATTGCCTGGCACACCGACTGGGTGCGCCGCTTCGGCATCGACGGCTTTCGCGCCGACACCGTCAAGCACCTGGAGCCCGCAGTGTGGGCCAAGCTCAAACAGGCGGGCACGGCGGCGCTCAAGGAGTGGAAGGACGCCAATCCAAGCAAGGCGCTCGACGATCTGCCCTTCTACATGGTGGGCGAAGTGTGGGATCACGGGGTCACCAAGGATTTCTGGTATCAGAACGGTTTCGATTCCCTGATCAACTTCGACTATCAGCGCGAGTTCGCCCTGCCCCAGGCCCAGTGCATGGCGGGCAGCGATCCCACCTATGCCAGCTACGCCAGCCGCATCAATCAGGATCCCGAGTTCAACGTGCTGAGCTACATCAGCTCCCACGACACCAAGCTGTTCTTTGGCGACTATCAGGATGTGCCGCTGCAACGCAGAGTCGCCAACAGCTTCATGCTGCTACCGGGGGGCATCCAGCTCTACTACGGCGACGAGTCCGGCCGGGGTCTGGCCAAGGATGGCGGCGTGTTCGATCAGAGTGTTCGCTCGGACATGAACTGGCAGGAAATCGGGAGCGGCGAGAAGGCCGAGCTGGTCAAGCACTGGCAGCGACTCGGCCAGTTCCGCGCCGCCCATCCGGCCATAGCCGCTGGCAGCCACAAGAAGCTGTCGGATGCTCCCTACAGCTTCGTGCGGGAGAAGGGGGAGGACAAGGTGGTGGTGGTGTTTGCCGGTCGGCAGCCGTAGACAGTCCCACCCATCAGCAGAGAGGGGAGCCAATGGCTCCCCTCTTCAATGTCAGTCACCGACCCGTTCAACAGGGCAGTCTTACGCCGGCTGACGGGCAGCCACAGGCCACTGCAACCGTACCTTGACCAGCAGAGCCTGCCACAAAGGCCAGGCCAGCAAGGCCTGCTGATAGACACCGGCCTGACCGGGCAACTGGATGCCATAGCTGGCAAGCCGATAGGCCATCACCCCATAGAAGGCATCTATAATGCCCTCTTCACCGAAATAAAATGGTCCCCTCGCCTGGGACCAGATGGTCTGCAGGCGAGCCAGCTCGCCGATGGCCTCCACCGGTGGCTCGCTGCGGGTCGGCGCCCCCAGAAAGAAGGGAAGCTGACTGCGGATCTGGCCAAAGCCCGAGTGCATTTCCGCGCACAGACTGCGGGCCAGCGCCCGCTCGGCCCGGGAAGCGGGATAGAGCTGGCGGTCTGGGCAGAGCTCGTACAGGTATTCGGCAATGGCCAGCGAGTCGTGTACCCGCACGCCATCGTGATCCAGCCAGGGCACCAGGCCGGCAGGCGCCAACCGCTTGAGCCGCGCCAGCGCCTTGGCATCTTCCAGATCAAACACCTGCTCCTGCCACTCCTGCCCGCTCATGGCGAGCACCAGTGCCGCCCGCATTGCCCAGGTGGAGCCCGTGCCCACCGTCAATACCAAGGATCCCATCTCTTGCCTCCTGCATGGGTTGCTCGTGACCATCCCATCTGCCCCAATGGCACGACATCCGACGGTCGCTTCACATTTGCACGCCTGCGGGTTTGACCCCCCAAGGGAGCGATGCTAGTTTGATTTTCCAAAACAATCAGTTAGCAACAATGTGAGCAATGGACAGCCAATTTACCATCGTCATCGCAGATGACCACCCCCTGTTTCGGGGCGCCCTCTATCAAGCTGTGCACATGGCCATCAAGGATGCCCAGCTGCTGGAGGCCGACTCCATCAACAGCCTGACCAGCCTGCTGGGGGAACACCCTGAGGTAGACCTGTTGCTGCTCGATCTCAAGATGCCCGGTGCCAACGGCTTCTCCGGCCTCGCCCACCTGCGCGGCCAGTATCCCGACCTGCCCATTGTCGTGGTCTCCGCCTCGGAAGATGCCGCCATCATCCAGCAGGTACTGCGGCTCGGCGCGCTGGGTTTCATCCCCAAGTCGGTCCCCATGAAAGAGCTGGTCAACGCCCTCAATACGGTGATCGGGGGAGATAACTGGGTGCCAGCCGGCATATCCCTGCATCCCGAATCCGAAGACGGCCCCGATTTCGCCAGCAAGCTCGCCAGCCTCACTCCACAGCAGTACAAGGTGCTGGTAATGCTGCGCGACGGCAGCCTGAACAAGCAGATCGCCTGGGAGCTCAATGTCTCCGAAGCCACCATCAAGGCCCATATCACGGCTGTTTTTCGCAAACTCGGCGTCAAGAACCGCACCCAGGCGGTCATCGCCTTGCAGCAGATGGATATCAAGGACGACTGACCCCCTTGCCACCATCAAGGTCCATATCACTCCCGCCTTTCGCAAGCCCAGCGTCAAGACCCGCTCCCAGACGGTCATTGCCTTGCAGCAGATGGATATCAAGGACGACTGACCCCCTTGCCACCATCAAGGCCCATATCACTCCCGCCTTTCGCAAGCCCGGCGTCAAGAACCGCACCCAGGCGGTCATCGCCTTGCAGCAGATGGATATCAAGGAAGATTGAGTCTGACCTGTGGCCTCTCCTGCCAGTTTCTCCCTCGACAATTAGCACGATCGTACTTTATGCTGCAGGGCCAACGAGGAGAGTGTGATGAGCAAGGGCCGCCTGACCCGCGACAACATTTTGCAGACTGCCTTTGAGCAGGCGAGCCAGCAAGGGCTGGAGAGCCTGACCATAGGCTCGCTGGCCTGTGCGTGTGAGATGTCCAAGAGCGGTCTCTTTGCCCACTTTCAATCCCGTGACAACCTGCAGATCGCCGTGCTGGAACACGCTGCCGAAGTGTTCCGGGAGCGGGTGATCCAGCCCGTGCGCCAGCAACAACACCAGAGCCAGCGCGAAAAACTTGTCGCCCTGCTCCAGGCCTGGTTGGCCTGGAATCAGTGTTTCGCCGGTCGCTGCATGTTCCTCGATGCCTGGACCTCGGCCCAGGAGGGTGACGTGCAACAGGCGGCGCGCCAGCTGGTGCGCTTCTGGCTCGACTACCTGGCCCGCCAGGTGGTGCAGGGTCAGGCGCAGGGGGAGTGGCGCCAGGATCTGGAACCCTGGCGCGCCGTCTATCGGCTATACGGCCTCTATCTGGCAGATCAGGTGTTCAATGCGCTGGACTTGTGTCAGGATCCCGCTCGCCACTTCTGGCCCGAAGTGGATGATCTGCTGACCAGCTGGCAATGATTTCTCGAATGACTTTTTAAAAAACCACAAAAAAGCACGACCGTTCGCACACAAAACAGACAGGACCATCATGAGCAGCAAGATCTACTTCAACACCCGCCGCTTCAGCCCGAGCAAATGGCTGCTGGGGCTTGGCACCCGGTTGCATCACAGACTCGCCCCCGCTCACGCCAGGCGTACCGCCAGCAAGCTGCTGCTCACCCCCCAGCGCAATCAGCGGGATGAGGCGGCGCCTGCGGGCCTGGTGAAGCAAGCCGTGCACACCAGCGAAGGGATATTGATGAGCTATCGGCTCGGCCAGGGGCCGGTCTGGCTGTTGATGCATGGCTGGTCAGGCAGTGCCAGCCAGTTTTATCCGCTGATGAGCCATATCGCCGCCCAGGGCTTCACCGCCATCGCCTATGACCATCCGGCCCATGGCCATAGCGCCGGTCATACCGGTCACCTGCCCCGCTTCGTGCGCGCCTTTGACGAGCTGGTGGCCGAACAGGTCGCCAAATTCGGTCCACTCAGTGGCGTCATCGCCCACAGTATGGGAGGTGCCGTCACCCTCTCCAGTCGCCAACAAGCCCTCGACCAGTTGCCGCTGCTGCTTGTTTCGCCCGTGCTCGACTATGTGCCCCAGCTCTACGGCATGGTGGCCCGCTCCGGCTATTCCATCCGCCTGTTCGATGCGGTAGTGAAAGAGATTGAGCAGGAGTACCAGCATCCCCTCAGCACGGTCGACCCGCTGGGGCGTCTCGCCAGCCGCAGCGGCGCCGCCATCATAGTGCACGACGAGGAAGACAGGTTTGCCCCCTACGGCGACTCCCAACGAGCAACCCTGGATGGCCGTACCCGACTGGTCAGTACCCGTGGATTGGGTCACGGCCGAATCCTTGCCAGTGCCCCCCTCTTTGCCGCCTTCGATAGCCTGGCAGGCTCCCATTCACCGGCATAACCACCGTTGAAACCAGCCTGCTGAAAAAATGGTGCGCAGACCTGTTTTTATATTCGATACAGCGCCTTATAGTTAAATTGCTCGGTGGCAACACCTTCAGTGGCAACCATAAGGCGCAGTATCATGGCCAGACCCAACACAGCTCTTCTCTTGACCGGTGGCGGTGCTCGCGCGGCCTATCAGGTCGGTGCCCTCAAGGCCATCGCCGAGTTTTATCCCCGCAATCTCGGCATTCCATTTCCCATATTGTGCGGCACCTCGGCCGGTGCCATCAATGTCACGGCGCTGGCCTGCTATGCCTCCTGTTTCCACCTGGGGGTACGCAAGCTGGAGTGGGTCTGGCGCCGCTTCGAAACCCACCATATCTTCGACTTTCACCCCGGCAGATTGCTGTGGCGGCTGTTGTATGAAGGCTCGGCCGGGCTTATCAATCCTCACACCAATCACGCCTTTCACCTGTTTGACAACGCCCCCCTGCGCCGCCTGCTGGATCAGCTCATCGACTATCACCGCATCGACGACAACATCCTCTATGGCAGCCTGGAGGCACTGGCCATCACAGCGTCGGACTATGATGACGGCCTCTCAACCACCTTTTTTCAGGGACGGGCCGACCATCTGCCGTGGGAGCGAGCCAGACGGCGTGGGGTGCGCACCCTGCTCACCTCGGATCACCTGCTGGCCTCCTCGGCGTTGCCGTTTGTCTTTCCGGCGACCCATATTGGCGACAAGTTTTACGGCGATGGTTCCATTCACCAGTTGAGCCCATTAAGCCCAGCCATCCATCTGGGGGCGGAGCGGATCCTGCTGATTGCGCTGGATCCACCTGCCCACTCGGCCCCCACCTTTCGCCATGGCCACCTGACCAGCTCCAACATCGCGAGTCACCTGCTCGATACCGTCTTTACCGATACCCTGAATTCGGATCTGGAGCGGCTATGGCGTATCAATCAGACCCTGGATCTCATACCCGAGCGGGAGCGCAGACGCCTGAAACTCAAACGGGTGGAGACCTGCGTGCTGAAACCGAGCCAGGATCTCGACACCATAGCGCTGGCCTATCTGCGCAAGCTGCCTGTACACCTGCGCCGCCTCTTGCGGGTGCTGGGAGTGTCGGGGGACGAGACCAGCAGCCTGGCCAGCTTTCTGATGTTCTATCCCGGCTACTGCCAGCAACTGATCAAGCTGGGTTACAGGGACACCCTCAACGAGCGGGCGCGGGTCGAACAATTTCTGGGGATTGAAGACGTGATGCGGGAAGAGGCGTAAATCAGCTGGTCGGCCTTGTGCAGCGCAAGGCCTAACGCCCCTCCAGCAACTTTTGTTCCGCCTGCTCCATCGCTACCGCATTGCCAAACAGCACCAGCCTGTCCCCTGCCGCCAGCCGCAATTCGGGCCTGGGCTCCAGGCTCTGTTCACCGCGTTGCACCTCTTTTATTCGCACAGCGTCAAGCGCCAGCGCCTGGACCGTCTGCCCCACGGCCCAGGCCTGATCGTGCAGCAGCACGGGATGCAGACGCTCGAGCAACTGATCCGTCTCCAGATTGCTGGCACTCTGGTCCCCCCAGTAGAAGCCGTGCAAAAAGCGATACTGGCTGCTGCGTTCCAGCTCCATGCGCCGGATCACCCGGCCGATAGGGATGTCGCAATTGAGCAACAGATGAGAGACCAGCATCAGGGCCCCTTCCTGGGATTCCGGGATCACCTCATGCGCCCCTGCCTGCTTGAAGGCCTCCAGAAAGCTGTCGTCCCGGGTCCGTACCAGTACCCTGACCTGCCCCGCCAGCTCCTTTATCAGCGCCAGCATGGCCTCGACCCGCTTGCGATCGTCGAAGGTGATGATCACCAGGCGAGCCCGCAGCAGACCGGCGGCCAGCAGGATATCGCGCCGGCTGGCATCGCCAAATGCCACCTGCTCCCCCGCCGTTTTGGCTTCGCCCACCCGCTCGGGATCGAGATCCAGCGCGAGGAAGGGAATGTCTTCCAGCTTGAGAAAACGGGCGCATGTCTGCCCGGCACGGCCAAAACCGGCGATGATGACGTGTTGATGTTTGCTCAGCCCCGACTGCGCCACCTCGGAGCGGGTAAGCAGGGCCGAGTCGGTGAGCGAGCGCGCCAGACCGTGCGCCTTTTGCACCAGCCAGGGGGTCATGGCGATGGAGATCACCCCTATGCCGATGAGCAGGGAGACCAGCTGATGGTCGAGCAGCGCGTGGTGGTTGGCCAGCGCCAGCAACACGAAGCCAAATTCGCCGACCTGGCTCAGCATGATCCCCGCCGCCATGGCATCCCGCTTGCGCTCTCCCATCAGGCGACCCGCCAGCAGTACCAGCAGGGACTTGATCAAGATGAGGCCAAATACGCAGAGGATCACCTGCCACCAGGCCAGCGCCACCAGTTGCCAATCCATGGTCATGCCGATGGTGATGAAGAAGAGTCCCATCAACACATCCCGAAACGGCCTTATGTCCACCTCCAGCTGATGGCGATAGTGGGACTCGCCCAGCATCATGCCCGCCAGGAAAGCCCCAAGTGCCATCGACAACCCCAGCGAATGGGTCATGAAAGCCGCCAGCAAGGCCACCAGCAGGGCACTGAGCACGAAAAGTTCATCGGAGCGGGCCCGCGCCACCTCGTGAAACAGCAGAGGCAGCAGCCACTTGCCGACGGCAAGCAGACTGAACAGGGCAAACAAGCCTTTGAGGGTGGCCCAGGCGATCTCCGCCAGCAGGGCACTGCCCTGGATCTCGGGTCTGGCCAGTATGGGGATCATCACCAGCAGCGGCACCACCGCCAGATCCTGAAACAGCAGCACGCTGACCCCAAGTTGAGCGCGGCGGGTATGCAGCTGTTTTTGCTCTCCCAACTGCTTGATCACTACGGCGGTGGAAGAGAGCGCCAGAGTGCCCGACACCACCAGCGCCTGGGGCAGGCTCAGCCCCCACCACCAGCCAAGCCAGAAGAACAGCAGGGAGGTGAACAGCACCTGCAGACCACCGATCCCCACGACCAGCATCCGCATGGCGATCAGACGCGGCAACGAGAACTCCAGCCCCAGTGAGAACATCAGAAAGACGATGCCAAGCTCGGCGATGGTCTGCATGTTCGCCTGCTCGGAGAGAACGGCGGCGCCATGGGGACCCAGCAGTACACCGGCGACCAGGTAAGCGAGGATCACCGGCTGGCCGAGGCGCCGGAAAATCGCCACCAGCAAGACGGCGGCAAACAGCAGGATCAACACATCTGCGTACAAATTTTTCCTCCCTTTTTATCCACTTAAGCCTAGTCAGCCGCCCTTGCTCACATTGAACATATTTTAGGCACAGGGATTGCAGGGAAGTGGCAGGTAGTAGGACGTATGAGGGCTATACCGTGGAAAACACATCGTCATTGAATGGTTTGGGGCATGGCATCGAGTTGTGGGTTCGGCAGATGGAGCGGCTCACGCCGCTAGCAAGTCAGGATCGCAACCAGTTGCTCGAGCTGTTGCTGGCACAGTCGGATCTCGACAGCCTGCTGGCAACCTTTGCCGATCGTGCGGCAAGAGTTGTCCGTATACATAGCCTCTATTTCGACAACCCCCAGCCACAGAGGCTGATCCAGCAGCCGCCCCAGGCCAGCCTGACGCTCCACAGCTACCCGTTTGAACTGCGCGGCCAGCACGGTCAGCTGTTCGGCCAGTTGCACTACACCCTGGAACACATACTGAGCGGCAGCCAGCAGCGGATCCTGCAGCAGTACCATCAGCTGCTCTGCCAGCCGCTGCCACTCTACCTGCGGCTGGCGCAGCTGGAGCAGCAAGTACGGCTCGATCACCTGACTGGGCTCGGCAACCGCTCCTATTTCGACGAGGCCATAGGTCGCGCCGTGGAGCAACACAGCCGGGAATCCCACGGTCTGGTGCTGGTGCTGCTGGATCTCGATCACTTCAAGCAGATCAACGATACCTGGGGTCACCCGGTCGGCGATCTGGTGTTGAGCCGCTTTGCCCATCTGCTCCAGAGCTGCATCCGCAGCACGGATCAGGCCTTTCGCCTCGGTGGCGACGAGTTTGCCCTCTTGCTGCAACCCGCCGAACCCGAGGCCTGGCGCCCGGTCTGGCTGCGGCTGCAACACATGCTGCTGACCCACAAGGAACTCAGCACCTTCTCGGTCGGTTGCAGTCTGGGGGCGGCCAGCTGGCAATCAGGGGTCGCAGTCCAGAGCCTGTATGAGGCGGCCGATGCTCACCTCTATGCCCGCAAGAAAGCCGGTAAAGCGGGTCTGCTGGACTGAGCACCACAGCGCCAGGATCGTAAAAAGGCCCGCCAGGCTAGCTGCATGGCGGGCCTGAGCTCACTGCGGGATGCCGCTGTCGGCCGCTGGCAGCCACTGCCATCCTATCCCCGCTTCTTGCGTCATAAATCCGTCACAGATAAAGAGTCCGGCCACTGCCGCCACCTGCTCGCCATAGTAGAGGATGGGAATACGGCCCCGCAGCCAAGAAGGTACCCCATACTCTTGCAGCAGCTTCTTGAAACGGCGGCTGCCGCTGCGCCCCACAGGTTTGAGCATGACACCGGGCGTCACCTGAAAACGCACCGACAAAGGCTCCCCCATCCCTGGCAACCTCAGCCCCTCCCCGTCCGGCCTGGCCGACACTTGCACCCGCCCCAGCCCATCGGGCAGGCCCACGGACTCGCCGATAGTGACAGCCAGTTGTTCGTGACGGGGCGTCAACCCGGGCTGAACCAGATGCAGCCGCCCCTGAAAACGGCGGCAATCGAGGTTTTTCAGGCTGAACTGAGGGTTGGCATCCTCCCGCGCCAGCGCCACCTCCTGCCACAGCAGAGCGAGCTGATCCCGGGAGGGCATCTCGCCCCCCAGGCGGCGGATCCAGTAACGCAGCAAGTTGTTGCGCCGGGTGGGCGACAGGGTGAGCAGGGGCACAATCTGCAGCGATGAAGCCGGTAACGATGAAACGTGCAGCGCCTCCCCTCCACAGGCCAGCTGCCAGTCTTCTTCGGCCAGCTCCTCCAATAACGCCTCCTGCTCGGCGCACAGCGCCATGCTGCGGGCGGCGGTACGAGCCATGGCCGGCCAGCGTGCCTTGAGCTGGGGGATCAACTGCTGACGCAGAAAATTGCGGTCATAGCTTACGTCCTGATTGCTCTCATCCTCCACCCAGCCGAAGGGGAGGGTCGCCGCCGCCTCGGCCAATTCGGCGCGGCTGAACTCAAGCAGGGGGCGCAACAAGAGGCCACCGGCAAAGGGCTGACTCGGCAAGATCCCCGCCAGACCGCGCAGACCGGCACCTCGCTTGAGGGCCAGCAGCAAAGTCTCCAGCTGATCGTCCTGATGATGAGCGGTGAGCAGCCACTCCCCTTTTTCCTGCCTGGCGGCCAGCCGCTGATAACGGGCATCCCGCGCCTGTGCCTCCAGACTCTCACCATTGCCACGCACCAGCTGCACCCGCTCCACCATGAGCGGCACCGCCAGTTGCTGACACACGGCTTCGCAGTGGGCGACCCACTCATCGGCGTGGGGGCTGAGGCCGTGGTGAACGTGCAAGGCGCGCAGCGCAAGCCCATGCTCGCGGGCAAACTGCGCCGCCAACGCCAGCAACACTGTGGAATCGAGCCCGCCACTGAAGGCTACCAACAAGCCCCGGGAACCTTCCGGCTCTGGCAGGGTCTGACAAAAACGAGAATAAATACGAGAAATCATAGGCTTCCCCAAAACGACCTGGCCGATCTTAGCAGAGTCGGGCTTATCAAGCTGTAACCCGACTGCTAGAGTGATGTGCGCCCTGCGTGGGCAAGGAAGCTGAATAACCCGAATTGGAATCCAACAGAATGAACAACAAGAAAAGCATACTGGCCGGCCTCATTGGGTTGGCCCTGTTAGCCGGTTGCAGTCAGGCGCCGGACACGGCAGACAAGCACTCGGGCCTGGCACTGGCCAACATGGATACCCGGGTCAAACCCGGTGATGACTTCTTCCGCTACGTGAACGGTCACTGGCTGGCCACCGCCAAGATCCCGGATGACAGGCCTGCCGATGGTGCCTTCTATATGCTCAGGGACAAATCCCTGGCGGATGTACGAGTGCTGGTGGAAGGGCTTGATGCCAAGGCCCCCGCCGATACCCAGGCCCGGCAGATCCGCGATCTCTACACCAGCTATCTGGATCAGGCTGGTCGGGATGCCAAGGGCACCACACCGCTGCTGCCCCTGCTCGGCGAAATCGATCAGATCCGCGATCAGAACGGACTGGCTCGCGCCTTCGCCCGCTCCGGCCAGCTGGGGGGCAGCGCCCCGTTCGGCTTCTGGATCGGCGCCGATGCCAAGGCACCGGACAGCCATGCCGTCTATCTCTATCAGTCCGGGCTCAGCCTGCCGGACAGAGATTACTACCTCAAAACCGACGCCAACAGCCAGGCCCTGCGCCAGAAATACGAGCAGCACATCGCCGGTATGCTGACACGCTTTGGCGAAGCGGATGCGAACGCAAAGGCCAAGCGTATCCTGGCCCTTGAGACCAAACTCGCCCAGATCCAGTGGGACAACGTGACCCTGCGGGACAGGGAGAAGAACTACAACAAGGGCTCCCTCGACGAGCTCAAGCGCCTCGCCCCCCATATCGACTGGAACGGCTACCTTGGCCAGGCCGGTCTCGCCGGTCAGCAAAGCCTGATCATCGGCCAGCCCAGCTATCTCGCTGCCCTCGACGGCCTGATGCAGCAGACTCCCATCGGTGATTGGCAGGCTTACCTCAAGTGGCAGCTCATCACGGATTATGCCCCCTATCTCGACAGCAAGACCGACGCCCAGAATTTCGCCTTCTTCGGCACCACCTTGAGCGGCACCCCCAAGCAACGCGCCCCCTGGGAACGCGCCCTCGGCATACTGGACGATCACCTTGGGGAAGCGGTGGGCAAACTCTATGTGGAGCGCTACTTCCCGCCCCAGGCCAAGGCCCGCATGGAGCAGTTGGTGGAAAACCTGCGCACCGCCTACGGCCAGAGCATTCAGGAGCTGGACTGGATGTCACCGGCCACCAAGACCCAGGCACTGGAAAAACTTGCCAAGTTCAGGCCCAAAATAGGCTATCCGGACAAATGGAAGGATTACAGCGCCATCGAGATCCGTGCCGATGATCTGGTAGGCAACCTGCAACGGGCTCGCGCCTTTGAATATGCCGACAGCCTGGCACGCCTGGGCAAGCCGGTGGACAGGGACGAGTGGCACATGTCGCCGCAGACGGTGAATGCCTACTACAACCCGAGCAACAACGAGATCGTCTTCCCGGCCGCCATATTGCAGCCCCCCTTCTTCGACATGCAGGCCGATGATGCCGTCAACTACGGTGCCATAGGCGGCGTCATTGGCCATGAAATGGGTCACGGTTTCGATGATCAGGGGGCCAAATCCGACGGTGATGGCGTGATGCGCGACTGGTGGACGCCGGCCGACCTCAAGGAGTTTCGCTTTCGTACCAGCCGACTGGTTGCCCAATACAACCGCTTCGAGCCCATCAATGGCCAGTTCGTCAACGGCCAGTTCACTCTGGGGGAGAACATTGGCGATCTGGGCGGTCTCACCATAGCCCACAAGGCCTATCTGCTGTCACTCAAGGGCGAGGAAGCCCCCGTGCTGGACGGCTTCACTGGCGAACAGCGCTTCTTCCTCGGCTGGGCCCAGGTGTGGAAAGGCATGTACCGCCCCGAACTGATGCAGATGCTGCTCTCCTCGGATCCGCACTCCCCGCCGGAGTACAGGGTCAACGGCGTGGTGCCGAACATCCCCGCCTTCTACGAGGCATTCAACATCAAGCCGGGGGACAAGCTCTATCTGGACCCCGCCAAACGGGTCAAGATCTGGTAACGGACGCCCTGTTCGAAGAGCCGGGACAGGCATCACCTGAACCCGGCTCACATATCAACATCCGTGACGGGCGGAGATACCCGCCCGTCACCACAGTCACAAGGATCACATCCATGAAAGCCTTGCTCATGACACTCGGTCTGCTCACCCTGCCACTGACTGGTCAGGCGGCAGAAGGGTTCTTCAAACAGCTGACGCTGCCCACCGGTCAGGTGCTTGCCATCAGCGAGGGGCGCGGTGAGCCCGCCTCCATCGGCAGCTACGACGTGCGTCTCTATTCCGGCGCCAACCCCCAGTTTCCCCTCGATCAGTTCATCGATGGCAAGGTACTGGCGCGAGATGGCAGCATCAAGGAGCTGAAGTTGCAGGATCTCAACGGCGACAAGCAGCCCGAGCTCATCGTCATCATCGAAAGCGCCGGCAGCGGCAGCTATCGCAGTGCCGACGCCTTTACCATCAATGCGCAGGAGGGGCTGGAGATCTTCAACCACGTAGAAGGGCTGGCCCCCGACGAGGATGTGATCCAGGCGCTCAAGACCCCCCGCGATTGACCCACCATTCTCATACAGCCAAGGCCCCGCAATGCGGGGCTTTGACTTTGCTGGCACAGCAGATAATGCCACTGCCTCCGTGTACCCGGACCCGCCTCACCACGGGGGCAAGAGACAGAGGCCCCCGATGGACGGCTATTTTTTCTGTGCTTATAATCGGCGCACCTTGTCATCACAAAAAATAAGGAGGTAAAAAATGGTTATCCAAGCGTGTCCGATGTTCTCGGCTCGCCTGTTCGGCACATTCCAGTGCTCTTGCCTGCATACCATCGCGCTGCGATAGCGGGTTCGAGCAAAGCCGACTCCCTTCCAAACCGAGACCTTTCTCGACTCTGCCGTTGTCGCCAGCGCTCCTGATGACAGGGATTTCCGATCCCGTGATTTTAGAGAGCAAGAGCATGACAACCCTGATGAGTACCCATTCCCTGCACATGACGGCAGGACACCTTCCCCTGTTTGACAGCGTCGACCTCAGCATCCGCAGCGGTGATCGCATCGGCCTTATCGGTGCCAATGGCAGCGGCAAGAGCACACTGCTCGCCCTGCTGGCCGGTCTGCTCGATCCCCATGACGGACGCGTGCATCACGCAGCGGCTTGCCGTTGTGAATTCGTGGCGCAACATCTGCCCGCACGCCTGCAGGCGCTCACCACACGCGCCGTACTGCTCGATGCAGTGGACGGGGATCCCGCGCTCGACTGGCAGGTGGACAAGATGCTGACCGAGCTGCAGCTTGAAGCACAGGGCGCGTTACCGGTCAGCGCCCTGAGCGGCGGCCAGCACACCCGATTGCAGATAGGCCGCGCCCTGCTGCGCCAGCCCAATCTGTTGCTGCTCGATGAGCCCAGCAACCACCTGGACTTGCCCGCCCTGCTCTGGCTGGAGCGCTTCCTGCTGGGCTGGCGCGGTGCTTTCGTGCTGGTGTCCCACGATGGCCGCCTGCTCGACCGGGTCACCCGCGAGACCCTGATCCTGCGTGACCGATGCCTCTATCGCTTCGCCCTGCCTTGCAGCCAGGCCAGGGCGGCCCAGGCGGAAGAGGACGAGCAAGCCCGTTTGCGCCGGGCCGACGAGCAAAAGGAGATCGACCGCCTGAGCGCCAGCAGCAAACGCCTCGCCATCTGGGGGCGGGAGCATGACAACGAGAAGCTGGTGCGTCAGGCCAAATCCATGGAGAAACGGATTACCAGGATGCAGGAGGAGCAGAGCGTTGTCGGTGCCGGCGCCCCCTGGCGCCTCGAACTGCACGGGCAGGCACTGCCCGCCGATGCCCTGCTGCGGCTGGACGCCCTCGACGTGCGCCCCGCTCCCGGCTTGCCTCCCCTGCTGCGGGCCGAGGATCTCGGGCTGCGAGCCGGAGACAGGGTTGCCCTGCTCGGTGCCAATGGCACCGGCAAGTCCTCCCTGCTGCGTCAGTGCTGGCACGATCTGCACGCTCAACTACCAGGTGAAGGCTGGCACCACCACCCCGGCGCCAGCATCGCCTACTACGATCAGTCCCTGCAGCAGCTCGATGACGCTGCAACGCTGACCGATGCCCTCTATTGTCTGGCCCCCCTGTCCGAGGTGACGCTGCGCCAGGCCTTGATCCGTGCAGGTTTCCCCTACTCCCGTCACAGGCAACGCGTGCATAGCCTGAGCGGTGGTGAGCGGGCCAGGCTGCTGTTTCTCGCCCTGTCGCTGGCGAGCCACCATCTGCTCTGGCTGGATGAGCCGACCAATCATCTGGATCTGGAAGGAAAAGAAGATCTGGCCGAGGCGCTGTCGCGTTTTGCCGGGGGCGTGCTGCTGATCTCCCACGACCGGGATCTGATCGAGCGCAGTTGCAACCGGTTCTGGGTGATCAGGGAAGGCCGGATTGTCGAAGCCCACAGTGCCGAGCGGGCCTATGCCGAGTTGCTCTGTGATGAACCCATGGACCTTTCAATCAGCCCCGCCACCACTGGCAGTTCGCAGGAGCAAGCCACTGTGGAGGATGACGAAGAGGCGCTGCTGGCACGCTGGTACGAGCTGGATGCCCTGCTCGCCGCCGACCTCGCCCGCAAGCCCAGGCATCAGACACCCAGGCTGCAACAACAGTGGCGCGACGAGTTGCAGCAGCTGGCCGGTTTGCTTGGCCTCGCAGCGAACTGACGCCAACAATCACACCTTCACACAACTGTCTTTCCCAATCAGGCGGCCTGCCAACACAGGCCGCACAGGAGAAGAGCATGAATTCACGACAAGGGGGCGAACTGCGGCTCGACCCTATCACGACTGCCGATCTGCCCCACATCTATCGCGGCCTGTCGGATCCAGAGGTTATTGCCCACTACGGCATCAGTTACGATAGCCTGACGGCCTGTGAGGCCCAGATGGATTGGTATGCCGAGCTGACCCGCACCGGCCGCGGCGCCTGGCACCTCATTCGCGACCGGCATACGGGCGAACCGCTCGGCGCCATCGGCTACAACGATGCCGATCCGCAGCACAGAAAGGCCGAGCTAGGTTATTGGCTCTATCCCGAGTACTGGGGAAAAGGGGTAATGGGCAGGGCCCTGCCCCTTTTTCTGACCCACTTCTATGGCACCACTACGCTGCACCGGCTGCACGCCCTGGTGGAGGAGCCCAATGTCGCCTCCGCCCGCGTCCTGCTCCGCGCCGGATTTCGCTACGAGGGGACGGCGCGGGAGTGCGAATGGAAGGGGGATCAGTTTATCTCCCTGCAACACTACGCTCTGCTGCGCAGCGACCAGCCAAGCGCCCGGTAACCAACACCCCTGATAGACAAAGAACCCCGCACTGCGGGGCTCTTTGTCGGGCTGGTTACTTGATGGCGCAGATATTCTCCGTGGCCCGGGTGCGGCGCAGATAGCGGCGCCACAGGGAGAAGAGACCATAACCTGTGCTCAGCAATACGGCATAAAACACCTGGGAGGCGAGCGCCACCAGCACGGCGAGGCAGAGCAAGACGCTCAATCCCGCCAGCCCCTTGCCCATGCCGCCGAGCAGACGCCAGCCTGCCGCCATGCAGAGCAGGTAGACCAGTACGAAGTTGCCGTTGGCGTAGCGGATCAGCTCATCCAGTGGCAAACGCAGCCAGAGGATCAAGGTGATGGAGACAAGGCAGATGGCGAGCACCCAGCACAGAGCATTGAGCGGCGCTCCCCGGGCCGAGAGACGAGCCAGCGAGGTGGGCAGCTTGCCCTCCCGCGCCATGCTCCAGATAAGGCGCGCAAAACCCTGCAGATAGATGTTGATGCTGGCAAAACAGGAGAGATAACCCAGGATTGCCACCAGCCACTTGGCGGTAGGGCCGAACAGCAGCGAGAGCAGCGCCGGAATGGCGGTGGCGTTTTTTGCCTCGTCGCCATAGAGCCCATATTTGAGCACCACCAGCGAGTGGACCCAATAGATAAGCCCCGCCAGCAGCACGCCGCCAAGCAGTGCCAGCGGGTAGTCCCGCTCAGGTCGCTTGAACTCCTCCCCCATATGGGCGAAAGCTTCGAGCCCCACGAAGCACCAGAACATCACCGCCAGCGCCGTGCCCATGGCGGGCCATTCGCTTGCGGTCGGCAACGGCTGGGCCCCGTCGCGCCAACTGAGATCCCCCTTGAACCAGATAAGCAGGGTCAGCCCCAATATGGCCAGAGCGATCAGCAGTTGCAGGTTGCCGGAGGATCGTGCCCCGCGCAAACCCAGCAGAAACACCCCGAGCAGTGTCAGCAGCTGTATGCCCCACAGGGTCCACTCCCCCAGATCAAACAGGGCATGCCAGAAGCCGGCGGCAATGGTGAGTGCGGCAGGCAATCCCACCGGCAGCACAGCCAGAAACAGGAAGGCGGAGAAGCGCTCGGCGCCAATGCCAAAGGCAAGCCCGATGAGATGCGGCGCCCCACCTGCGTGAGGATAGCGACGGCCAAGCCGGGCGAAGGTGAAGGCGATGGGCAGCACCAGCACGATGAGCAACACCCAGGCCCAGAGCGAGGCCCCACCCGCCAGCGACGCCGCCGTCGCCGGCACCACGAAGATACCGGTACCCAGCAGTGAGGTGGCGAGCAGCCCCATTCCCTGCCAGAGCCCGAGATCCTTTTTCAAAGCAGACATATTCCTTTGTCCCGATTAATAAACACACATCGGGCCATGTTAGGCCGCAACCCCTTGCTTGTTAAGGACTATCCCTTGCTCAAACAAAAAAGCCGCCTCTTGCGAGGCGGCTTCTTCATTCAACAGTGTAACCGGAATTATCAGGCAATCAGCTTGTAGATGATACCGGACATGGCGATCAGGCCAATCAGGGTCACGAAGCCGTTGCTGATGTTGCCAGCGTATTTGCGCATGGCAGGTACCTTGGTGATGGCGTACATCGGCATCAGGAACAGCAGCATGGCGATGATGGGGCCGCCCAGGTCTTCGATCATGCCGAGGATGCTGGGGTTGACGGTAGCCACAGCCCAGGTGGTCAGGATCATGAAGACGGCAGTCACCTTGTCCAGTTGCTTGATGTCGACCTGCTTGCCTTTCTCGCGCAGCGCCTTGGCCATCAGACCGTTCATGCCCTCTTTGGCACCCAGATAGTGGCCGAGGAAAGACTTGCTGATGGCAACCATGGCAATCAGCGGAGCCGCTGTGGCAATGAAGGCATTATCGAAATGGTTGGCCAGGTAGGACAGAATGGTGATGTTCTGTTCCTTGGCGGCAGCCAGATCAGCCGGGGAGAGGCTCAGTACGCAGCTGAACACGAAGAACATGACGGTCATGACCATCATGACGTGGGCACCCAGCAGTATGTTGCCGCACTTCTTCTCGGCACCGGCGCCGTAACGACCCTTGTTGTCCACCGCGAAGGAGGAGATGATCGGGGAGTGGTTGAAGGAGAACACCATCACCGGAATGGCAAGCCACAGGGTCTTGATGAAGTCGCCGTTGAAGGCATCGGACAGGGCTGGTGCTTCTGTGATAATGGCGCCGTTCCAGTGTGGAACCAGATAGAAGGCCAGGCCCATCAGGGTCAGCACAAACGGGAATACCAGCACGCTCATCGCCTTGACGATGAATTGGCCACCGAGGCGTACCACCGCCATCAGACCCAGGATCAGTGCCAGCGACAGGACGGCACGGGGTGGTGCTGTCATACCCAGTTGGTGAACCAGCAGGCTTTCAACCGTGTTGGTGATGGCGACCGAGTACATCAGTACTATGGGATAGATGGCAAAGAAGTAGAGCAGGGTGATGAACTTGCCTGCGGTCTTGCCAAAGTGCTCTTCCACCACTTCGGTGATGTCGCCATCACGGGTGGAGCCGGACAGTACGAAGCGAGTCAGACCACGGTGTGCAAAGAAGGTCAGCGGCAACGCCAGAAGCGCCATGGCCACCAGCGGCCACAAACCACCTACACCGGCGTTGATCGGCAGGAAGAGTACACCGGCACCGATGGCGGTACCGTACAAACCCAGCATCCAGACCAGATCGGCCTTGGTGTTGCCACGGGAAGACGCATTACTGGCTACGCTGCCTTCTACTGCAATATTCATGTCAGACATAGTGGTGTTCCTGTCATCAAGGAAAATAGAAAAATCGAGTCAACCGGGCGCAATGCCCTGTCCCATTTCCCTGGAACTCCTGCCGTCCATCCCTGTTTTTTCTTCCCCCCAAACCCGGCAAGGTGGTCATTACTCCATGCAACAACCAAATTGCAACAAACAGGTCAGTGGGTCATCAGCCTGGGGCTGTCAGCGCGTCAGCTGTTACAAGTCGTTAACGCGCCTTTGTTCTGATGGGCTGACTCTAATTAAATCCCCTTAACGATCACAGTGTTTTTTTGAATTAATCAACCAAAGTTTGACTAGAATCGCCTTTCTGGCGTCATGGATCACGTTATCAGCTCAACCTTGTGAACAACCGTTAACAAGTTCAGGTAGTTTCACCAGTATCTATATCCTTATGGGTATAACAAACCGCTTACACTCGGTCATTTATTGGTCATGTTGTGCCTCGCCTTGCCCTGACGTACCCTGTTGTTCATCCTTTTTTCCCCTGAGTTGTCATGGTCATCACCCGTACCGATCTCGCCGAACTGGCGGTTTTTGCCGCCGTGGCCCGCCATCAGAGTTTCAGCAAGGCCGCCCTCGAACTCGGCGTCTCGGCCTCCGCCCTGAGCCACAGCCTGAAAGGGCTGGAGACCCGGCTCGGTGTCAGACTGCTCAATCGCAGCACACGCGCCGTGGTGCCGACCGATGCGGGTCAACGTCTGCTCGAGCAGTTGCTGCCGACCCTCAATACCCTGGAAGAGGCCCTCGACGAGCTGGCCCATCACAGCAATGAGCCTGTGGGGCGACTGAAAATAAGCGCACCAAGGGAGGCCATCAACGACTTGCTGGCCCCTGTGCTTATCGATTACATGGTGCGCTACCCGCGCATGCAGGTAGAGGTGGTGGAGCAGGAGCTGATGCCACGGCTTATCGAGGATGGCTATGACGCCGCCATCTTCTACGGCGATCTGCTGCCCAAGGAGATGATCGGTGTGCCACTGGGACCACACCAGCGTTATCTGGTGGTGGGCTCACCGGCCTATCTGAGCAAACACGGCACACCGCAACATCCCCGCGAGCTGTCGCGTCACGCCTGCATAGGTTATCGGTTGACACCCTCCCACCATTATCGCTGGGCGTTTACCGAGGGAAAGGGGAGCATGCTGGAAATCGAGGTGACAGGGCCGCTCACCACCAGCACGCCAGCCCTCTATCTTGGCGCTGCCGAGGCAGGGCTGGGATTGGCTTACTGTCCGGAAGAGGAGGTCAGCAAGCAACTGGCAGAAGGGAAACTGTTGCGAGTGCTGGAGCCCTGGTGCCCAACCTTCGTGGGATTTTCACTCTTCTATCCCAGCCGTCATCAACTGGGTAAAGGTCTGCGCGCCCTGATCGACATGCTCAAGGCACACTACCAAACCCGGTGATTACTGAACTTCACTCATCAATTCATCAATCTTAAGACGGATTATCAACAAAAATGTATTAATTTAGACTGTCGGCTCGATAATCGAACTCCCCAAGAGAACAGATATGTCTGCCTACTTCACATTGCGCCAGCGGGCGATGACCCGCCGTTTCTGGGGCTATGCCCTCCCCTCCATCATGGCCATGCTGGTTTCCGGTGCCTACTACCTGGTCGATGGCATCTTCGTCGGTCACTACGTGGGCGCCGCCGGCCTCGCCGGCATCAACCTGGTCTACCCGGTCATCATGGTGCTGATCGGACTCGCCGCCATGATCAGCATGGGCGCGGCCACCGCCATCTCCTTCCAGCAAGGGGCCAAGAACCTCAAGCTCGCCCGCCAGGCACTGGTCAATGCGCTCTGGCTGCTGGCCTTGCTCGGCACTCTGGCCCCCCTGCTGCTGCACCACTGGCACATCGATATCCTGCTGGCATTGGGAATCGAGCAAGGCACAGAGACCTGGAAACAGGCCAGTGACTACCTCTACTGGATTGGTGGCGGTACCCTGCTGCTGGCCAGCAACCTGGCGGTGCCCTATCTGCTGCGCAACGACGGCAAACCCAGGCTGGCCATGATCCTGGTCAGCGGGGGCGCAGTGCTGAACATCATTCTCAACTACATCATGGTCGGTCGGCTGGGGTTGGGACTGGTGGGCTCTGCCCAGGCGACACTCATGTCCGAGGGGGTCGTCAGCCTGCTGGGCCTGGGTTACTTCTTTACTTCCCATGCCAAACTGAATTTGTCATGGCGCCATATGGTGCCCAATTTTCCGGCCATGCCCAACCTGCTCTTTACCGGCCTGCCGAGCCTGATCGCCCAGTTCAACCTGGGACTGCTGCTGCTGCTGCACAACAGCCAGCTGATGGCGTATGGCGCCATCAAGGATCTGGCCGGTTACACGGTAGCAGGCTACACGGAGGCAATATTCATCGTCATCCTGCAGGGACTGGCATTTGGCATCCAGCCTCTCATCAGTCAGGCGGCGGGGGCCAAGCGCTACCGTGACCTGAAATTCCTGATGGAGATGGGGCTCAAGATCACGCTGGTCTATGGCATGGCGGTCTGGTTGCTGATCCAGCTGCTGCCGCGCCAGGTGGCCATGCTCTACACCGGCGGTCAGGATGCCGAACTGCTTGCCGCCGCCGTCAGCAGCCTGACTCTCAACCTCAGCGCCATTCCGCTGGAAGGGATCATCATCTTTGGCATAGTCCTGTTGCAATCCATGGCTCGCACCAAGCAGGCACTGATCATCTCGGCGGCCAAGACACTGCTGCTGCTGCCACTGATCTTCTTGCTGCCGATGCAGTGGGGACGCGAAGGTGTACTGCTCGCCCAGCCCACGACTGTGCTGCTGTTGACACTGCCGCTGTGCTGGTTGCTGTGGCGAGAGTGGCGTCGCCTCAAGCTGGCGTGCGCTCCTCAGGGCCTGCACCAGGCCACAGGGCTAACCGCTCGTCAGGCTCTGCGGCTGGCACGTCGCCCGAGCTAGACACAAGTAGCACGAATGCGTCGGCTAAAGCCGGATAGCCTGCTCACGCACCTGTGGCAGCACCATCGCCTGCTGGGCTGCCACCAGTTGCAGCTCATAGGCTCCGGCGAGCCAGGTCTGGGCCACGACTGCATCGACGCTGGCATTGGTACGCTCGAACGCCGCCACAGACGTGAAACCTGCCAGCAGATTGGCCAGCATGGTGGCGCTCAGCAGATCACCTACCCCAATGGGATCGCGAGCAAAGGGATAGAGGGGGCGTGAGATATGAAACGCCCCCTCTTCGCATACCAGCAGCATTTCGAACCTGTCCATGGCAAAACCCGCCTTCCCGAGATACTTGACCATCACCAGCTTGACCCCCTGATCCCGCAGTTGCTGGCATGCTGCCAGTGCCTGGGGCACATTGCGGATCTCCCGCTCGGTCAGCTGTTCCAGCTCCAGCAGATTGGGGGCCAGCATATCGGCGCAGGCCAGCGCTCGGTTTTTGAGAAAGTCGGCGACACCGGGTGCGACTATGCACCCCTTGTCGGGGTGACCCATGACGGGATCACAGAAGTAGAGGGCGTTCGGATTGAGCGCCTTGAGTCTGGCCACCGCCGCCAGTATCTCTTCCCCCTGCTCGGCCGAGCCGAGGTAACCGCTTAGCAGCGCATCGCACTGCCCCAGTACGCCTATGTCGGCCAGACCGGTTATCAGCTGACGGATATGGCCATCCGGCATCACCATCCCCTGCCACCCCTGACTGTATTGGGTGTGGTTGGAAAACTGCACCGTGTTGACGGGCCACACTTCCATGCCCATGCGGCGCATAGGGAAGACGGCGGCACTGTTGCCGGCACAGCCAAAGACGACGTGGGATTGAATGGAGAGAATGCGCTTCATGACGACTCACAAAATGGATAAAAACCGCAGGGAAAAACGGGCCTTGCGGCCCGTTGTTGTCACTTTGATTAGCACAGCACCTTGACGGTGTAGCTGCCATCGGCCTGACGATAGAGGCCGTGGATGTCGGTCTCGAAGCCCGGGTAGTGGGCGCCGATCTCGCACAACATCTCGAGGAACTCGAGCACCGGCAGGGAATCAGCCGTTACCATCTCGCCCGGCAGTACCAGCGGCACTCCCGGCGGGTACGGCAGTATCATGTTGGCGCTGATGCGATTCACCATATCACGCAGCGGCACCTCTTCCAGATTGCCCGCCAGCTCCTGTTGCCAGGCGAGGTGCGGGGTCATCTTCATCTCCGGCAGCACGTCGAACGCCTTGAACATCAGCTCCGGCAGACGGTACTTGCAGGTCAGATCGTGGATGCTCTGGGCCAGCTCCTGGATCCTCATGCCTTCGTAGAAGCTCGGGTCTTCACGATAGAGACTCGGCAATATGCTCTTGATGGTCAGGTTCAGGTCATAGCCACGCTTGAACTCGGTCAGGGCGCGCAGCAGCTGCATCGCATTGGACTGATCGATCCCGATGGAGAAGAGGAACAGCAGGTTATAGGGACCTGTCTTCTCCACCACTATGCCGCGCTCGTCGAGGAACTTGGAGACCAGGGAGGCAGGCAGGCCACGCTCAAGCAGCTCTCCCTGACGGTTCATCCCCGGGGTCAGCAGCGTGACCTTGATGGGATCCAGGTACATGTGGTCATCGTCGATGCCGTTGAAACCGTGCCAGTCATCCTTGGGATCCAGCTTCCAGCACTCGACTGTGTCTATGTTGTCCGGCTGCCATACATCGAAGAACCAGCCTTCGCTCTGATCACGCAGCCGCTTGATCTCCTTGCGAAAGGAGACGGCGCGATCGATGGAGTCCTTGATCAGACGCTTGCCGCTGTTGCCTCGCATCATGGCGGCGGAGATCTCGGTGGACGCCACTATGCCGTATTGCGGCGATGTGGAGGTGTGCATCATGAAGGCTTCGTTGAAGGTCTCTTCCTCAACGTCACCCTTTATGTGGATCATCGAGGCCTGGGAGAAGGCCGCCAGCAGCTTGTGGGTGGACTGGGTTTCGTAGAACACCTTGCCCGGCATGGCGTCCCCGCTCATGCCGCATTTGCCCTCATAGATGGGGCTGAAGTTGGTGTAAGGCACCCAGGCACTGTCGAAGTGGATGTAAGGGGTATCCAGACTCTCCTTGATGAAACCGGTGTTGTAGAGCAGGCCGTCGTAGGTGGAGTTGGTGATCACGGCGTAACGGGGTGCCTGGGCACCCGGGGTGGCAGCAACCTTGGCCGCTATGGTCTCGCGGCTGAATTCGCTCTGCGGAATCCCCCCCAGAATGCCATAGGCATTGCGGGTCGGACGAAAATAGATAGGGGTCACGTCACTCATCATCATCAGGTGAGTGAGGGACTTGTGACAGTTGCGATCAACCAGCACTGTGCTGCCCGCCGGGGCGGAGAACATGCCGACAATCTTGTTGGCGGTGGAGGTGCCGTTGGTGACTATGTAGGAGCGGTCTGCATTGAAGGTACGGGCAATATACTCCTCGGCCTCCTTGTGCGGGCCTGAGTGATCCAGCAGGGAACCCAGCTCCGGCATGGAGATGGAGACATCCGCCTTGAAGGCGTTGGGGCCGTAGAAGTCATAGAAGATGCTGCCGGCCGGGCTCATCTGGAAGGCAGTACCGCCCATGTGCCCCGGGGTACAGAAGGTGTACTTGCCCTCTTCCACATACTTGAACAGCGCCTTGGTGAAGGGCGGCAGTATGGCGTCCTGATAGGCCTGAGTGGCCTGGCCCATCTTGAGGGCGATGTCGTCGGCCATGCCGAGACGGTACTCGAAGAAGTGGACGTTCAGACGCAGGTCGGTCAGGTGAATGTCCAGGGTGGACTGATCGTTGGCAAAGGCGAAGATCGGCAGCTTCTCGTTGCGATCGTGGATCTCCTTGCACAGACCCAGCGAGTATTTGTCCCAGTCGAAGATGGCGCCGCAGACGCGGGGATTCTTCTCGATAAGCTTCAGCAAGTCGGCCACATCGACCGGATACACAACCTGAAAGCCTTTGCGCTCCAGGGAAGCTTGCAGCTGGCGAATGGGTTCTTCTTTGAAGAAAACGCCCAGGTGGTTGAGGATGGCAATGATATTCATCTTGATGCTCCACACATGAAGGGGCGCTCTCCATCAGGGATGGTGAGTGAAGAGCGCTCGGAAGAAGAAAAGGGAATTAGTGGCTGGCTTGCTCTTTGAGCAGGGCGTCGTGTTGACGCAGCCCCTGTTTTTTGGCGTAGAACATCAGAATGATGAGCGACACCACGAAGGTGGCAGTGAGGTTTGACCCCTTGGCGCCCATCAGGGCCACCAGACAGAAGACACAGGCGACGCCGGAGAAAATCATGGTGCCTATGCTGCGGGAGGTCATGCCCTCGAAGCGAATGAGGTTAATGCTGGAGTAGAAGTAGGGCAGCATGGTCAGCAGCACAGCATCCGTGGTCAGCACGTTGAACAGATCGGCGGCGTGAGCGGACCGGGAGGTAAAGGCGGTCAGGCCAATCATCAGCGCTGTCATCTTGAGGGAGCCGAGGATCAGGCCCTTCTTGGCCACACCGTTCTTGTCCAGCTCACCATAGATTTTCGGGAAGTTGCCATCGTTGGCGGCACGCTTGCCCGCCTCGCCTACCAGCATCATCCAGGAACCGAGCGAGGTGAAGCAGGCCAGGGCGGTGAAAGCAGAGACGAACGGCGCAGACCAGTTGCCAAAGATGGCGGAAGAGGCCATGGCAAACGGTGCGCCAGAGGCCGCCACTTCACCGGCCGGGAACATGCCGCTGATCACCTGGGTAGAGAGGATATAGATAACACCCGCGATACCCGTGCCCAGCATGGTGGCGAGGGGGACGGTGCGCTTGGGGTTCTTCACCATGCCGGAAGAGACGGCGGCAGATTCCACGCCAACGAAAGACCAGAGGCAGATGAGCACGGCACTGATGACTGCATGCAGGTCGCTGCCGCTGGTGGTGTTCCAGTTCTGGCTGTAGACGCTGGTATCAAAATGCCCCCACCCCATCACGGCAGTACCCACCACAGGCAGCAGGATCAGCACCAGACCCAGGGTACAGAGTCGGCTCACCCAGCTGCCGCCGAGCAGGTTGACGAAGGTGAAGATCCAGACTGCCGCTATGGTGGCGATGGCCGCCGGGATAGGGTTGTTGAGGATGGGGAAGAAGACCGACAGGTAAGAGACGCCGGTAATGGCGATGGCCAGGTTGCCGATCCAGTTGGCATGGTAATAGAGCACACCGGTCTGGAAACCGAACACGGGGGAGATCTCGCCAGCGTACGCAATGGGGCCACCCTCTTGCGGGTTCTTGGTGGCGAGACGGGCAAACACGAAGGCCAGGCCCATGGCACCCACCAGACAGATGGCCCAGCTGAAAATGGAAATGGAACCTATGGTAGCCAGTGCCGAAGGCAGCAGCGCTATGCCGCTCCCCATCATGTTGCCGGCCACCACACCAGTACAGGCGATGAGGCCAATCTTCTTGCTCGTATCTAGGGACATAAGATCTCCGGTTCTATAAAAGGTCGGGTCGTCACATACACATTTGGCGGAACGCCCCGCCAACGAATGGGCACAGACTAGGCCTCTCCTCCCCGGAAAACATAAGGACCCGCTAACGGATAAAAATATGAGCCAACTTTTTTCGCCGCCTCGGTACCTTTTTCAAAAAACCATTTAAAAACAGCACATTGACATCAGACGATGCAGCCATCTTGATAAAACCTTGATATCCGGCCACCCCGCTTTTGCCCCTTGATAACCCCCTTATCTCGCCGTCTTGATATTTTTCCGGGGATAAACCCGGGATAACGGGGATCGCATAGCGCCCCCTCCCCTTGCGGCCATCCAAAAGTCCCTCGAACCATCACTCCAAGTGGCCGCTCCCCCCTGTTCGCCCCTCCGCATCTCTCATCACCACCCCGGCTCAGAGGAACACCTCAGCGGCAGCGAGCAGTGCTCATGACGCAACGCCGGACAAGCGCAAATGCGGCGAGCCAGTCAAATGCGGGTGACAATGAGCAGCGGGAGATAAATCGGGATGAGCCAAACTGGCTATTCCCTTGGGCAGGCAGGCGGATTGACGCAGACAGAAACGACGCAGGCCGCCCGAAGGCAGCCTGTGGATACGGCCGGCAACAGTGCCGACCGAGGGGAAGCAAGAGCCTAAGTGTTAGAAGAGCTTCACCTTGCTCTGGCCCAGCGCATTGAACAGGGCGGGGGTGAGGGTCTCCATATTGCTGTAGAAACCGAGCTGCTGGCAGAGCAGATAGGTCTGCTCGGTCGCCTCCATCAGGAAGGCCTGACTGTAGGCATCTCCCGCCGCCTCGGGGCGACCATCCAGCTCCGCCAGCTTGCCCTGCAGTATGTAGTAGAGTACGGAGCGGCCACGGCTGGCGGCCTGCGCCAGCAGCTGACTCGCCTGCTGAGGCTGGTTGTTGAGGATGGCTTGCAGGGTCAAGGCCTCCCACACCCGAGCGGGCACGACGCCATCGCTTTGCACCACGCTGGCGAGATGAGTACCTATCCCCATCAGATGCTCACTCTCGGACTTGCCCGCCAGGGTTGCCAGCGCCTCCCCCGCTAGATAGCGCTCCGCCAGCAACAACGGCTGATCCGGCTGGACGAAAAGAGAGTTGTCGAGCAGCGCTATGCCACGCTTGAGGGCCACGGGATCCTGGCTGTTGATGTAGTACTGCGCCTCCATCATGGCCATCAGGGAAGTATCATCGGTGGGCCATCCCATGCCGGGCAAGACGTCCGGCTGATCGAGGGCCCGCAGCAGATCCTGACTGCTCGCCTGCAGCACAGCGTGTACCTTGTGACGGCTGAGCTGGTACTGGTGGCTGAACAGCACCTGATTGGTATTGATGTTGCGATACTCCAGATCCAGATAGGTGCCCCGCGGCTGGCGGGAGACCCGCACGCTCAGCTCCTTGCCGGGCAGGATGCCCCCCATCAGATTGGTGGCGCCGTACTGAACACGCAGAGGGGTAACCGCAGCCACCTCCCCCATCAGGGCACGAGTGATGCCATCGGCCAGACGCACGTTCTCGTTGTTGTCATCCATACCGGAGTGAAAGCGAAACACCAGCAAATTGGGATCCAGCATGGTGTGAACCTGGGGGCTGGCGTGCTGATAGCTGAGCATGCTGACGATGGCAACCAGGATGACGGCCACGAAGATATCGAAGCTCACCATCTTCCAGCGGCTGCGGGCATCCTTGGCGTGAGTCGAGATGGCGCGGGTCAGGGGCCCGGCGGGAAAAGGGGCGACATTGGGCAGGGCATCGTCATCGTCGGCCGTGGCGGGCGGGCTCAGATCGGAGAGGGTCGGATTGACCGCTGGCACGGGCTGCTCGTCCGCCATCAGCAGCGAAACCACCTGCAGCGGCCGCACCGATGCCACCAGCTTGTAGCCGCGCTTGGGCACGGTAACGATATAGTCGGTCGCATCAAAGCGACCATCTTTGAGGATCTTGCGCAACTCGAAGATGGACTGGGTGACCACCTGATCGGTCACCTCGGCGCCGTCCCACACCTCCTTGATCAGGGCATCGCGGCCAAACACTGTGCCCGTATGGCAGGCCAGAAACCGCAACAGATTGACTAGTCTGGGTTCAAGGTAGACCTCGCGGTCGGAGCGACACAGCATGTTGTCGTCAACCCTCAGGGTCCAGTCGTGGATCTCAAAAACCGATTCGCTCATGATTCACTCGCTGCAGATGGAGACAATGCACAATGAGAGTGACGCAAACCTGGACTGACTGAACGGCACAAGGCGCTGCCAGCGCGAGGTGGCAGAAAAAGGGAACCGGAGCAGTAAACATCGCTGTGAGTCAGTCTGGCCAGGCCATCCTGCGTACGTCTGAAGAGCATCCTTGCGGGCATTCCAATCGGGTCGATCGGAAGGGGGCCACTTTAAGCAAAACGGGAGCGGGATCCCACTTTTATTGGCCATTAACCACAGCTGAATTGATCCAACACAGGGGTTTTCGGCAAACGGGGGGCCGACTGATATCCATATGAACAGCACTTTCCCCGCGCCCAAAAAAGAAGGCCCCCGCATAAGCAGGGGCCTTTTGACGCCATTTATAGAAGCATGCCGGGCTTAGCAGTAGCCGTAGCCCATCAGGCGCTGGTAACGCTGCTCCAGCAGCTGATCGGTCTCGAGCGGACGCAGGGCATTCAGATCCTGCTTGAGACGCTCCTTCAGGCGCTGTGCCATCAGGGGCACATCACGGTGGGCACCACCGAGCGGCTCTTCGACTATGGTGTCGATGAGCTTGAGCTCTTTCAGGCGCTGGGCCGTGATACCCATGGCATCGGCGGCCACGGGAGCCTTGTCGGCGCTCTTCCATAGGATGGAGGCGCACCCTTCCGGCGAGATGACGGAGTAGGTGGAGTACTGCAGCATGTTGACGCGATCGCCCACGCCAATGGCCAGGGCCCCACCCGAGCCGCCTTCACCGATCACGGTGCAGACCACGGGCACGGTCAGACCGGCCATCACTTTCAGGTTGCGGGCGATGGCTTCAGACTGACCACGCTCCTCGGCACCCACGCCAGGGTAAGCGCCCGGGGTGTCGATGAAGGTGATGATCGGCATCTTGAAGCGCTCGGCCATCTCCATCAGACGCAGGGCCTTGCGATACCCTTCCGGGCGCGGCATGCCAAAGTTGCGCTTGATCTTCTCCTTGGTCTCGCGACCCTTCTGCTGACCAATCACCATCACGGGCTCGCCGTCGAGACGGGCGATACCGCCGACGATGGCCTTGTCATCGGCATAGGCGCGATCGCCAGCCAGCTCGTCGAAGTCGGTGAAGATGTGCTCGATATAATCGAGGGTGTAAGGACGCTGAGGATGACGCGCCATCTGGGATACCTGCCAGGCACCCAGATCGCCGAAGATCTTCTTGGTCAGCTCTTCGTTTTTCTTCTCCAGCCGGCGAATGTCTTCATTGAGATCGACAGCACTGTTGTGCTCACTCACATGACGGAGTTCATCAATCTGCGCCTGCAACTCGGCAATCGGCTGTTCAAAATCCAGAAAAAGACTCATAGGGCCTATAGATCCTCTAATCAAAAACCAATTCAACCCGCTCTCGTCCCAGCAGGACACGCAAGTCATCTATCAGTTGATCGGTGGGCGTCACCCGCCACTCGGTACCGAGCGTCAATCGCACCCGTGAGCCGGGGCGACGATAGTTTACCTGAACCGGACAGACTCCGGCACGGGCGGGTTCCAAAATCTCGCACAAACGCGGGAAAAAGCGATCATCAATCCGCTGTTCATCGAGGGAGATGCGGATTGCCCTGGCAAAACGCTCCCTCGCATCGTTGATATCCAGTAATTCACGGGCCGACATTTTAAGGCCACCGGAGAAGTCATCAAAGCTGACCTGTCCAGAAACCACCAAAATACGGTCTTTTTGCATCAATTCTTCATATTTTTCCAGCGCTTCACTGAACAGGGTCACATCCAGACGGCCGGATCTGTCGTCCAGGGTGAAGATCCCCATCTTGTTGCCACGCTTGGTCACCATGCTGCGGGCCGCGATCACCAGCCCCGCCGCCGTGGTAACCGTATCCCGGGAGGTGGGATGCAGATCGCACAGACGGCCGGACGTGTAGCGACGCAATTCGCCGCTGTACTGGTTGATGGGGTGGCCGGTCAGGTAAAGGCCGAGCGTCTCCCGCTCCCCTTCCAGCCACACCTTGTCAGGCCAGTGCGGCACGTTGGCGAACGCCTTCTTGACGTCGTCAATCTCCTGGGTCAAGACCCCGAACATGTCGACCTGACCCACGGCCTGTGCCTTGGCGTGCTGCTCGGCGGCGCGCATCGCCTCTTCCAGAGTCGCCATCAGGGCGGCGCGGTGAGGACCTAACCTGTCCATGGCGCCGGAGAGGATGAGTTTTTCCATCACCCGCTTGTTGATCTTCTTGATGTCGACCCGGTTGCAGAAGTCGAACAGATCGCGAAACGGGCCGTCCTGATCCCGAGCGCTGAGAATGGCGTCGATAGGGCCTTCCCCCACTCCCTTCACAGCCCCTATGCCGTAGACGATGTGGCCATCTTCGTTGACGCTGAACCGGTAGCGACCGGTATTCACATCCGGCGGTATCACGGTGAGCCCCATGCGCTGACATTCGTCCACCAGGGTCACTATCTTGTCGGTGTTGTCCATATCGGCGGTCATGACCGCCGCCATGAACTCGGCCGGGAAGTGGGTCTTGAGCCAGAGGGTCTGGTAGGAGACCAGCGCATAGGCGGCAGAGTGGGATTTGTTGAAGCCGTAGCCCGCAAACTTCTCCACCAGATCGAAGATCTTTACCGCCAGTTCGCCGTCGATGCCGTTCTTGACCGCCCCTTCCTCAAACCCGGATCGCTGCTTGGCCATCTCGGCCGGGTTTTTCTTGCCCATGGCCCGGCGCAGCATGTCCGCCCCACCCAGCGTATAGCCCGCCAGCACCTGGGCTATCTGCATCACCTGCTCCTGATAGAGGATGATGCCGTAGGTGGGCTCAAGGATTGGTTTGAGACTTTCGTGTTGCCACTTCTCGTCCGGGTAGGAGATCGCCTCCTTGCCGTGTTTTCGCTCGATGAAGTTGTCCACCATGCCCGACTGGAGCGGGCCCGGACGGAACAGGGCCACCAGGGCGATCATGTCTTCGAAACAGTCAGGCTGAAGCCGTTTGATGAGATCCTTCATGCCGCGGGATTCGAGCTGGAATACCGCCGTGGTCTCGAACCGCTGCAACAGATCGAACGACTTCTTGTCGTGGATGGGGATGGCGGCGATGTCGACCGGCGGCTTGCCCTCTTTGGCAAGGCGCGGGTTTATCATGCCGAGCGCCCAGTCGATGATGGTCAGGGTACGCAGCCCCAGGAAGTCGAACTTCACCAGCCCGGCGTATTCCACATCGTTCTTGTCGAACTGGGTGACAGGGTGATTGCCGGAGTCATCGCAGTAAAGCGGCGCAAAGTCGGTGATCTTGGTGGGCGCTATTACCACGCCACCTGCGTGTTTGCCGGCGTTGCGTACCACGCCTTCCAGCCGGCGCGCCATGTCGATGAGGTCTTTGACCTCCTCGTCCTGCTCATAAAGCTCGGGCAGCTTGGGCTCGGCCTCGAATGCCTTGGCCAGGGTCATGCCCGGATCAGGCGGGATCAGCTTGGAGATGCGATCGACGAAACCATAGGCGTGGCCCAGCACCCGGCCCACGTCCCGTACCACCGCCTTGGCCGCCATGCTGCCGAAGGTGATGATCTGGGACACCGCATCCCGGCCATACATGTCGGAGACGTGCTCGATCACCTCGTCCCGTCTGTCCATGCAGAAGTCGACGTCGAAGTCGGGCATGGAGACCCGCTCGGGGTTGAGGAAGCGTTCGAACAGCAGGTCAAATTCCAGCGGGTCGAGGTCGGTGATCTTGAGCGCGTAAGCCACCAGTGAACCCGCCCCCGAGCCCCGGCCCGGGCCAACGGGGATGCCGTTGTCCTTGGACCACTGGATAAACTCCATCACTATGAGGAAGTAACCCGGGAAGCCCATCTGGTTGATGACTTTCAGCTCGATCTCGAGGCGCTCGTCATACTCGCCGCGCTTGACGGCGCGCACGGCCGGATCCGGGAACAGGAAGGCGAGACGCTCTTCCAGGCCCTCTTTGGATTTGGCCACCAGAAAGTCTTCGGTGGTCATGTCACCGGTCGGGAAATTGGGCAGGAAGTATTCACCCAGACGCACTGTCACGTTGCAGCGCTTGGCGATCTCCACCGTGTTTTCCAGCGCTTCGGGGATGTCGGCAAACAGCTCGGCCATCTCCTCCTGGCTGCGCAGGTACTGCTGCGGGCTGTAACGGCGCGGGCGACGCTTGTCCATCAGGGTATAGCCATCGTGGATGGCAACCCGGATCTCGTGGGCGTCGAAATCCTCAGCGTTGAGGAACACCACCTCGTTGGTGGCCACCACCGGCAGCTCGAACTCGGTGGCAATGGCCACCGCCATGTGCAGGTAGACCTCTTCATCGGGTCGACCGGTACGCAGCAGCTCCAGGTAGTAGGCGTCGGGAAAGTGGGTCTGGTAAAAGGCGAGACACGACTCCGTCATCTGCCGGTTGCCCTTGAGCAGGAACTTGCCCACGTCCCCCTCCCGTCCACCCGAGAGCACTATGACCCCCTTGGCGTGATCGGTGAGCCACTCCTTGTCGATGACGGGACGTCCCTGCACATGGCCACGCTGATAACCGCGGGAGATGAGCAGAGTAATGTTCTGGTAGCCATCGTTGTCCATGGCCAGCAGAGTGAGGCGGAACTGCTCGTCCCCCAGCTCACTGCTTTGCACCCAGAAGTCGGCCCCGACGAGGGGCTTGATGCCCTTGCCGTGGGCGGCGCCATAGAAACGCACCAGACCGCACATGTTCATCTGGTCGGTCAGGGCCAGCGCCGGCATGTTGTTGGCCGCAGCGGCTCCGACGATGGGATTGATCTTCTGCAGACCATCGACCATGGAGAAATCGGAGTGGACGCGCAGGTGGATAAAACGGGGTTCAGCCATCGTCATACCCTCTCGTTGCTCAAACAGAAATGCATTGGCTATTCGATCCCAAGTGCATGGCGCACCGGCTTGAAACTCTTGCGATAGGCGGGCAAGGGCCCGCGCTCGGCCAGAATGGCGAGGTGCTCAGGGGTCGGATAGCCCTTGTGACGGGCGAAACCATATTCGGGATGACGGCTGTCCAGCGCTGTCATCTCCGCATCGCGGGTCACCTTGGCCAGAATCGAGGCGGCGCTGATGGCAGCCACCAGACTGTCGCCCTTGACCACGGCGCGCGCTTCCATCGGCAAGCTTGGACAACGGTTGCCGTCGATAAAGACCAGCTCAGGGGTGATGGACAAGCCCGCCACGGCGCGCTGCATCGCCAGCATGGTGGCGTGCAGTATGTTGAGCTCGTCTATCTCTTCGGGACTGGCACGGCCGATGGCCCAGGCCAGCGCCTTCTGCTTGATCTCGTCAAACAGCGCCAGACGCTTCTTCTCGGAGAGCTTCTTGGAATCGGCGAGCCCGGTGATCGGGTTGGCCGGATCCAGGATCACGGCGGCGGTGACCACGTCACCCACCAGGGGGCCACGACCCACCTCGTCCACCCCGGCAACCAGCTTGTCTTCGGGAATATCGATCATCATCTTGCAGCCTTGAATCAAAACAGGCCCCGCAGGGCCTGACATGGGGTAGATGAGCGCAGCGCTATCGGCCACCCTGCCTGTTATCTGCCGAGCAGTTCGGCCACCGCATCCGCGGCCTGCACGTCGGCGTTGCAGCGAATGCTCTGGTGCAGCCGGGTGAAGGTGGCTATGAGCTCACGGTTGTCGTGTTCCAGCAGCTTGCTGACTTCATCCACCAGATTGTCCGGGGTGCACTCGTGCTGAATAAGTTCGGGCACCAGCATCTGATCGGCCAGCAGATTGGGTAGCGACACATAGGCGGTCTTCACCAGCCGCTGAGCCAGCCAATAGCTGAACGGTTTGAGCTTGTAGCCCACCACCATGGGCTTTTTCACCAGCATGGCTTCCAGTGCTGCGGTACCTGAGGCAAGCAGCACGGCATCGGCAGCTATCATGGCTTCGCGACCCTGACCTTCCAGCAACACCATGTCGAGATCCGGCGCCAGCTCGGCCTTGATGGCCATGAACTGCGCCCGTCGCGCCTCGTTGACCAGCGGCACGATAAAGCCGAGATCCGGATAACGTACCGTCAGCCGCTTGCAGGCCTCGAGAAATACCGGTGACATGAAGCCCACCTCGGCGGTGCGACTGCCGGGTAACACGGCCAGCCAGCATCGACCCGGGTCAATGCCCAGCGCCTGGCGCACGGCAGCCTGGTCCGGTTCGAGCGGGATCGCATCGGCCATGGTGTGACCCACAAATCGGCAAGGGGCAGCAAAGCGATCGTAGAAGGCTTTCTCGAACGGCAGGAAGGCGAGCACCATATCGGTGGCGGCCTTGATCTTGTGAATGCGGTTCTGACGCCAGGCCCAGACAGAGGGACTGACATAGTGAACCGTTTTGATACCGGCGCGGCGCAGCTTCAGCTCCACCCCGATATTGAAATCCGGTGCATCCACCCCGACGAAGATGTCAGGTGGATTGGCAATGAAATGGCGCAGCAGTTCACGGCGAACCTTGAGGATGCGCGGCAGACGGCCCAGCACCTCTGTGATCCCCATGACGGAGAGCTCTTCCATCTCGAACAGGGCCTTGACGCCGAGGGCCTGCATGCGCGGCCCGGCGATCCCTTCAAACTGCGCGTCCGGATAACGGCGCTGCAGCTCGCGCACCAGGCCGGCGGCCAGGATGTCGCCGGAGGTCTCTCCGGCGACGATACCGATGCGAACGGGATCAGGCACGGATGATCCCGCGCTCATTGTCCTTGAGGAAATCCACGTAGAGCTGGACGGCCGGTTCGGTGGCCGCCATCTCGGTCAGCACGGGCAACACCTCTTCGACTGTCTTGCCGGAGCGGAAGATCTCTTTGTAGGCACGCTTGACGGCGGAGATGGCTTCAGCGCTGAAACCACGGCGACGCAGGCCTTCGGAGTTGACCCCGAACGGCTTGGCATAGTTGCCAGCGGCCATCACGTAGGGCGGCACATCCTTGTTCAGGGCGGCGCAGCCACCGATGAAGGCGTGGGAGCCAACGCGACCGAACTGGTGGATCGCGGAGAGACCGCCGAAGATCACGAAGTCACCTATCACCACGTGGCCCGCCAGGGTCGCGTTGTTGGCGAAGATGCAGTTGTCACCGATGATGCAATCATGGGCAACGTGCACGTTGACCATAAAGAGGTTGCCGCTGCCCACCCTGGTCAGGGATTGATCCTGGATGGTGCCGCGGTGCACAGTGCAGTTCTCGCGAAAGACGTTGTTGTCGCCAATCTCGAGGAAGGTGCGCTCGCCGGCGTACTTCTTGTCCTGGCAATCCTCACCGATGGAGGTGTGCTGGAAGATCTTGTTGCCACGGCCCAGTTTGGCCGGCCCCTTGATCACCACATGGGAACCTACCCAGGTGTTGTCGCCGATTTCCACCTCGGCGCCGATGACGGAAAAGGGGCCGATTTCAACCCCTTTGCCAATCACCGCAGACTCATGGACGATGGCAGTATCGTGAATGATGGCAGTCTGGTCGATCACGTGTATTAAACCTCGCGTTTGGCGCACATCAGCTCGGCGGTACAAACCACTTCACCGTTGACCGTGGCCACACCGGTGAACTTGGCAATACCGCGACGCTCTTTCAGGAACTCCACGTCGAGCACCAGCTGATCGCCAGGGCCAACCGGACGCTTGAAACGAGCGTTGTCGATGGAGGCAAAGTAATAGAGTTCGTTGGGAGACGGCTTGCCCACCATGGTAAAGGCCAGGATACCGGTGGCCTGCGCCATGGCTTCCAGGATCAGTACGCCGGGAAACACCGGCTTGGCCGGGAAATGTCCCTGGAAGATCGGCTCGTTGAACGAGACATTCTTGATGGCACGCAAGGTTTTGCGCTCATCACTGATCTCGTAATCGTCGACCCGATCCACCATCAGGAACGGATAACGGTGAGGCAGCAGATCCATGATTTCCTGGATGCCCAGGCTCTTCTTTTCAGTAGTCAAAACAGTACCCTATACCAATCGTGATTATTCTTGATCCAGCTTCTTCTCAAGCTTGCTCAACCGCTTGTGCATCTCTTCGATACGCATCACCCGGGCGGCGGTCTTGCGCCACTCTTTATTGGTTTGCAGAGGGATGCCGGAAGAGTAGACACCGGGCTCGGTAATGGGTCGCATCACCATGGCCATGCCGGTAACGGTGGCCTGATCGCAGATCTCCATGTGCCCGTTAAAGACGGAGGCGCCGCCAATGATACAGTATTTGCCGACCTTGAGACTACCAGCCATCACGGTGGAGCCTGCCACGGCGGTGCCGTAGCCGATCTCGACGTTGTGGGCGATCTGGCACTGGTTGTCGATGATGACGTTATCCGCGATGCGGGTATCTTCCAGCGCGCCGCGGTCTATGGTGGTGCAGGCACCAATCTCGACCCGGTTGCCGATAGTCACGCCACCGAGCTGGGGGATCTTGATCCACTCGCCACGCTCATTGGCATAACCGAACCCATCGGCCCCGATCACTGTGCCGGATTGAACCAGACAGTCGGAACCCATGGTGATGTTGTGATACAGGGTGACGTTGGCCCACAACCGGGAGCGCGCTCCCAGTCGGGTATTCTTGCCAACAAAACAGCCAGGGCCTATGCGTACGTCATCCCCCAGCACGACGCCGGATTCGATCACTGCATTGGCCCCGATGGCCACTCTCTCGCCCAGTTGCACGTCAGCCGCAATGGCGGCGCTCGGATGGATATCCGTGGCCGGCTGCGGTGTGGTGTCCAGCAGTTGGGCTACCCGGGCAAACCCCACATAGGGGTCTTTGAGTACCAGGGCATTGGTGGGACAAAATGGCAGATCCGCTTCTGTAATGAGCACGGCCGAGGCCTTGCTCTGCTCCAGATAATGCCGGTACTTTTTATTGGACAGGAAGGTGATATCCCCCTCCCCGGCCTTTTCCAGTGTCGCTACCTTGCGGATTTCCAGGGTTCCGTCGCCATGGATCTCGGCCCCCAGTTGCTGGGCCAGCTGTGCGAGAGTGAATGCCATCAATTAGTTGCTCTTGCTTACCTGAGAAATAACTTGGGCAGAGATGTCCAGCTTGCTGGCGGCATAGGGCGCAGCATTGCGCTCAAGCACCAGATCGTAGCCATTGCTCTTGGCGATGGAATCGATGGCAGCCTGTACCTTGGTCAGGATCTTGTTGCGCTCTTCGGACTGACGACGACCGTTGTCCTGCTCAAACGCTTGACGCTTCTGGTTGAACTCCATCTGCAGCTTGGCCAGTTTTTCCTGGTTCTGCTTCTTCTGATCGGCGCTCATGAAGGCTTCATCCTTCTTGAACTTCTCGACCAGTTTCTGACCGTCGGATTCCAGCTTCTGCAGTTCACGCATGCGCGGCTCGAATTCACCTTTCAGCTTCTTGGAAACAGCTTCACGCTGGGGCAGCTTCTGGAAGATTTCGCCCATGTCGACCACGGCGATCTTGGTGTCAGCCAAGGCGGAGCCCATGCCGGCAGCCATCAGTGCAAAACTCAAACCAGCTACTTTCAACGCTTTATTCACACTAACTCCTTGTTCCCTCATGTGAGGGCAACCTGATTTACCTGATTATGCAAGTGGTACCCGGACCGACTTGTTACCTGGTGAGGCACGCAAGCTGCGCGTCCCATCATTGAATACCCCCACCGGCTGGGTGGGGGCGCGTCCGTCCTTAGAAGGTACGGCCGATATTGAACGAGAAGAACTCTGTCCTGTCCCCTTCGTACTCCTTGAGCGGACGGGCAATCGCGAACACCAGGGGTCCCATGGGGGAGAGCCACTGCAGCGACAGACCGGCCGAGGCACGGTAGTTGGTCGGGTCCGAATAGTCGGTCAGATAGTTGCAACCACTGAAACAGCGGTTCTGGTACTGGGCATAGTCAAAAGTGGTATCCCACACTGAACCGGCGTCGATGAAGAAGCTGGTACGCAACTGAGGCTGATAGGTTTCAGACGCAAACGGCGTCGGTACTATCATCTCGAGGGACGCCACCGCCAGGGCATTGCCCCCCACCGAGCTGTCGGTGCCCTGAATGACGTCGTTACCGCTCAGGTTGTAGTAGTAGAGCGCCTTCGGACCTACAGTGTTGCTCTTGAAGCCACGCAGCGTGTCGAAACCACCGGCGAAGTAGTTCTCGAAGAACGGCAGGACGTGATCATAGCTGCCGTTGCTGCCATAACCGTTGCCGTAAGAGGCGCGGGCCTTGGCCATCAACACCCATTTGTGGTCCGCATCGAACGGGAAGTAGTGAGCATCTTCGGCGTTCAGCTTGAAGTACTGCAGATCCATGCCGGGCACTGTCACCTTGGCGTTAACACGCTGACGGTCACCGGCGGTCGGGAACATTCCCTTGTTGAGAGTTGAACGGGTCCATCCGGCGGTGACGTCAACGGTGTTGAACACCATGCGGTTGTCGCCATCCTTGTTCTTGCTGTACACCTTCCAAAACTCGTCCACCTGCAGATAGGGGTTGGGCTGGGACAGTTTGTTGTTCTCGACCCCGAGGCTGAAGTCGAGGCGGTTGTTCTCGTTGACCGGGAAACCACTGGAGAGGCGGAAACCAATCGTGGTGTTTTCATAGTCGACGATGTTGGCATCGGCCGCACTGAACTGGTTGTAGTAGAGGCGGCCACCCAGGCTGACACCGTCCACGGTGAAGTAGGGATCGTTGTAGCTGAGGTCGACGCTCTTGGAGTACTTGTTGGTACTGGCGGAGATACCGATCTTCTTGCCGGTACCCATGAAGTTGTCCTGCTGCAGGCCTGCCTGCAGGCTCAGGCCCGATTCGGTACCATAACCCACACCGGCGTTGATGGAGCCAGCTGGCTGCTCCTTGACCTTGAAGTCGAGATCGACCTGATCATCGCTGCCCGGCACCCGCTTGGTGTCCACTTCCGCGGTTTCAAAGAAGCCGAGACGGTTGAGACGGGTCTTGGACTGCTCGACGCTATCGGAGGAGAGCCAGGTGCCTTCCATCTGACGCATTTCGCGGCGCAGCACTTCATCCTGGGTGGTGACGTTGCCGCTGAAGTTGATGTTGCGCACATAGACACGGGGACCCGGCTCTATGTTGACGATCAGCTCCACTTCCTTGGTTTCGTCGTTGACCTGGGGGAAGGTGACCACTTTCGGGTAGGCATAGCCGTAACGACCGAGGAACTTGGAGAGCACCTCTTCAGTGTGGGTTACCTGACTGGCGGAGTAGGTGCTGCCTGCCCCTATGGGGATCAGGCCCTTCATCTCGCCACCACGGTCGATCAAATCGCCCTTGAGCTGAACGCCGGAGACCTTGTACTGATCCCCTTCCTTGACGTTCAGTGTCACGTAGACCCCCTTCTTGTCAGGGGTCATGGAGACCTGGGTCGACTCCTGGGCGAAGCGGATATAACCGCGATCCATGTAGTAGGAGCGCAGGGTTTCGATGTCGCCGGCCAGTTTCTGTTTCTGGTAACGCTGGTCACCGGTGAAGTTCCACCAGGGCACATCGTCCTTGAGGGAGAGCTGGGCCAGCAGTTTCTCTTCCGGGAACACATTGTTGCCAACTATGTTGATCTGCTGGATCTTGGCCGCTTCCCCTTCCACGAAGGTGAACTTGAGGTCGACCCGGTTGCGCGGCAGCGGGGTGACGATGGCCTTGACCTTGGCGGAGTATTTGCCCACGCCGTAGTAGAAATCTTCCAGACCCTTTTCGAGGGAGCTCAGCACGGTACGATCCAGCGGATCACCCACCCGGATGCCGGAGGACTCCAGGCTCTGGGTCAGCTGCTCTTCCTTGATATCCTTGTTGCCTGAAAATTCGATGCTGGAGATGGTCGGCCGCTCCTTGACCGCCACTTGCAACACCTGGCCGTCACGGTAAACCTTCACATCCTCGAAGTTACCGGAGGAGTAGAGCTTTTTGATGGCGTTGGCCAGGGTCACGGAATCGACGGTGTCGCCAACCCGGATCGGCAGGTTCAACAGGGCGGCCCCCAGCGTTACACGCTGCAAGCCGTCGACCTGGATATCTTGCACCACAAAAGAGGCAGGGGCCGCCTGGGCCAGGAAACTGGCACCCAGCAGGCAACTCAACACCAATGCTTTTTTAACAGCCATTTTGTTCTTGTGTGTCCTTGTTGATGCTCTGGCCTCAGAGGCGAGCGAAATCATTAAATAGCGCAATGCCCATCAGTAACATCAGAATGGCGGCGCCGATCCTGAAACCCACTTCCTGAATCTTGTCTGATACCGGCTTGCCGGTGACTGCCTCGATGAGGAAGTAGACCAGATGGCCTCCGTCCAGCACCGGCAGGGGAAACAGGTTGATGATCCCCAGGTTGACGCTGATCAGCGCCAGAAAGCCGAGGAAATAGACCAGACCGTAATCGGCACTGCTGCCTGCCCCCTTGGCAATGGAGATGGGACCGCTCAGGTTATCCAGGGAGACGATGCCACCAATCAGCTTGCCAATCATGTCAAAGGTCAGCGTGGTCAGGCTCCAGGTCTTCTGGGCTCCCTGCCACAGGGCCTGCAAAGGCCCATACTGTAACAGAATTCGATACTCATCCGGTAATGGAACCAATTGCGGTGACAAGCCGACAAAACCGACCAGCTGGCCACGCACTTTTTTCACATCCGGAGTCAGGGTCAAGGTCAGTTCACTGCCTGCCCGCTCCACCACGACCTGCAATGGCTGCTCGGGAGATTGCTGGACCTGGTGCACGAACTGGGTCCACTCGGTGACCTCCTGCTCGCCCACCCGCTTGATGCGATCGCCGACCAGGATACCGGCCTTCTCACTGGCGCTCGCAGGCACTATGGCCTCGACCACGGGCAGTACCTTGCCGCCGAGGGGCACTATCCCCAGGCTGCCGACGGGGGACTCTTTGTCCGGATCGAAGGTCCAGCTATCCAGCATCAGCGTCTTGTCGACGGCGTAGCTGGCGCCTGGCGCCTTCAGCTTGAGCTGAACGGCATCATCGCCCAAGTGGCTGATGAGGGCATAAGTCACGCTCTCCCAGTCACCGGTCGCCTTGTCGCCGACACCGACGATCTCCATGCCGGGTTCGACCCCGGCCGCCGCCACAATGGAGGCGGGACGCACCTCCCCCACCACGGGTTTAACGGCAGGGACACCGATCATGAACATCAGCCAGAGGGCAAACAGGGCAAACACAAAGTTCGCCATGGGGCCCGCTGCCACTATGGCCATCCGCGCCCAGACACTCTTGTGATTGAAAGCAAATTGCTCATCGCCGGGTTTGAGCTCATCGACCCGACCATCCAGCATCTTGACGTAACCGCCGAGCGGGATCAGTGCCAGCACATATTCGGTGCCATCCTTGCCCATCCGGCGCCAGATAGCCTTGCCAAACCCGATGGAGAAGCGCTCGACCTTGACGCCGCAACGGCGGGCCACCCAGAAATGGCCAAATTCATGCACCGCAACCAGCAATCCGAGGGCGATGATAAAGGCACCAATGTTCCACAGCACGCCGCCCATCAGCCTATCACCTCGAGATCACACCCATTCGAATCATCGAAGGAGGCAGTAACAAAGGCAGGTTTGTCATTCCACAGCACAGCACTCATCAGCCAGTTACCTCGATTTCATGCATGGTCCGGTACCCAAAGGCAACGATAAAGGCAGCACAATGCCACGAAATACCACTCATTAGCTAAGCTCCTCAATCAAATTGTGAGCACGGGCACGGGCCGCACCATCCAGCGCAATCAAATCATCCAGCGAACCCACAGCGGAACTCCCCAGCGTCACCATGGTGGCCTCATTGACTCTGGCAATATCCATAAAACCGATCCGCTCTGCAAGGAAAGCCGCAACGGCCTCTTCATTGGCGGCATTGAGCGCCGTGGTCGCCGCCTGCCCTTGCTGACAGGCACTCATGGCCAGTGCCAGGCAGGGATAACGCTCATAATCGGGCCGGATAAAGCTGAACTCTCCGACACTGAAGAAATCCAAAGGTTCCACGCCGGACTCAACTCGAGCCGGATAGGCCAGGGCGTGCGCTATGGGGGTACACATGTCCGGATTGCCAAGTTGGGCCATCACTGAGCCGTCCTTGTACTGCACCATGGAGTGGATCACTGACTGGGGATGGATCACCACCTGGATCTGCTCGGGCGCGGCGTTGAATAGCCAGCGCGCCTCTATGTACTCCAGCCCCTTGTTGATCATGGTGGCGGAGTCGACCGAGATCTTGGCTCCCATGGACCAGTTCGGGTGGGCGATGGCCTGGGCCGGCGTGACCTGTGCCAGCGCATTGATATCGGTATAACGAAACGGACCGCCTGAGCCGGTCAGCAGTATCCTGCTGATGCCCGCCCCTGCCAGATCGCAGTAGCCGGGCTGGCGCTGAATGGCTTCGGGCAGGCACTGAAAAATCGCATTGTGTTCGCTGTCGATGGGCAGCAGCTCGGCGCCATGCTCGCGCACCGCCTCCATGAAGAAGGCCCCGGACATCACCAGCGCCTCCTTGTTGGCCAGCAGGATCCGCTTGCCGGCACGCACTGCGGCCATGGTCGGTGCCAGACCCGCCGCACCGACGATGGCCGCCATCACGCTGTCGGCATCGGGGTGAGCGGCCACGTCACACAGAGCAGCAGGACCGGACAGCACCCGCGTCGCGCTACCGTGGGTCTTGAGCTGACCGGCCAGCTCGGCGGCAGCCGCCTCATCCACCATGACGGCAAAACGGGGGGAAAACTCGAGACAGTCCCGCACCATGGCATCCACGCTGCGAGCGGCGGTGAGCGCCAGTACTTGCCAGCGCCCGGGATTGCGGCGCAGCACCTTGAGGGTGCTCTGCCCGATGGAGCCGGAAGCCCCCAGGATCACCAGGTTATGCATCAGAACTCCTGCTTGAGTAACAAACCAATGGAGCCGGAAGCGCTCAAAACCATCAGCAAGATGTGCATCAGAACTCCTGACTGAGTAACAGATAACTGAGCAGGAAGACTGGCAGGGCCGCGGTCAGGCTGTCGATCCGGTCGAGGATACCACCATGACCGGGCAATAGAGTGCCAGAATCCTTGATGCCTGCCTCCCGCTTGAACATGCTCTCGGTGAGATCGCCGAGCACGGAAGCCAGCACGGCCAGCAAGGAGCAGAACAGCACTATCGCCATCTTGGCGGGTACAAAGCCCATGAACCAGGTCACACCGACCGCCAGCAGGCTGGCAGTAAAGAGACCACCGCACATGCCTTCGATGGTTTTACCCGGGCTGACGGCCGGCGCCAGCTTGTGTTTGCCAAAGGCCTTGCCGAAAAAATACGCGCCAGAATCTGCCGCCCAGACCAGCCCCATGACGAACAACAGGATCCAGGCCCCCATCATGGGGTCGTGATAGAAGTTGTAACCACGAATGGCCACCAGGGACCAGAAGAAGGGCACCAGGGTCACCAGACCAAACAGGGATTTGAGCCAGATGGACTCTTTCCACAGCCTGGCGCTCCGGGGATAGCGCAATACCAGCAGCAGCCCCAGCAGCCACCAGCTGACGGCGGTCCAGAGCACGCCCATTACCAGCGGATGCAGATGGGGGGTCCAGAGCTGATCGACCGGCAGCCAGAACAGGCTGGCACCGAGCAACAGACAGAACACCAGCGGCAACCATTGCTGCGGCTGGGCAGAGACGAAGCCACTCCACTCGCGGCTGGCCAACAGAAACACCAGAGCTGCCAACAGGGCAAAGAACTTCAACGGCAGGAAAAATAGCGCTCCCAACACCAGGGGAACAAGCAGTAATGCGGTAATAATTCGTTGTTTTAGCAAAAGAAACCTCTCTCTTGGGAGGGGATTTAGCCGGTCTGATGCTCGGCGATCAATTCCCGTATCTGTTCACCCGTACACCCGAAGCGACGCTCGCGGGCAACGAAAGAGGCAACGGCCTCACTGAACTCGGCCTCGTTGAAATCGGGCCACAATACCGGGGTAAAATAGAGCTCGGCATAGGCGAGCTGCCATAACACAAAATTGCTGATGCGATGATCGCCGCCGGTCCGGATCAGCAGATCCACAGGTGGTAAATCAGCCATGCAGACCTGCTCGGCCAGCAGGGACTCATCGATGGCATCGGCATCCAGCTCGCCTGCCGCCACGGCTCGGGCCAGCTTGCGGGCCGCCTGGGCGATATCCCACTGACCACCGTAATTGGCAGCAATGTTGAGGGTCAGCCCCTTGTTGTCTGCAGTCAACGCCTCGGCCTTGGCGATCCTGGCCTGCAAGCGCTCGCTGAAACGGGCGGTATCGCCGATCACCTTGAGCCGGATCCCGTTGCTGTGCAGTTGCTTGACCTCGCGGCCCAGCACTGTCATGAAGAGTTCCATCAGGGCACTGACCTCCCCTTCCGGACGCCGCCAGTTCTCACTGGAGAACGCAAACAGGGTCAACGCCTCTATCTTGGCGCGCGCGGCAAACGTCACCGCCTCACGAACAGACTTCACGCCCGCCTTGTGGCCATAGACCCGCATCTTGCCACGGTTCTGAGCCCAGCGCCCGTTGCCATCCATGATGATGGCTACATGACGAGGCAAGGACGAATTGGCACAATCACCTAACGCTGCCAAAAGCGACATTCATTTCTCCCACAAAGACAAAAGCGCCGTGCAGGGGCACTACACGGCGCTCGTAATATACCTGTCAGAGGCTTAGATTTCCATTAGCTCCTTTTCCTTCGCGGCCAGGGCGTCATCCACCAGCTTGATGAAGGAATCGGTGAGTTTCTGGATCTCTTCCTGGGCACGACGGTCATCGTCTTCGGAGATTTCTTTGTCTTTGAGCAGTGCTTTCAGATCGGCGTTGGCATCACGACGGATGTTGCGCACGGCCACACGGGCACCTTCCGCTTCAGCACGGACGATCTTGGTCAGATCGCGGCGACGCTCTTCGGTCAGCGGCGGCAGGGGCACACGCAGGGTCTGACCGTTGCTGGACGGATTCAGGCCCAGATCGGAGGTCAGGATGGCCTTTTCTACCGCCTGGATCATGGAACGGTCAAAAATGGAGATGGACAGGGTGCGGGCATCTTCTGCCACCACGTTGGCCAACTGTTTCAGAGGAGTGGCAGCACCGTAATACTCAACCTGGATACCGTCGAGCAGGCTCGGGTGAGCACGGCCGGTACGGATCTTGGACATCTGGGTCTTGAGCGACTCTACGCTCTTGGCCATACGGTCCTTGGCGTCGTTTTTAATCTCGTTGATCACAGTGGTTTTCCTTTTGGCGAACGAGCCATCACGCGGCTCGTGTCTATCATATTTATCTTATTTGCCGATGTGGTGGATCAGCGTGCCTTCCGGCTCACCCATGATAACCCGACGCAATGCACCCGGTTTGTTCATGTTGAACACGCGGATCGGCAGATCGTGGTCACGGGCCAGAGTAAAGGCTGCAAGATCCATCACCTTGAGCTCTTTTTCAAGCACTTCGTTGTAGCTGAGCTCATGATACAGCACGGCGTCCGGATTCTTAACCGGATCCTCGTTGAATACGCCATCGACCTTGGTCGCCTTGAGCACAACATCGGCTTCGATCTCGATGCCACGCAGGCAGGCTGCAGAATCGGTGGTAAAGAAGGGGTTGCCGGTACCGGCAGAGAAAATCACCACTTTGCCGGCGCGCAGCTGGCTGATGGCCTCGGCCCAGCTATAGGAATCGCAAACACCCTGCAGGGAGATGGCAGACATCAGACGGGCATTCACATAAGCACGATGCAGGGCATCACGCATGGCCAGACCGTTCATCACGGTAGCCAACATACCCATGTGGTCGCCCACCACGCGGTTCATGCCCGCTTTGGCAAGACCGGCACCACGGAACAAGTTGCCGCCACCGATGACCAGACCGACCTGAACACCCAACTCAACCAGTTCCTTGATCTCTTGGGCCATCCGCTCCAGCACAGCTGGATCAATGCCAAAACCCTCGGATCCTTGCAGGGCTTCACCACTCAACTTCAGAAGAACACGTCTGTATGCAGGCTTGGGATTGGTACTCATGTCACTGATTCCTGGTCATATAAAGACCGCGACATAAGTCGCGGTCTGGGGAAACGGAAAAACCGGTTCGATTAGGCCTTCTGAGCGGCCGCGATTTGGGCTGCTACTTCAGCAGCGAAATCGGTCTCTTGCTTCTCGATGCCTTCGCCCACTTCGAAACGGGTGAAGGAGACAACGTCAGCGCCTTCTTTCTTCAGCAGCTCGGCAACGGTCATGGAAGGATCCTTCACGAACGGCTGACCAGTCAGGGAAACCTCACCGGTGAACTTCTTCATGCGGCCTTCAACCATCTTCTCGGCGATCTCTTTCGGCTTGCCGGAGTTGATGGCGATGTCGATCTGAATTTCGCGCTCTTTGGCAACGACTTCAGCAGACACGTCTTCAGGCTTGACGAACTGCGGGCTGTTGGCAGCAACGTGCATGGCCAGATCTTTGGCCAGCTCGGCAGTACCACCGGTCAGCTTGGTGATAACACCAATGCGGGAACCGTGAACGTAGGTGCCCAGGTTGTCACCTTCAACCAGCATCACGCGACGCAGGTTCATGTTCTCACCGATCTTGGCGATCAGGTTGGTGATGGTCAGTTCGACGGACTCACCGTTACCGAAGTCAGCCGCTTTCAGTGCGTCAACGTCAGCAATTTTCTGGGTCGCAGCGATATCGGCGATCTTCTGGCCCATTGCCATGAAGCTGGCATCTTTGGCGACGAAGTCGGTTTCGCTGTTCAGCTCGATCATGACGGCAACGTTGCCTTCGGTACGAGCAAAGATCACGCCTTCAGCAGCGATACGGCCTGCTTTCTTGGCGGCCTTGGCCTGACCGGATTTACGCATGTTCTCGATTGCCAGCTCGATATCACCAGCGGCTTCTTCCAGCGCTTTTTTGCAATCCATCATGCCAGCGGCAGTGCGCTCGCGCAGTTCTTTTACCAGGGCGGCAGTAACGTTAGCCATGTCCAGTATCCTCGGTCTTGAATTGACAAGAAACAGGGGCCACAAGGGCCCCTGCTAACCAATTACATCAGCTTGGTTAATAAGGGCTTTACAGTCCTTATCAATTACTCAGCTTCAACGAAGCCATCTTGTTCAGCTTGAACAACGATGTCCTGAGCGCGAGCTTCCAGTACGGTGTCAGCAGCAGCATTCAGGTACAGCTGTACGGCACGGATAGCATCGTCGTTACCCGGGATGACGTAATCAACGCCGTCCGGGTTGGAGTTGGTATCAACGATGGAAACTACCGGGATACCCAGGTTGTTGGCTTCTTTGATAGCAATGTGCTCGTGGTCGGCATCGACAACGAACAGCACGTCAGGCAGGCCGCCCATGTTCTTGATACCACCCAGGCTCTTCTCGAGCTTGTCCATTTCGCGAGTACGCATCAGCGCCTCTTTCTTGGTCAGCTTTTCGAAGGTACCGTCCTGGCTCTGGGTTTCCAGATCTTTCAGACGCTTGATGGACTGACGAACGGTTTTCCAGTTGGTCAGCATGCCACCCAACCAGCGGTGGTTGACATAGAACTGGTCACAACGACCGGCGGCATCTTTTACGGCTTCAGACGCGGCACGCTTGGTACCTACGAACAGTACCTTGCCTTTCTTGGCAGCTACGGAGCTGATGAAGTTCATGGCATCGTCAAACATCGGAACGGTTTTTTCCAAGTTGATGATGTGAACCTTGCTGCGGGCACCGAAGATGTAGGACTTCATTTTCGGGTTCCAGTAACGAGTCTGGTGACCGAAGTGAACGCCGGCTTGCAGCATGTCGCGCATAGAAACTTTAGCCATTATATACCTCTGTATTGGGGTTAGGCCTCCACACATCCCATGTAACCGACCCCAAAGGGGCACCCCGGTACAGGTGTCGATGTGTGTGTGTTATTGATTAAGGGTGATGAAATGGTGGACGCAAGTTCCCCATTCCGGCGCGCTTTATACCATACCTTTGCTCAGGACACCACCGACCACAGTGCTAAAAATGGATCCCTGCGCGCAATGCTGACCAGAGGATTTGACGTTGTGATGACAATCACACTGGAAGTAAACGGGGGTTGGGGATAAAATTTTGGCCTGATTGCAAACGCATCTATTTTTCATTACCTGATTGTTGGGCATCGACAGGATGCGCAGTCAGGCCCCAAGAGAGATCCCATGTCCATTAAAATCAAGACACCGGAAGAGATTGAAAAGATGCGCGTTGCCGGCCAGCTGGCCGCCGATGTGCTGATCATGATAGCCCCCCACGTCAAGGCAGGCGTCACCACAGATGAGCTGAACACCCTGTGCCACGACTATATTGTCGACGTGCAGCAGGCTATTCCGGCTCCGCTCAACTACCACGGCTTCCCCAAGTCCATCTGCACCTCGGTGAACGACGTGATTTGCCATGGCATCCCCAACCACAAGAAATTGCGCGAAGGGGACATCATCAACCTGGACATCACAGTCATCAAGGATGGCTACCACGGCGATACCTCCGCCATGTTCATCGTGGGTGAGACCACACCGCTGCGTCGCCAGCTGTGCAAGGTCGCCCAGGAGAGCCTCTACGCTGCCATCAAGCAGGTGCGCCCAGGCATGTGCATCACAGAGATAGGCGCCCTGATCCAGCCCATCGTCGAGAAGGCCGGTTTCTCCGTGGTGCGTGACTACTGTGGCCACGGCATCGGCAGCGAATTCCACGAGGAGCCGCAAATCCTGCACTACCGCAATGGCGGCAAGCTGGAGCTCAAAGCGGGCATGTGCTTCACCATAGAGCCCATGGTCAACAGCAAGAAGTATCACTGCCGCATCAACCCGAAAGATGGCTGGACAGTGACCACCAAGGATGGCGGCGATTCCGCCCAGTGGGAACACACACTGCTGGTGACCGACGATGGCTGCGAGGTGCTTACCCTGCGCCCCGATGACACTATCGACCGCTATATCAAACACAGTTAACATCAAAAACCCCGGCGCCGAAGCGAGATGGCACCGGGGTTTGTTTTTATCAGCCGCTGTGTATGCGTGCGACAAGAGCGTGAGATGCCATGGATGCCAGCCTGCTTTCCCCCCATCTGTTACCCGACGATCAGCTCACCCGCGAGAACTGCAAAGAGTATCTGGGCCGCTTTCTCGGCTGGTTGCACGCCCGTTTCGATGCCGGCGACAACATCATAGAACTGGTTGCGACCCGTTCCGAATACATGGATGCGCTGCTGACCCGACTGTGGCAAAAATTTGGCTTCGACAAGACAGATCTCAGCCTGATAGCCGTCGGCGGCTATGGCCGCGGCGAGTTGCATCCCCACTCCGACATCGACCTGCTCATCCTCTATGAAGGGGAGGAGCTGGACGAGGTGCTGGGGCTGCGCATCGGTGAGTTCATTACCCTGCTGTGGGATCTCAAGCTGGAGGTGGGTCAGGCGGTACGCAACGTGGCCGAGTGCATCGAGCAGGGCCGCGCCGACATCACGGTCGCCACCAACCTCATAGAGGCCCGTTTCATCACAGGCCGCAAAGGCGGTTTCGAGCAGCTCACCCTGGCCACGCGTCCCGAGCGCTTCTGGCCGAGCGAGCAGTTCTTTCAGGCCAAGCGCGAAGAGCAGGCCCTGCGCCACCAGCAATTTCTTGGCACTGCCTACAAGCTGGAGCCCGACCTCAAGAGCAACCCTGGCGGACTGAGAGACATTCAGACCCTGGCCTGGGTCGCCCGCCGTCACTTCGGCGCCACCACATTGTTCGAGATGACCAGCCACGGCTTTCTCAACCGGGCGGAGTACCGTGAACTGCTCGATTGTCAGAACTTCCTGTGGAAGGTGCGCTTCGCCCTGCACATGGCCATCAACAAGGGTGACAACCGGCTGCTGTTCGACCGCCAGCGTACCGTGGCCCAGATGCTGGGGTTCGAGGGGGAAGGCAACAGCCCGGTCGAGCAGATGATGAAGCGCTTCTACCAGACGGTACGGCGAGTCTCCGAGCTCAACGAGATGCTGCTGCAGCTGTTTGACGAGGCGATCCTCGGCAACACCGCCATGGACGTGCGTCGTCTCTGCGACGAGTTCCAGCTGCGTGGCCGCCTCATCGATGCGGTGGACTCAGAGCTGTTTGGCCGTGAGCCCGCGGCCATACTGCGGCTCTTCTACCAGATAGCCCAGCATCCCGAGATTGCCGGCATTCACTCCGCCACCTTGCGCCAGCTGCGCGAGGCGAGGCGCAAACTCAATTGCTGGCTGCAGGATTTGCCCGATTGCCGCCGCCTCTTCATGGCGCTGCTGCGCCACCCCAACGGCATCGGCCAGCCCCTCACCCTGATGCACAAGTACGGCATACTGGCGGCCTACCTGCCCCAGTGGAACCTCATCGTCGGCCAGATGCAGTTCGACATGTTCCACGCCTATACGGTCGATGAGCACACCCACCGGCTACTCAAGAACATTCACCAGTTTCCCAATCCGGCCAGCCGCCAGACCCACCCGCTCTGCCACGAGGTGTTTACCCGGCTGCGCAAGCCGGAACTGCTCAGCATAGCGGCCTTGTTCCACGACATCGCCAAGGGGCGCCGCGGGGATCACTCAGAGCTAGGCGCCGTGGACGCGCTGGAGTTCTGCCAGCTGCATGGCCTGGATCGCTACGAGAGCCGACTGGTGGCCTGGCTGGTGCGCCACCATCTGCTGATGTCGGTCACCGCCCAGCGCCGCGACATCTACGACCCGGACGTGGTCACCGACTTCGCCCAGAAGGTGCGCGACGAGCAGCACCTCGACCTTATCTATTGCCTGACGGTGGCCGATATCTGCGCCACCAACGACACCCTCTGGAACGACTGGAAAGGCACCCTGCTGCGCGAACTCTATTTCGCTACCCAGAAAGCCCTGCGCCAGGGGCTGGAAAACCCGCCCGACATGCGACTGCGCATTCGTGAGAACCAGCGCCAGGCCAAGCAGATCCTGGCCCAGCGGGACGTGCCGGAAGAGGCCATCAACCAGCTGTGGAGCGACTTCAAGGCCGACTACTTCCTGCGCCACACCCCTGAGCAGATCGCCTGGCATTGCCGCAAGATCATCGAGCACGGCGACAACCCGGCGCCACTGGTGATCATCGGCAAGCACCCGACCCGTGGTGGCAGCGAGGTATTTATCTACTGCCGCGACACACCGAATCTGTTTGCCACCGTGGCCTCGGCACTGGATCAGAAAAACCTCAACATCCATGATGCCCAGATCATGAATTCCCGCAGCGACTATGTGCTGGATACCTTCGTGGTGCTGGAGCCCAGCGGCGAGCCCATCAGCCCCAACCGCACCGCCACCATCAGAAAGGCACTGGAGAAGGCCCTGCAGGAACCGGGTAAGCTGGTGCTGCGCAACAAGCCGCTGTCGCGGCGCCACCGTCAGTTCAGCGTGCCGACCCGGGTGGTGTTTCTGCCCCACAAGGGCGAAACCCGTCACACCCTGCTGGAGCTGACGGCACTGGATACCCCTGGCCTGCTGGCTCGTATCGGCGCCGTGTTCCAGCAGTGTGGCCTCTCCCTGCACGCGGCCAAGATCACCACCATAGGCGAGCGAGTGGAGGACTTTTTCAGCCTCACCACACTGGCGGGGGAGCCGCTGAACCAGGCCGAACAGCTGGCGCTGGAGGATCGACTGGTAAGCCAGCTCAACCCGCAGGAATCGGCGGATGAAGCCCCTGACGGCGAGCCGTTGACAGGCCTCACAAGGCGCCTTTCCTCATCCTGATTCTTCAAATAGAACAAGTGGTTGGGCCACATGAGTATAATAAATCGCCATTCTCCTGAAGAAATCGGCTTGAGCCCTTAAAAACAATTGGAAAAGTGTGATACAACAAACCGAATTTTTTAAAGGAAACCTGTCATGACCGAGTTGCAACAGATCATCGAAGCGGCCTTCGAGCGCCGTGATTCCATCACTCCCGGCTCCGTCGACGCCGCCACCAAGTCCGCCATCCTGCAGACCATAGACCTGCTGGACGCCGGCAAGGCCCGTGTCGCCGAGAAGATTGCCGGCGAGTGGGTGGTACACCAGTGGTTGAAGAAGGCGGTGCTGCTCTACTTCCGCATCAATGACAACGGCATCATCAAGGGCGACGATGCCCAGTACTACGACAAGGTTCCTCTCAAGTTCTCCGACTACACCGCCGAGCAGTTCAAGGAAGCGGGGGTGCGTGTGGTGCCTCCTGCGACGGCTCGCAAAGGCTCCTTCATCGCGCCCAATACAGTGCTGATGCCTTCCTACGTCAACATAGGCGCCTTTGTTGATGAAGGCACCATGGTCGATACCTGGGCCACAGTGGGCTCCTGCGCCCAGATCGGCAAGAACGTACACCTCTCAGGCGGCGTCGGCATCGGCGGCGTGCTGGAGCCGTTGCAGGCCAACCCGACCATCATCGAAGACAACTGCTTCATCGGTGCCCGCTCCGAAGTGGTTGAAGGGGTTATCGTCGAGGAAGGTTCCGTCATCTCCATGGGCGTCTTCATCGGCCAGTCCACCCGCATCTATGATCGCGAAACCGGCGAAATTCACTACGGCCGCGTGCCGGCGGGTTCAGTGGTCGTTTCTGGCTCCCTGCCCTCCAAGTGTGGCAAGTACAGTCTCTACGCCGCCGTCATCGTCAAGAAGGTAGATGCCAAGACCCGTGCAAAGGTCGGCATCAATGCCCTGCTGCGTTCCATTGACGAGTAATGCCTCTCACCATTGAGAACAAGGGCGCCTGATGGCGCCCTTTTGATTTTGGCGCCCCTGTCACAGGCAAGCCACATCGACTCGGTTAAGATAGATTGGTCAGGATCGTTTCAAACCGAGGAAGCCCGATGTACGAGAATCTGAAGAGCCTGGGGATCCAGGAACCCACCTCAGTGGACAGCTATACCCTGCGCCAGGAGGCCAATCACGACATCCTCAAGATCTACTTCAAGAAGCAGAAGGGCGAGTTCTTCGCCAAGAGTGTCAAATTCAAATACCCTCGCCAGCGCAAGACCATGCTGGTCGACTCGGGTACTCATGAGTACAAGGATGTCACCGAGATCAACGCCAATCTCAAGTACGTGGTGGATGAGCTGGACAACCTGACTCAGGGCGTACATATCCAGGCAGACCCGGATATCAAACAGAAGATACTGCGTGACCTGCGCCATCTGGAAAAAGTGGTGCAGAACAAGATCAGCGAAATAGAGCGGGATCTGGAAAAACTGTAAGCCAGCACCAGCAACAACAAGGGCGCCCATCTGGCGCCCTTGTTGTTTGGCTTGAATGCGACACAATTGGCTCATGACGCTGGTATCAGGTGTTGGCACCTAACGCCTGCGCACTTCTCCCTTGAGGCACTTTTCGATACAGCAAGCCAAGATACCTGAATATTCCTTATCCAGGCTCTTTACCAGGTCAAAAAGCGGCCAGAAAAAAGGGAGGCTTGCGCCTCCCTTTTCGGAACTCTGAAATCCAGGCAACAGGATTAGTTGCTCTTCATCCAGATATCCATGTCGGTTTTCAGGTTGTCGGACTTGGTACCGAAGATGGCTTGAACGCCGGAGCCAGAGACTACCACACCGGCAGCACCCAGTTTCTTCAGACCAGCCTGGTCAACCTTGGCCACATCTTTCACGCCAACACGCAGGCGGGTGATGCAGGCATCCAGAGAGGCAATGTTCTCTTTACCACCGAAGGCAGTAACCAGAGCTTCAGACATGCCGTCCTTGCTTTGGCTGACAGTCTCTTCAGCTGTCTCGTCTTCACGACCCGGGGTTTTCAGGTTCATGGCACGGATAACGAAGCTGAAGACCACGTAGTAGATACCAGCGTAAACCAGACCCAGGCCTACCAGCAGCAGCATGTTGTCGGCACGGGGTGATTGAACCACGAAGTCGATGAAGCCGTTGGAGAAGGTATGGCCATGTACAACGCCCAGCATGTTGGTCAGCACATAAGCCAGACCAGCCAGTACGGCGTGGATGGCGTACAGTACCGGAGCGATGAACAGGAAGGAGAATTCAATCGGCTCGGTGATACCGGTCAGAAAAGAGGTCAGGGCAGCGGAGGCCATGATACCAACAATCTTGGCGCGGTTTTCCGGCTTGGCAGCGTGAGCAATGGCAAACGCAGCAGCAGGCAGACCGAACATCTTGAACAGGTAACCACCAGCCAGTTGACCGAAGCCGTTACCGGCAGCGCGGGAAGCGTCATCAGCGGTCAGGAAGCAAGTCATGATACCGTGGACGGTTTCACCGGCACCGTTGACACAGGTACCCGCCTGATAGAAGAAAGGCACGTTCCAGATGTGGTGCAGACCAAACGGGATCAGGGAGCGCTCAACCACACCGTAGATACCGAAGGCCAGTACCGGGTTCTGGTTGGCAGCCCAGTCAGAGAAGGCACCGATGGCAGAGCCAACTGGCGGCCAAATCACGGACAGGATCACACCCAGACCGATGGAAACGAAACCTGTGATGATGGGCACAGCACGTTTGCCAGCGAAGAAGCCCAGGTACTCAGGCAGCTGGATCTTGTAGAAACGGTTGAACGCCCAGGCGGCGACACCACCGGCGAGGATACCGCCCAGAACACCCGTGTCGATCTTGTCAACACCCATCACTGGCGCCATGACTGACAGGGTGGCGGTCATGATGCCGTAGCCAACGATGGCTGACAGACCGGATACACCGTCGTTATTGGTAAAGCCGAGGGCAACACCCACCGCGAACAACAGGGCCATCTGGCCAAATACCGAGCCACCGGCCTGTTCCATCAAATGGGAAACAATTTCTGGCAACCAGCTGAAGTTTGCAGCACCGACACCAAGCAGGATACCTGCGACTGGCAATACGGAGACGGGCAACATCAGCGATTTACCAACCTTTTGCAGATTAGAAAACGCATTTTTCATCATGTGTGTATGCTCCTGAATGGATTGTCTTCCCGTAAACGGTTCAGTCCAATTGATAGACGATCACCAGCATCATCTTTCATTGGCGTGAATTCGATTGGGGTTGTTTATTTTGACCCGCTGAATATAACCCAGCAGATCGGAAATTTCTTCCATCAGGCACAAGGGAATAAAAATTTTGGAGGGGAGATCACAAGATAATTTCGAGGGGAATTACAGATTAATCAGGAATATATTTCGGCACTTTCATTGTATGCCACAAATATGAAAAGTGCTGTTTCGCATTGTATTTTAACCAATCAAATCAATACACAAAGAAACGCATTGTAACTCAATGTAACCATTTGCTGTTTTTTCTATTTTAGTCTACCGATTAAAAAGGCCTCCAACAAGGGAGGCCTCAAATAAATATTACAATTTAAAGGCTAGAAAATATTCAGCCTTTTTGCGAACGTTTGACCGCATCAATAAAAATGGATTTAGCTTTGGTTGAACCGGCACGCTCGGCCTCACTGACCAGTTGCATGGCCTTGTCGATATCACCGGCCTTCACCGCTTTCTCAATCTGGGACTGATAGAAGGCTTCGGTCTCGGTCAACATGGCGGGCACGGGTTTGGCAGCAACCGCAGTTGCCGTCACCGCACTGGAAGCCACTGCGGCAGTTGCTGGCGCGGCCTGGCTCATCGCAACCTTGTCTGCGTACTCGGGTTTGAACACAGCCTCAAGGCCCTGCCCCTTGGCCATATCGACCACCTCGATCTGTACCAGCCCCCATGGTGAATGCGGGATCACGGGATCCGGCACTGCTGGCTCAACCGTTTGGTTGGCACGGGCGAAGGCTTTGGCCGGGTGCAATATGGTGGTACTGCCCGCCAGCTCGCTGGCCGGGGCATAGACAATCATATAGGTTTCGGCAGCCGGGTTGCCCGGCATGCTGCGATCGACAAAGATATTGCCTTCAATCCGATCGTTATTCAGCAGGTGGGCTGGCTGGTAGCTGAACACTGACTCACCCAGCACCCGTGTCACCTTGAACTGGGCATCCAGCATAATCACTTGCGGCACCAGTACCGTTTTGCTTACCTGAGATGCGACCTTGATGGCCAGGTTGCCTGTGTTGGCTGGCAGGCGATAAGCCGCAAAGTAGCTCATCCCCTCGTCAAACTGAAAACTGGGTTGCTTGCCGTCGAGGGCCAGCAGGGTATCGCCTTCTGGCAAGGCCACATAATTGAAGTCGTTGAAAGCATTGCAGCAACTGGTCGCCTGTGAGAGTGCCTGCTTGGCCTGTTCGGCATTGCTCAGAATGGATGCGTGATCCTGCATGGGGACCACCATGCTACCGGAACAACCGGCCAACAGCGCAGTAACCACGGCTGCGATAGACATCTTTACCAATTTCATTCTTCTTATCTCCATAACCCGGTTGCCGTTACCCGGCGAAACAAAACTGCCCCCATACGGGGGCAGTGACTAACTTAACTGAAAGAGGTGCTTACCACCAAGCTTCCGCTTGAACACCAACTTGGTAGGTGTCTTTGGAGGTGCCGCTTTCGAAGACTTTCTGATCTTCGTCGTTGGCCAGGTAGGAGGCGAACACACGGATTTCAGGACGAGCCCAGAAGCTGGAGCCGGCAGACCAGGCTTGAGCCAGGGTCAGCTTGTAACCAGAGTCATCAACGGAGGTACCGTTGGTGGACTTGTTCTTGTCCTTGAAGTAGCCGCCTTCGAAGATGGTCTTGTTGAAGTCATCCCACTTGTACATGGGGCGAACAACGGCTGACATGGCTTCCCACTTGTCGTTGCCATCCCACATATCGTTGCCTACACCGTAGACCAGCTGGTGACCCATCTCGAAGTTGTTGCCCATCGGGACAACACCCCAGTTGATGATGCGATAACCATCAGCACCGTCTTTGGCTTCGGCACCGTACCAGGAGCCGTCGCCGTAGAAGGCCATGGTCTTGGAATAACCTTCAGTACCGTATTGCAGCACTGTCTTGTTAAAGCCACCCAGAATGCCGGCGGTCAGTTCGGCAGTCAGCATGACGCCGTCTTTCATGTTGTTGTTTTTCAGCGGTTTCTGAGCTTCGGTCTCGTTAACCAGCGCATAGTCTACGCCCAGTTCCAGAGAGGCTTCGCTCCACAGCGGGATACCGGCATAACGCAGGTCCAGTGTGTTGACGTTCAGGTCTTCATTCTTTTGATAAACCGGGTTGGCGACAGTACCAGTGTTGGTGTACTGACCGAACACATCGGCCGCGCTGCGGTCGTTGCGAACCCAGGCGAAGGAGATCTTGCCAGGACCGGCCTGGATGCCTTCGATACCGGCACCGGCACCGGAGATGTTCCAGTAGTAGAAGTCAGAGATATGGACATCGTGACGTTGGTAGTAACGCTTACCGGCCCACAGGGTGGCTTCCGGCGCGAAGCCCAGCAGACCTTTGGCCTGTACGTTGAACTGGCGCAGGGCGAAATCGGAGTCGCCATTGCACTGTTTGGCATCAAAGTTACAAACGGTACCGGTACCTTCCCAGTCGTTTGAACCGTTGGAAGCCATGGCAAACATGGAGTCAACGTAGAAAGTCTTGCCATCCTTGTTGAATACTTCCTGACCCAGCTGAACTTCGCCATAGGTATCATTTTCGTTACCCAGACGGCCAACTTTGTTCACGTTGTATTTAACCATGTCTCCGTCACCGGAAACGCCTACACCTGAACGGAAGTAGCCGTGGAAATCAACGGCGAAGGCGGCTTGGGAAGCCAGGGCTGCGGTTACTGCTGCAGCGATCGGGAGCCACTTTGCTTTCATTTTCATTTTCCTTATTCCCGCTGAGAGGAGTGTGATCCTGATATTCAAGTTCTTATCACCAAGAAAAACGTTTCGGTGATAACCGGGATGGATTATAGGTAGCCAATTTCGAGACAAACATGAGCTGATTCACAAAATGGCGACAAATCGCCCACCACCACTACCAAGGGGGTTTAACGAAGATTAAAGACCAATGATTAGCAATAAATCACCCTTAAAACATAAAAAATCGCTCAAACAAAATCTTGAAAACGCTATCAGCAATTAATTCGCTTCGAGCATTAAGGTGAAAAATGTCAATTCAATGACAAAAACATGACTGAAATCGCTTTCAATGCGGAACTTTTAATTTCCCTGCATGTCGGTTATGAGTGGAATAAATGCTCAAATACATGATTGGGAGACAGGAAAATAATCGGAGGAATAGTGGAAAATAGACTCAACTGACAGACCTGAAACGCAGAAATAAACATCCCCATGGTCGAACCCATCGGGGATGAATAAAAAATGAGGAGGGAATGGCCCTAGAGTTTATTTTCCCAGCCGGTGAGCCAGGCCAATGCCACCTTTTCCGGTTCATCATCGACGGCGGCATCTATCTCAAGGCGGGGTAATAGTGCACTCGCCCCCAGCTCCTGCAACAAGCCGTCGAGCTGACGACCGGCACCGCAAAAGTGTTCGTAGCTGCTGTCCCCCATGGCAATAAGGGCATAACGCCAGCCTTTCATATAGGGAGCCCGATCCGCCAGGGCGGCGGCCAAGGGTTGCAGGTTGGGCGGAATATCGCCCTGCCCCGTGGTGGCGGTGATCAGCAGCAGGAAGCGGGAGGCATCTATGTCTTCCAGCACGGCCTCATCGAAAATCTGACATACATGTCCGACTTGCTGCAGATGTTCAGCCAGCGTCTCGGCCACCAGCATGGCTGAGCCATAGACGGTTCCCACTACAAGATCTATCTGAGCCATAACGGATTCCTTTGACGAGTATGGCTGCACAGCATGCCACAGCGCCGTCAAAGGCAACACCCTGTCAGGGCGAAGGAATAGAGGGGATGATCAGTAGTCACTTTCACTGCCAGGCCAGCCCAGCTCGGCGAACAGCTGCAACAGATCAGGACCCAGCGGCGCCTGGATCCGCATCGGGACCTTGAGGATCGGGTGCTCGAAGCTGAGAGTACGAGCTACCAGCAGCAGGCGTTCGCAGCCGAAGTGTTCACGAAAGAAGCGATTGTGGCGACCATCACCATGAGTAGTATCGCCCACTATGGGGTGGAAAAGATGTTCCATATGGCGGCGCAACTGATGCTTGCGACCGGTTTTCGGGAACAACTTGACCAGACTATAGCGACTGGTGGGGTGCTTCTTGGAAACCGCATGAGGCAGTTCGACCTGATGCAGGCAACGAAATGCCGTTACCGCCTCCTGGGCCGGGCGATCAGGATTGCTCATGGCATCGGCGATCTTGTCCAGCTGCTCCTTGAGAGGGTAGTCGATCACCCCCTGCTCCGGGGCCCAGCCCCGCACCAGCGCCAGATACTCCTTGTGTACCTGCCGGGCGGCAAAGGCCTCTGTCAGGATACGGGCAACGGCAGGATCCAGAGCAAACAGCAGCACGCCCGAGGTGGGGCGATCGAGGCGATGCACGGGGTAGACATGACGCCCCCCGATCAGATCCCGGGTCATCTGCATGGCGAACCGGGTTTCGGCCTTGTCGAGCCAGCTGCGGTGCACCAGCAGACCGGAGGGTTTGTTGACCGCTACCAGCCAATCATCCTGATAGAGCAGCGTCAGTTTCATTGCATCACCACGTCGTCACCCGGCTGCGTCTCTCTCTGAAAGCGCAAGGTCAGACTCATTTTTCCACCACTTTACCGGTCAGCAGCAGATCGAAGCGACCGATGAGACGCAGCAGGCTCGCCATCTCGGCCAGCTCGTTCTTGTAGACTTCGCTCGCCATGGGATAGAGGGAGACGCTGGTAGGCAAGGGGGCTTGCAGCATGACAAGCTGCTCCATGCGCGGGATCAGCACGAATTGCAGCCACTGATCAAAGCTCAGGGTATCGACACAGAACGGCAGCTCGCTCGCCAGAGCCTCTTTGCCAGGATGCTCGTCTTGCCAGCGCCCCAGGCGCTGCAACTCGGCAGTGAGTTCACCCAGCAGGCCGGCTACCAGCAGATATTGATTCATCTCGTTCTCTTCCTCATTACTGCGATACCGGCCTGACGCTCCTCTGCATGGCAGATAACGGCTGGCCGGGTTCCTCAAAAAAGGGCGCTACTATACACCGTCCCCCTCCCCCTCTGCCATGTTCCATTGGCAAGCGGAACGCAGAACCCAGCCCCTGCTGGCTATCTGATACAACCGCTTTATACAGATTGACCCGCAGCGCCCTGATGCGTCTTTTTCAGCTCGTCACAAGGTGGCCTTGGTGCCCCACTGGCTATCTGATACAACCGCTTTATACAGATTGACCCGCAGCGCCCTGATGCGCCTTTCTCAGCTTGTCACAAGGCGGTCTTGGTACCGCCACTGGCTATCTGATATAAGCGCTTTATAATCGGCCCGCATCACTCTTAGCCGGATCACATCATGTCTACCATCAATACGCTGACCGAGTTTCTGACCCAGGCCGATACCCAGTTTCAACTGTTTGACATGGGTCGCCAGGTGCGACCGCTGGCAAGCGACGCCTTCGAACGCATAGAGCAGCAACAAGAGCCCTATCCCTGGCCACTGCAGCAGCATGCCTGGCTCGGCGTTCATTTCTTCCAGCCGGCAGAATCCCGACACTATCTCTGGTTCCTCAAGTTTGCACTCGATGAGCGTGGCCTGCTCATCGGCAGCGGCCCCAAGCTCTTTATGGATCAAGTGGTCGAGACCCTCGGCTACAAGCTGACCGGCGATCTGGATGAAGAGAAGGCCCAACGACTGGCCGACAATCCCTATACTTTCCGTCCTGCCGAAGCCAAGATGGCCAGCCTGCATGCCAAGCTGGCTCGCCAGCTGGAACAGGCTCCTTCCGCCTACTATGAGGGCCTGTGCCACTATCTGGCTGCGCCGGGTGACGAGGGCTGGCAAGCGTTGGGACTGCAAGGTTTTGCCGACATGGCGGAGCGGCTGCAGGACGAACGCAATCTGGCGCTGGTGTGCAAGGCCCTGCCGAAGCTACCCCAGGCCCCGCTCTACGCCCTGTGTCAGAGCCTGGAAAATGTCCCGCTGCCGCCGGCCGTGCAAGGTGCCCTGTTCGAGCGGATCGGCAAGGAACAGGAAACTGCCGAGCCCAATGCCGAAACCCTGGCCTACCTGTGTCGGGCGCTGGCTTCCTGCAACGGCAATGCGATGCGCACCAACAAGCTGCTGACCCTGCTGCAAACCCAGCCAAGCCCGGCTTTGTTGCTCGCCATCGCAGGGCGCCTCTGGCCCGACCTCAAAGAGCCAAGCCTGCTCAGCCTGTTCCTGGAACAGTTGGCGCTGCAGCCGACCCAGTTCTTCAATCAGGTGTTTGCCGAACTGGTGACCCTGCCGGCCCTGCGCAATGATATGCTGGCAAGATTGCGTGATCCTGAGCGCAGCAATGCACTCGGTCAGGCTATCGGACGTCTGTTTGCCTCGGCGTAACGGTTAATGGAATAACGGCCAGGTGGGCTGCCGCCTGGCAAAGACAACTCCAGATCACACAAGGAGCCCTTGATGGGTGAAATGCTCGGTATCTTGCTGCTTATCCTCGTCGGGGGCGCCTTCTGGCATCAGCGCCGCCAAGCGGAGCTCGCCTGGCAATACATGCGCCGCTACTGCCAGCATCACGATCTGCAACTGCTGTCTCTGGCACGCAGCCACCGCGCGCTGGCACACAGGCCGCTGCGACTCTTGACCTATTACGAGTTTGAATTTTCCAGCGATGGCGAGAGCCATTATCAGGGGCAGTTGCGCATGCAGGGACTGCATATAGTCGGCGTCGACCTGCCGCCCCATCGCATCCCAGCCCAATAAGCCAGCTGCACGGCCCCCGGTAGCCCGATACGAGGCCAGACCGGCCCTATCCCCGGACGCATGCCATCCCAGTAAACAAGACGCGGCGGATAACAACCTATAATGTTCAGGGATGTCCCCCGGGAGAGATCAAGATGGAATTGTTGACCCACGACCTGTCTGCCCTGTTCGCCCAGCTGGGCCTGCCCAATGACGAGCTGAGCCTGCACCGCTTCATCCACGAACACAGACTGGACAATCAGACCCTGCTGCCCGAAGCCAGCTTCTGGACCCCGTCCCAGGCTGGTTTCCTGCGCGATGCCCTCTGGAATGACTCGGACTGGTCGGAAACCATAGACCAGCTGGATGTGCTGCTGCGCCAGACCGACTGATCCCTTCTTTTACCACCCGCTTTCCAGAGGAGAGCGGTTTGGTTAAGCTCTGTGCCCCGTCAAGCCCGTATCACAGCCCTACTGCGCAGGAGCCCCCATGTCCGCCCAAGAGATCATCCGCATCGCCAACGAACTGACCGCCAAGGGGATCACCCCCTCCACTGCCATGGTCAAGGCCCGCCTCAGTCAGCCCGTTCCCATGGCCGAACTGCTCAAGGTGTTGAGCCAGTGGAAGCAGCAGCCCCAACCCACAGAACCGGCCCCGGCGAGCACACCAGCCGCTGCCGATACCGGCACGCAGGCCGATGCCGTCAACCTGCAACAGTTGAGCGAGCAGCTCAACCGGCTCGAGCAGAAAGTCGATCGCCTGACCACCCTGCTGCTCCAACGCCAACCAGACTGAGCCCCCATGTATATTCTCGAACTCTGCTTTGAGTGCTATCGCGATACCTCCCTCGGTGAGGCCGAACGGGCCATCGTCAACTACCTGGACATGCTGCGCTATCAGGGCCAGATCCTGGGACGGGAGTTTCCCACCAGCATGCATGAAGGGCAGTTCGTCAGCCGGGTGGTCTGCCCCGAACAGGACAGCCTGCATCCGGACAACCAGAGCGAACAGGTCAAGCTGGCTGAACAGCAGCTCAATCAGGCGGGTCTGCTCGCACCCAAGCTCCAGCTGCAAGGGATGGATTTACTCTCCGACAGCACAGACCCTTGCGGTCACACAGACGAGCGGCCGAGCTGGATGCTGCTCTACACCAGTTTCCTGCACACCTGCTCGCCACTGCGCTGCGGTGACCACTTCGCTCCCATACCGCTCTACCGGCTGCCTGCCGTCGCCAACGGCGATCACAAGCAAATTATCAAGTGGCAGGAGGATTGGGAGGCGTGCGATCAGCTGCAGATGAACGGCTCCATCGCCGAACACGCGGCACTGCACGAGATAGGCGAAGTGGGCAGCCGCCTCCATCGGCGCGGCAGCGATCTGGTCAAGCGGCTGGAGGCCCTGAGCGGCATTCCCACTTACTACTACCTCTACCGGGTCGGCGGGCTGAGCGTAGCCGAAGAGAGAAACCGCCCCTGTCCGGGCTGCGGCGGTGAGTGGGCACTGACAGCACCGCTGCACGATATCTTCGACTTCAAGTGCGATCCCTGCCGGCTGATCTCCAACCTTTCCTGGGACTTCAAGGATTGAGCCTCCTCCCTTGAGATGGCACTACCTTGTGTCCAGATAGCAGAAGGGCCTTGCCGGATGGCAAGGCCCTTCTCGTCTCACAGGAACAGGATCAATGGGGCAGGGTTTCCAGCCGCGCGAGGAAGGCTGGCAGCGAGGGGGCCAAGGTGAGACGTCGACCAGAATCGAGCCACTCCAGCCATATCTGACCACTCTCGTTGTCCAGCGACACCAGGGTCATCTCGTTGCGGGTGGTGGCAATGAACAGCGATGGCGTGCGCTTTAACTTGCGCAGCATCAGCAGATGACCGATGAGGTTTTCCCTGAGCAGGTCCAGATCCGCCTCGTTCCAAGGCAAGATGAGCTCAAGGCGCAGCCCCTTGTAGGAACAGGGGATGGGGCGACTGAACCAGTGACCAAACAGCGCCTGGGCCGCAGGATGCAGCACCAGCTCCAGCGCATTGGCCATGGCCGCAAAATCGGCCGCTTGCTGGCGCTGGTGAGGGCGCCAGGCGACCCGCCCCTCTCTGGGCTCATCCAGCTCGCAAGGGGAGCGCCAGTCAGCTTCCCACTCACACAGGGGCAATCCCCGCCTTGCCTCACCATCACGCTGCCAGCGCAAAAAAAAGTGTTCCAGGGCAGACAAGACTTGATCCGACATCGAAATTCCCCACAATTGCTGCCAAAGTTCGCTATTGCACCATCAAACCCACGAGCAGACAAGGTGAAGCATGAGACGTCGCCATCCGGTGGCGATCCCATGCAATATCCAGGTAGGGGCAAGCGCCCCTGACGCTGCAACGCAATGGCCCATTCAACATCCGGATTCATAAACACAATGAGCAAACAAGAGAAATACGCCGGTGCCAGCGCCTTGCAAGGGCTGAGCCTGGGTCAGCAATCTGCCTACATCAGTCAGTACAGCCCTGCCCTGCTGCAACCTGTGCCGCGCAGCCTCAATCGCGACGACCTCGGCTTGACCGGCGAGTTGCCTTTCCAGGGTTGCGACATCTGGACTCTGTACGAGCTCTCCTGGCTCAACGCCAGGGGTAAACCCATGGTGGCTGTGGGTGAGGTGTCCGTGCCCGCAGTGAGCGCCAACCTCATCGAATCCAAGTCGTTCAAGCTCTATCTCAACTCCTTCAACCAGACTCGTTGCGACTCGCTGGAAGCGGTACAAGCCATGCTGGTCAAGGATCTGAGTGTCTGCGCCAGCAGCGAAGTGAGCGTGACGCTGTTCCCCCTGGCACAGGCTCCACACCACATTGCCGCCTTGCCGGGTGAGTGCATCGATGAGCAGGATATAGAGGTTGATTGCTATGAATTCGATGCCAATCTGCTGCAAGGGGCCGCGGGCAACGAAGAGGTGGAAGAGACACTGCACAGTCACCTGCTCAAGTCCAACTGCCTGGTCACCAGCCAGCCCGACTGGGGCTCAGTGGTGATCCACTATCGCGGCCCACGGCTGGATCGGGAAAAACTGCTGCGCTACCTCATCTCGTTTCGCCAGCACAACGAATTTCATGAACAGTGCATCGAGCGCATCTTTACCGATCTCAAGCTCCTCTGCCGCCCGAGCCAGCTGACCGTCTATGCCCGCTACACTCGCCGTGGCGGGCTGGATATCAACCCGTTTCGCAGCGACTGGGAGCTTCCACCCGCCAACCTGCGGCTGATCCGGCAGTAAAGTTGGGGTCCTGGCTGACAGAGAAGGCCCTTGGCTATCGTATCTGTCAGTAAACTCTGGACGTGCAGGGGGGGGCTTGGATAACATGCCCACACCCCTGTGCTGTCCTTAATCCAATGAATCAACTGTTTTTTCTGGCAATGATGATGTCCTCCCTGTCGGCTCCTGACCTGGATCTGGCCAAGGAGCAATTGTCTATCGATCTGCAGCAGGCCCAAACCCTGGTACTGACCGATCCTGCCAGATGTGTCCAGATCACCTCTGCCTTCCTGACACGCACAGCCAATAATCCCAAGCAAATCATCAGCAATCGCCAGGAATATGGCTATCGCGAGCCATTGCTGAGCTATGGCACGGCAGCCCAGGCCACGGGCGCCCACCTGCTCAAGGGGGAATGCCTGCTGCAACTGGGCCAGTTCCAGGCTGCCCAGAAGGCGCTTGATCAAGGCATTGCCATGGCCACCAAGGAGCAGCAGCTGGAGTTGCAGGCCCACGGCCTCTATCTGAAGATCCGCAGCCAGAATCTGCAGGAGCACTCCCATGGCGCCAGCGCCACTCTGCTTGGCCAGCTCGAGACCCTGCTCAGCACACCCAGCCTCAAAGAGAGTCAGTTGCAGGTATACAGCCGCTTGCTGCGCACCAACGCCAGCATAGAGGCGCACCAGTTTGACGAGGCCAAACGCCAGCTGGCAGAGGCACGGCGCTGGGCAGATCAGGCCAAGAACCCGCTGGCCAGCGCCTGGGTCAGCGCTGTGAGCGGCGATCTCTACCATGCCCTCCAGCAGCCCCAGCTCTCTCTTGGTGACTACATAGATGCCCAGCAACAGGCGCGAGGACTGCAGGATCCCCTCTTCCTCGGCCTGCTGTCGAACCAGATAGTGAACCTCTATCAGGCGGAGCAGGAGCCACAGAAGGCACTGCAATATGCCAATGAGGCCGCCAACTACTTCCACGCCCTCGGCAATCCCTCCCTGCTCAGCGATGCACTGATCGTGCTGGCCCGCCTCAATCGGGATCAGGGCGAGATGAACATGGCGCTGGTCTACTTCTTCAATGCGCTGGATCTGCTGGACGAGGGCAATAACCGCACCCGCATCGCCAATCTCAAGTACGAGATAGGCAAAACCTATCTGCAGACCGGCAATCTGACCCTGGCCCGCAACTACCTCACGGCGGCCCGTCAATCCCACGAACTGGGGGACGACAAGGAGCCGCTGATCGATACCCTGCTGTTGCTGGGTGAGCTGCACCTCAAGCAGAAGGAGGCGGGCATCGCCATCCTTCAGCTGGAAAATGCGCTGGCGCTGGCCAACCAGATTGGCGACGCCCAGCGCCAGTTCGAGATCTTCCGTTTGCTCTCGGTGGCCTACGAGCAGAAGGGCTACCTCAAGCAGGCGCTGGACAGCTACAAGAATTTCCACCAGCGCAGCGAGCAGGTACGCCAGCAGCAGGTCGATCTGGAGCAGGAGGCGATCCGCGACAACTATGTCCAGGTGGAGCGGGAACAGCAGATCAAGGAGCTGGAACAACAACTGGATATCAGTCAGCATCAGCAGGATCGCTACCTCTGGTCGAGCGTGATCACAGGCCTGCTGCTGACCCTGTTCATCTATCTGTTCTTTACCCTCTGGCTCAAGCTCAGGGTCGCACGCCTGCAGGGCAAACAACTGGGTGAGGCCATACTGATCGAGCCACGCACCGGCCTTGCCAACTGGCAGCGGCTGATGAGCCGCTGGCCGCGGGAAATGGCAAGACGCCAGCAAAAATCAGAACGCTGGTATCTGAGCGAACGGCCCACCAGCGAATTTGACGACAAGTTGCATTACCTGCTGTTTCGGGTGCCCTTCCTGGTGAACTGCCTGGAGCAGCACGGCTATCAGGTGAGCCGAGAGATAGAGCAGGCTTTCGGCGCCTATATCAAGGAGCTGACACCGCAGGATGGCCGCATCTATGATTTGCGCGAAGGCCATCTGCTCTACGTGGTGCCCCAGCGCCACGTGGAGGACCTCCACAAGCTGGCTCAGGATCTGCTCGCGGCCTTTGCCGCTTTCCCCTGCCAGCACTCGCTGGATCGCCACATCAGCCTCGGCATCGTCAGCCACCCCTTCCTGCCCAAGGCGGCGACCGCCCTCGATCACCACGGCCTGTTCGACCTCTGCTATCTGGCACTGGCCGGAGCCATTCAGCTCAGCGAAAAATACCAGCAAAGCGTCTGGCTGGAACTTGCCGCCATCGATTGCCAACAGGCCGCATTTTTTAATGGGGATGTGTGGCAATGCTGCTTGATGGCAATTGACAAGGGACTGGTAAAAGTAAATTCTTCTCATGAAAAGCAATGGGTTAATTGGCTTCGACTTTCACGGACGAAAGCACCGGATAACCAATAACCCTATAGATAATCAACTGGGTCTGGAACTGGGTTCGACCGCCGTTGCTATCCAACACAAAAACGATAATGACAACAGGGCGACCTGAATAATGAATGATATCGCTGCCGTAGCAGGACAATTGGCCAGACTCAGGGAATCCCTTCAGCAAAAGCAGCTGGAGCTAGACGGCATAGTCACTTTTTCCGATGCAGAGCGAGCCCGCAGCATCCAGTTTATCGGTAAATTGATGCAAGCCTGTCGTGGCCATGACAGGGAGCTGGACAACAAGCTCGCCAAGCTCAAGCAAAAACTCGACGGCAATCCGCCGCTCTCCTCGCTGGATGCCGACCTCGCCGTCATCGAAAAGCTGTTGCAGCAACATGGCAATGCGCTGGAAGAGTCCATCAGCCTGACCAAGTCCGCCATCGACCTTGGCACCAAACAACTCAAATCCATCAAGGGCTTCCCGGAGGATACCCGCAAGTCCCTCAAGGAGTTTCTGGCAAGCCCGGATGGCTATGGCATCGGCGACCATCAAAAGAAAGTGATCCGCTTGCTGGAGTTTTACCAGCAGGCCATCAAGATCCAGCTGCTGCCGACCCAGCCCCTGCTAGCCCCGGCGCCCGCCGCCAGCGTGCAGGCCATGGCCATCACAGAACTTTCGTCTCCTGAGCCTGCGATCCCGTTTGACGCCAAGGCTCACGCCCATATCGCCGACGAGTTGCAGCGGCTCATCACAGAGCTGGATTTTGCCGGCGCCGTTGGCGAGAGTCTGGCGGATATCCGCCGCCAGTTGCTCAATGGCATCACGCCGCCGCTGCTGGCGGAGATTTGCCTGCAGGTGATAGAGCTCATCATTGAGGGCACCCGCGAAGAGCGAAAATCCTCCCAGGCTTTCCTGAGTACCCTCAACGAGAGCCTCTCTGCGGTGCATTTCAGCTTCACCGAGTCCCTCGACGAGGGGCGCGCCCTGCAAAGCGCCACCCAGGATACCCGTCAGGCCATCGACAAGGAGCTGCGAGCCCTCGACCATACCCTGGCCAGCCACGACGCCTTCGGCGAGCTCAAGGATGCCATCTCGGGCCATATGGGTGCCATCAACATGCTGCTGCAGGACAGGGAAGCCATGGCTACCCGTGAGCGCCACCTGCTCACCCGCCTCTCCACCATGGAGGCCAAGCTGCGGCTGATGAAGGAGGAGACCGCCGAGTACAAGAAGCGGCTCACCATCCAGAAACACAAATTGTTCCTCGACAGCCTGACCCAGGTACATAACCGGGCGGCGCTGGACGAGCGGCTCGAACTCGAATACAAGCGCTGGCTGCGCTACAACACCCCGCTCTGTCTGGCCATCATCGACATTGATCACTTCAAGAACATCAATGACAACTATGGCCACATGGCCGGCGACAAGGCGTTGAAGGTGGTGGCCAAGGCATTGCAGGGCGCCCTGCGCGATACCGACTTCATCGCCCGCTTTGGCGGTGAGGAGTTCGTGGTGCTGCTGCCGAACATCAACCCGGACAAATACCAGAAGCCGCTGGAGACACTGCGCCAGACCATCAAGAGCATTCCGTTCCGTTTTCGGGATGCCAGGGTCGAGATCACCATCTCCATCGGTGCCACCCTGTTTCGGGAGGGAGATCACACCACGGATGCGTTCGAGCGAGCCGACAAGGCGCTCTACAGCTCCAAGCACTCGGGTCGGGATCAGGTCAATCTGGCCTGAATTCGGGCTGAGCGGTGACTAAAAAAGCAGCAAACGCACTTCTCCCCTATTCCCCTGCCCTACCGCTTACATCTACTATCAAATTCAAGGGATGCCACATGGCATCCCGTTTTCTCCCCAGGGAAAAGCACAACGATAACAAGCGAGTGAAAGGGGAACTTATGATTACGCACATCAATCCTGTGGGCAGCATGGACTTGCTGTCACAACTCGAGGTGGATCGCCTCAAACAGACTGCTTCCAGCGATATCTATCAATTGTTTCGCAACTGCTCGCTGGCGGTGCTCAACTCAGGTAGCCATACCGACAGCTCCAAAGAGATACTGGAGCGTTTCAAATCCTTTGATATCCATGTGATCCGGCGCGAGCGCGGGGTCAAACTCGAACTGTTCAATGCCCCCGAGCATGCCTTTGTGGATGGCGAGATCATCCGTGGCATTCAGGAGCACCTCTTCTCCGTGCTGCGCGACATCCTCTATGTGTCGACCCAGCTGGAGTCGAACCGACTGGTCAACCTGACCAGCTCCACCCATATCACCAACGTGGTGTTCGCCATACTGCGCAACGCCAAGGCGATCCTGCCGGGGGCGGATCCCAATCTGGTGGTCTGCTGGGGCGGCCACTCCATCAACCCCATTGAATACCAGTACACCCGCGAGGTCGGCAGCGAGCTGGGATTGCGCGAGCTCAACATCTGCACCGGTTGCGGTCCGGGTGCCATGGAGGGGCCCATGAAGGGGGGCGCCGTCGGCCACGCCAAGCAGCGGGTACGCAATGGCCGCTACATAGGTCTGACCGAACCTTCGATCATTGCCGCCGAGCCGCCCAACCCCATCGTCAACGAGCTGGTGATACTGCCGGATATCGAGAAACGGCTGGAGGCTTTCGTGCGTCTGGGCCACGGCATCATCATATTCCCGGGCGGGGTCGGCACGGCCGAAGAGCTGCTCTATCTGCTCGGCATCATGATGCATCCGGCCAACGAGCGCCAACCCATGCCGATTATCCTGACCGGTCCGAAAGAGAGCGCCGATTACTTCCGTGCCATCGATGACTTCGTCAAGGCCACCCTGGGCGAACCCGCTACCAGCCTCTACCGGATCATCGTTGGCGATGCGCCGGAAGTGGCCCGGGTGATGAAGGAAGCGATGCCGAAAATTCGCGAATATCGTAAATCGGTCGGCGATGCCTACTCCTTCAACTGGTCCCTCAAGATTGAGCCCGAGTTCCAGCTGCCGTTCGAGCCGGATCATGCCAGCATGGCCAGCCTGGATCTGCATCGCAACCAGCCGCCCCAATTGCTGGCAGCCAACCTGCGCCGCGCCTTTTCCGGCATCGTCGCCGGTAACGTGAAGGAAGGGGGCATCCGCGCCATCGAGAAGAAGGGCCCCTTCAAGCTGCACGGCGACAAGGAGCTGATGCACCTGATGGACAAGCTGCTGGAGAGCTTCGTCAAACAACAGCGCATGAAGCTGCCTGGCACCCAATACGTCCCCTGTTACGAGATAGTTCGTTAAAGGCTGTTAGTCGCCGGTGACCAGCGACAACATGGCACAAGGGGCGCAGCAGCGCCCCTTCCTTTTGCCATCTGTATGAGCATCTGACGCTCTGGCACCACCTGAACACTGTCATCAAGGCTGCCAGTTGTTACAATGGCGCGTCCTGACTGCCAAGAGCCCCCTATGCCACACCTGCTTATCATCGATGCCCTCAACCTCATCCGCCGTCTGCACGCGGTGCAAGCCCAGCAGGCGCTGACCCCGGCCCAGGCGCTCATCGCTACCCGTACCAATCTCATCAATACCTGCCGCAAGCTGCTGACGGGCAGCGAGCCGACCCACGTCATAGCGGTATTCGACGGCGAGATACACAGCTGGCGCAAAGAGGTCTACCCGGCCTACAAGGAGGGACGAACCCCCATGCCGGTGGAGCTGCGTGAAGGTCTGAACACGCTGCAGGATGCATTCTGGGAGTGTGGCGTAGACGCTTTGCTCTCCCAGACCGATGAGGCGGACGATCTCATCGCCACCCTGGCCAGCGGCATCGCCCAGCACGGGGCAAGGGCCACCATCATCTCTACCGACAAGGGGTTCTGTCAGCTCATCTGCCCGCAGATCCAGATCAGGGACTATTTCAACAAACGCTGGCTGGATGCCGCCTTCGTCGAGCAGCAATATGGTGTGGCACCGGCCCAGCTGGTGGATTTCTGGGCCCTGACCGGCATCAGCGGATCCAATATCAAGGGGGTGCCCGGCATAGGCCCCAAGACGGCGACCCAATTGCTGCAGCAATATGGCAGCCTGTCGGCGCTGCTCGCGGCCTGCCAACAGGAGGAGACCAGCAAGCCCTTGCTCAAGCTGCGCCAGCATCAGGACGATGCCCTGCTGGCCCAGCGTCTGGTCCGGTTGCAGCGTGATATTCCCCTGGGTTTCAACTTGCGGGAAATACGCTATCCCCCAGCACCCGAGAGCGAGGCATGACACCGACGTCCCCCATTGACCAGCAATCCTGCCAATCATGACGGGACTCACCCTTGCTGTTGACAAAAACAGATAGAATGTAAAGAAACATGGAGGGTTAGTTGTATAAATGGTATAAAACGGCCGAATCCTCCCCCTCTGTTCCCTAGAAGTGGATACCTCTCATGTCAAAAAGAAAGATTACCGTCATCCCGGGCGACGGCATTGGCCCCAGCATCATCGAATCCGCCATCCAGATCCTGACCCACGCCGGTTGTGACTTCGAATACGAGTATGCGGATGCCGGTCTGGTCGCGCTGGAGAAGCACGGCGAGCTGCTGCCCCAGGCAACCCTGGATCTGATCGAGAAGAACAAGGTCAGCCTGAAAGGCCCGCTCACCACCCCGGTCGGCGGCGGCTTCACCTCCATCAACGTCTCCCTGCGCAAGAAATTCAACCTCTACGCCAACGTCCGCCCCGTCATCTCCTTCAAGGGTACCAAGAGTCGTTACGAGAACATCGATATCATCACAGTGCGCGAGAACACCGAAGGGATGTACTCGGGCGCTGGCCAGAAGCGCAGCGATGACAACAATAGCGCCGAGGCGATGAGTATCGTTACCCGCGACGGGGCAGAACGCATCGTCAAGTTTGCCTTCGAACTGGCCCGCCAGGAAGGACGCAAGAAAGTGACCATCATCCACAAGGCCAACATTCTCAAGTCCACCTCTGGCCTGTTTCTGGAAGTGGCCCGCGATGTCGCCGCTCGCTACCCGGATATCCAGAGCGAAGAGATGATTGTCGATGCCGCCTGCATGAACCTGGTGATGTACCCGGAGCGGTTCGATGTCATGGTCACCACCAACCTGTTTGGCGACATCCTCTCGGATCTGTGCGCCGGTCTGGTGGGCGGTCTGGGTATGGCACCTGGTGCCAACATCGGCGATGGCGCCGCCATCTTCGAAGCGGTCCATGGCTCGGCGCCGGATATCGCAGGCAAGAACATCGCCAACCCGACCTCGGTGATCCTCGCCTCCATCCAGATGCTGGAATACCTGGGCATGCAGGACAAGGCTGAGCGCATCCGTGAGGCAGTGCGCGCCACCATCGAATCCGGTGATCGCGTGACCCGGGATCTCGGGGGGACCGCCTCTACCAGCGAGTTCACCCAATCCATCATAGACCGTTTGTAATTCATCTTAATTCGTTGATTCAAAAGGGGAGCTCAGGCTCCCCTTGTTTTATCTCGCGGCGCGCTACCCGCCTAGTCAATTGACTACTATGTTCAATGCATAAGGGATAAGGAGATCCATTATGCGCGCTATTTTTCCCCTGTTGCTTGTCAGCAGCAGCGTCATGGCAGTAGACAGACCGGTCGAAAATGCTTGGAAACAGCTTCCGGCAGCCCAGTCGCAGCCCGCCAGTCAGGTATGGCGTTCCAGTCTGGATACCAATGATCTGCTCAAGGCACCCAAACCGCTCTCCTTCGGGGTAGACATCATGACGGACAGCGATGGCAACCAGCAGGTTACCACATACCAGAAGCTGAATTTGACGGCGGAGAAGAGCGTAAGCCTCTCCTTCGAGCACCACAAACCCAGGATCAAGTTCAAGGCCGCTGGCATGAATACGGCCATCAAACTCAGAGGGGATGGGGTCAAGTTGCAGTTCAATCCGGTCGACAAGAGCATTCCCCTGCAGATAGAGCTCAAAGTCACGGATGACGAGTCATCTCTGCGTCTCGACTACCGCTTCTGACACTGGCTGCATGGCGCAGATAGCAAAAGACCGATGGCATCGCTGCCATCGGTCTTTTTTCTGCTCACGGCAAGGGACAGGATGTCACTCCTTGGCTTCCAGCTTGGAGACCCAGTACTTGTTGTAGACGTGTACCGTGATCTCTTCGCGATCGTGATAGAGCTGCTTGGCCTGAATGACGAAGGCGTTGTCTACCTCCTTGAGCAGGCCGCGCAACACCTCTATGTTGTGTACCGCTTCGGCGTAACGCTTCTTCATCGGCAGCTTGAGGTTGAACATGGCCTCCTGACAGTCGTTCTCGCGGAACCAGTCAGCGATCATGTGAACAACCCGCGCCGGCTTCTCCACCATGTCGCACACCAGCCAGTAGATATTCTTCTTGCTGGGGCGCCACACAAAACCATCATCACGCAGGTGCTTCACCTGACCGGTATCCATCAGGGACTGGGCCATGGTGCCGTTATCCACCGCTGTCACCATCATGCCGCGACGCACCAGCTGATGGGTCCAGCCACCCGGGCAGGCGCCCAGATCGACCGCTTTCATGCCGGAGGTGAGGCGCAGGTCCCACTCTTCCCGCGGTACGAACACATAGAAGGCCTCTTCCAGCTTGAGGCTGGATCGGCTCGGTGCATCCGGCGGGCAGCGCAGACGGGGAATACCCATGTGGAACTCTGAGTTGTTGAACGAGTAGGAATACCCCAGCAACAGGTGATCGTTGGCCATGAAAAAGGCGTGGAACACCGGACGGTGCGGCGTCTCTTTCTTGGTCAGCAGCTCCTTGCTGCGCAGGGCCTGACGAAGCGGCACTGTGAATTTGCGGCAGAAGGCCGACAGCTCTTTCGCTTCGTTGGTATCGGCGGTTTCAACTCGCAGATCGCCACAAATGGTGTATTCACGGGTCGCTTCTATGATGGGCGAGATCCGATCAGCCACATCCAGATCCTTCAGCTCGTGGGTCACCACCAGCATCTGACGGATGAAGATAAGCTCCCTGAATGGCAACTTGCGCGCCAGCAGATCGGCCTGCTCCTCGTCATACAACTCGAATATCACATAACCGCTGTCGTCCTTGACCCGGGCGAAACCGTAGCACTGCATGTTACTGGCACGCTCGGTGATCTCTGCCGCCGCCTCTTTCTCAAAACCGGGGCGGCAATAAAGCAGCAGATTATTCATTTTTTCCTCCAAGACGACAGCCAGCCCATATCAGAGCCGCCCATCCCAACATAAAACAGAGGCCACCGGCCGGGGTAATGAGCCCCAGCCCCTTGCTGCCAAGCAGCACCATGGCGTAAATACTGCCGCAGAATCCAAGGATCCCCAGCAAAAATGCGAAGCCCGCAAAGGTGATTACCTTGCTGCGCACACCGCACCAACCCAGCACCAGCAGGGCCAATGCGTGAAAAAACTGATAATGCACGGCGGTGTTGAACGCCGCCAGCTGCGAAGCCGTAATACCACTCGCCGCCAGACCGTGGGCGCCATAAGCCCCCAGCATGGTCGCCGTCAGGCCAAAAAAACCCGCCAGTACCAGCCAATGTCGATGGATCTGCATTCTTACCCTCCTCGTTCTCTCCGTCGCGACCGTCAGCCCTGTGCCAGCGTCGCCGCGATGAAGCACCTGATATGATCAGCCGCCTGCTGCAGGTTCTCCTGCTCGCTCACGCCGCTGGCTTTTCGCGGTTTGAAGCCATGGTCACCATCGGTCAGCCAGTGGACCGATACGTGGGGTGAGAAGGGAAAATCTGCCAGTTCGGCGCGCGTGCCGAAGGTGTCGCGCTCCCCTTGCAACAGCAGGGTCGGCGTCTTGATCTGCTTGAGCACCTCGCCCCGCCAGCGGTCGGGCTTGGCCGGGGGGTGGAAAGGATACCCGAGAATGAGCAATCCTGCAGCATTCATCTCGTCCCCACCTTCGCCATACAGCTCTGCCGCCATGCGCCCCCCCATGGACTTGCCCGCCAAGAACAGCCTTGGGTGAGCGAACAGCTGCGCCATCTGGCGCCAATGGTCGAGCAATACCGGCTGCCTGTCCGGCGGCCTGCGCTTGCCATCCTGGGCCCGCTTGGTCATGTAGGGGAAGTTGAAACGCACTACCTCGATATCGGGCCCCGCCAGCAGGCGTGACAGCTCGCAAAGAAAGGCGTGTTCCATGCCGGCCCCGGCGCCATGGGCCAGCAGAATACGAACGGGGGCATCACTCGCCCCCTCTCTCATCACATCAGGCATCGGCGAGCCGTGCCCTGCGACGAGCCTCTTCCTGCTCCACCAGCTCCAGCATCCAGTCGCGGAAGGCCACTATCTTGCCCTGATCGGACTGCTGCTCCTGGCATACCAGGTAGAACGCATTCTTGCTCACCAGCACCTGCTCGAACGGGCAGATAAGGCGCCCCGCTTCGATTTCTGGCTGGGCAAGCACACTGTGACCAAGCGCCACCCCCTGACCGTGGATCGCCGCCTGGATCACCATGGTGGAGTGGCTGAAGATGGGCCCTTGATTGACGTTGGGCGCATCGATGTCGAGCTGGCGAAACCAGGCTTTCCAGTCACGGCGGGAGGTATCGTGCAACAGAGTGTGGCGGATCAGATCATCCGGGGTGCGCAGTGGCTTGGGGCCGGTCAGCAACAGCGGCGAGCAGACAGGGATCAGGTACTCGGTGTGCAGCTTGTCGGCACGCAGTCCAGGCCAGTTGCCACGGCCGTAGTAGATGGCCACGTCCACATCGTCGGTCAGCGATCCCTCGTCCATGTCCACCGCCTTGATCCGTACGTCTATGTCCGGATGACGTTCGCTGAACTTCACCAGTCTGGGTACCAGCCACTGGATGGCAAAACTTGGCTGCAAGCTGACGGTGAGCGCCCCCTTGGCACTGCGGGCCAGCAGCTTGTCGGTCGCCTCCGAGATGGAGGTGAAGATGTCTTTGATATCGAGGAAGTAACCCTGCCCCTCTTCGGTCAACAGCAAGGAGCGGTTCTTGCGGCGAAACAGCTTGATGCCGAGATACTCTTCCAACGCCTTGATCTGGTGGCTGATGGCAGCCTGGGTCACAAACAACTCTTCCGCTGCCCGGGTGAAGCTTAAGTGACGAGCCGCGGCTTCGAATGCTTTCAGGGCATTGAGCGGGGGTAAACGACGAGACATGAGACCAGCCGACGATGAGTTTTTCTAATGGGCCGCATTATAATTTGTCGGTTGCGGGTCGACCAGTGAATAAACATAATTCGCTTCGCAATCCGTTGTCATATGGCTCACTTTTTCTCTTCCATGTTGGTTTACATGTGATTTTTGTGAGTCAGTGGTCTGCGATTGTGGTGTTGTGTTTCTTCCTCTGCGGGAAGAGGGGCTTAAATCGGACCGATTTAACCCAGTCTGTCATCTGAATGTGTTTGGCGCCTCCGGTTGGATGGCGCCTTTTTTCTTATCCTATACCTTGAACTGCCCCACCAGCTGCTGCTGTTTGTCCGCCAGCGCCGACAACTCGCGCCCATTTTCGGCGGAAGTCGCCGCTTCGGCCCGTATGGTATGGCTCACATCACGAATGTTGCTGACGTTGCGATTGATCTCGTCCGCCACCCCGCTTTGCTCCTGCGCCGCCCTGGCAATCTGCTCGTTCATCTGATGAATGGTCGCCACCGCATGGATGATCTGCTCCAGTACGCTGACCGACAGATCCACTTTTGTCAGCGTCACATCCGCTTGGCTGTGACCCGTCATGATCGCCTTGACCACGGCCTCGGTACCGGACTGAAGCTGCCCTATTAGAGTCTGGATCTCGACGATGGCATTCTGGGTACGCCCCGCCAGATTGCGCACCTCGTCAGCCACCACGGCGAAGCCACGGCCCTGTTCACCGGCCCGCGCCGCCTCGATGGCGGCGTTCAGCGCCAGCAGGTTGGTCTGCTCGGCGATCCCCTGGATCACCACCAGTATGTCGTTGATGTTGTCGCTGTTGGCGGCGAGTCGCTCCACCACAGGTTTGGCATCGCTGATCACCACCATCAACTTGCGCATGGCCTCCTGGGTATCGGCCACCACATACTTGCCCTCCTGCGCCGAGGTATCTGCCTGGTTGGCCGCCGCCACCGCCGAGTTGGCGTTGCCCGCCACCTGCAAGGCAGTGGCACTGAGTTCCTCGAATGCAGTCGCCACCAGATCCACCTCCTGGTACTGGGCCTGCATGCCGGCACTGGTGCGCTCGGCAACCTGAGCCGCCTGCTCCGCACTGGCGCGGGTGCCCGCAACGGTATCGATCACCTGACTGATGGTGGATTGCAACTTGTTGAGGAAGCTGTTGAACCACTTGGCCAACTCGCCAATCTCGTCATCGCGATGCAGGTCAATCCGCTGGGTCAGGTCTCCCTCCCCCGTGGCTATGTCCTTGAGGCGAGCCACCACGGCGCGAATGGGGGCAACGATCTGACGAGCCATCAACCAGATGCAGAGCAAGGCAACTACCGAAATCACGCCGCCAATCACCAGTTGGGTGACCACGCTGCCATTGGCCTGGTTGGAGAGTTCGTCTTGCAGCTGGCGGGCCGAGGCCAGCACAACGGTGCGGGGAAGCTCGATATAGATGCCCCACTTGTGCTCGGTGCCGCGCATGCTGACCGGCACGAAAGTTTGCAGCAGAGTCCCGTCAGGACTCCAGCGTGTCATTGTCTGCCCCTGGCCGATCCAGCCTTTCAGATCGCCAGCCAGTGCCTGATATTGCTGCCCCAACGGGCTGCCCAGGGTGACGTCAAACCCATCTACCCCGGCGGCTCGCCCTTCGTGACTGACCAGCAATACCTTGCCCTGTCCGTCGTACAGCGCCTGATCCATCTCCTTGACCAGACTTTGCAGGGTCGCCAGCGAGATATCGACCCCGACCATGCCAAGCAGGGTCTCCTGCTCCAGCAGAGGGACTGTCACCGAGGTCATCAGCACCTTCTGCGACCCTACATCATCGAGGTAGGGCTCGAGCAGGCAGAGCGCCTTGCTGCGAATACTGCAACGATACCAGTCGTTCTCCACGCCACCTGCTGCCGTGGGGCTCTCGTCCGCCAGCACGGATTCGTCTTGCACCTCAGGTTCAATCTTGCCGTCGACCCGGGCCCAGTAAGTGGAGAAGCGCCCCTTGTCATTGGCACCCAGCTCGCTGGAACCGTGGTAGTTGCGGTCTTCCCCATCCAGCTGATCGGGCTCGAACACCGCATAGACACCAAGCAGGTTGGCGGAAGCTGCCGCCGCATCTTGCAGTTGCTGATTGACGGCACCACGCAGCGCCTCGGAAGAGCCAAAGTTGTCGGCCGCATTCTTGCGCTGGAACAATATGCTCTGAGCCAGCAGAGTGGTACGGAAATAGGCCTCATCCAGATAGCTGGTGACCTTGGCCGCCTGCTCGGATCCCATCGCCTTCATCCAGTTTTCGGCCGAGCGTTGCGCCTCCTCAGTGGTGGAGGTCAGCACCTGATCCTGCATCCGGGCGGCGCTATAAAGAGAAGAGGCAACCAGGGCACCAGCACTGGCCAATAAACAACAACCGGCGATCAGGGTGATCCGCCCCTGAACAGAAAGAGAACTCATGCCACCATTCCTAGCTCATACAGATGTGATCAGTGTATCGGTTTTGGATACAAAAACTTAACCTAATCAAGCAAAATCCAGGCTCAGCTGGTTAACTTCCCCGTCACGAGGCAAGCCCACAACCAGCCCGAGCAATCGAATGGGTTTACCCTGCGCCCGCAGCAGCCCTTCATGGAGCAGATCGTGAAACAGCTCGGGCTGATAGCCGCCACGGCGATAGACAGTGGTCTGCTGAAAATCGGCGAACTTGAGCTTGATCCCCTGCCCCATCAACTGCTCCCTGGCATAGCCAGCGGCAAAACGACGCTCCAGCTCGGGAATAAGCTGGCTCAGTACCTGCCAGCAGGCGGCCTCATCCAACACGTCGCTGGCCAGCGTTGTCTCCACACCAATGGTTTTACGGATCCGCTGCGCCTGCACCGGCTGATCATCTCGGCCCCAGATCCGGCCAGTCAGCATCTCCCCCAACTTGCCAAACCGGGCGATCAGCTCATCACTGCTGAGCACTCTCGCATCCTCGCACGAATAGAGTCCCTGGGACTCCAGCCGCTCGGCCGTCTTGTGCCCAATCCCCGGCAACTTGGCCAACGGCAGCTGGCGCACGAACTCATCCACCTCCTCTGGCCGGATCACGAACAGGCCGTCGGGTTTGCGCTGCTCCGACGCGAGTTTGGCCAGAAACTTGTTCGGTGCCACCCCGGCCGAAGCGGTCAACCCCAGTTCGGTCACTATGGCCTGGCGGATCTCGGCCGCCATCAGGGTGGCACTGCCACCACAGCAATTACTGTCGGTGACATCGAGGTAGGCTTCGTCCAGCGAAAGCGGCTCCACCAGCTCGGTGTAACGCAAGAAGATGGCGCGCAGCTGACGGGAGGTCTCCTTGTAGACCGCCATTCGTCCCGGTATGAGTACGAGCGGCGGGCAGAGTTTCTTGGCCAGGCCACTCGGCATGGCGGAGCGCACCCCGAAACGGCGTGCCACATAGTTGCAGGTCGAGATGACCCCCCGCCGATCGGAGGAGCCCCCTATCGCCAAGGGTACGTCCCGCAGAGCCGGGTTGTCCCGCATCTCTACCGCCGCATAAAAGCAGTCCATGTCGATGTGAATGATTTTGCGCATACCACTGTACGGATAAACAGTTAACTCACCCATGCTAACCCAGCGCACCCGTTTCTGCCATCGGCATGAAACAACGAACAGGCATAGACTCTTAAGACACCACTCACAAAAAATGACAAGGAGGAAAGGAATGAGAGCACTCTGGCTGGGAGTAGGACTGGGACTCTGTCTGCTGCCGCTGCTTGGCGGTACCAAGGACCATCCGACCGCCGAATGCAGCTGGCTGCATGATCGCATCGAGACACTGGAGAAAGCCATCAAGCAAGGGGATGAGCTGGGAACACGGGAGGAACTGGCGCGCTGGAAGGCCGAGTTCAAAAAGAAAGCCTGTCATCAATACGACTACTGAATCCCCCTCCCGCCAAAGAAAAGGCGGGCTGACCCCAAGGTCAGCCCGCCTGCCATTCAGCCTTGGCCCGAGTACAACTCGAAAACCCTGGTCCGCTCAGATGATCCGGTTATCGGTCAGCATCTTGCGACGGGCCTCTTCCTTGGCCATCTTCTTCTTGCGGTTGTCACAGGGTTCCGGGCAATCGCACTCCTTTTCGATACCTATAGTGCCCAGTCCGCCACAGGAGCCGGAAATGGTCTTCTTCTGGAAGATGTAACCTATGGCCATGGCCACCACAACGACCAGAAACACCCCGAAGGTGATCAGAAAAATCTGCATGCTGGTGCCCCTTACTTTCTAACCAGGTACTGTTTGAACGCATCTGAATAGGCTTCGTCAAAACCATCGGCCGTCTTGGTGATCACGAAGATCGCCAGTCCGCGCTCTTTGGCATACGCCAGGCTCTTCTCGGGCCCGAGCACCATGAACACGGTCGCCAACCCGTCTGCGGTCATGCAGGAAGGGTGAATGACGGTCACCGACACCATGCGATGCTGGATGGGTTTGCCCGTCATGGGATCGATAGTGTGGGAGAAACGCTGGCCATCCATTTCGTAGTAATTGCGGTACTCGCCTGAAGTGGCAACCCCGTTGTCCCCCGGCACTATCACTTCCTGTACAGAGCCGGCATTGGCGGTCGGCTTCTCGATGGCCACACGCCAGGGGTGCCCCTTGCCGTTGACGCCATTGATCCGCAGCTCGCCACCGATCTCCACCAGATAGTTGCGAGACCCCATGGACTCCAGATACTCGGCCACCTTGTCCACCCCGAAGCCCTTGGCAATGGCAGAGAGATCCACATAGAGGTCCGGAATATCTTTTTGCAACGTATCTGCATCGGCGGAGGTGATCACATGCAAATTGCCCAGACCAGTCTTCTGACGGGTCTGGGTGATCAGCTCCTCTGACGGGATCCTGGTCGGACGCGCATCCGGCCCGAAGCCCCACAGATTGACCAGAGGGCCGACGGTAACGTCAAGCGCCCCCCGGCTCTCACGGCCTAGATGCAGGGATTCAGTCACCACCCGGGCGGTATCGCGAGAGACCACCACAGGGGTCGAGCTTCTGTGCTGGTTGAAACGGGACAACTCGGAATCGGGACGATAGGTCGACATCTGGTCGTTGACCCGCTCCAGCAGAATGTCTACTTCAGCCTGAAACTTGGCCGGATCCTGGATGATCTCATCCGCGACCTTGATGGAATAATAGGTACCCATGGTGCTGCCGGTGATGTGGATCTCCGGCTTGGATTGGACCGTTTCCTGACCGCACCCAGTCAAGAAAAAGGCTAGCCCTAAGGCTAGCCAGGTCTTTACAACACTGTGCATTGATTAACCACCAAAGTCATCCAGCAGGATGTTTTCGTCTTCAACACCGAGGTTCTTCAGCATGTTGATGACGGCAGCATTCATGACGGGAGGTCCACACATGTAGAACTCGCAATCTTCCGGCGCCTCGTGGTTCTTGAGATAGTTCTCGAACAAGACGTTGTGGATGAAGCCGGTGTAGCCATCCCAGTTGTCTTCCGGTTGCGGATCAGACAGGGCGACGTGCCACTGGAAGTTGTCATTCTCGGCCGCCAGCATGTCGAAGTCTTCGACATAGAACATCTCGCGCTTGGAACGGGCACCGTACCAGAAGCTCATCTTGCGTTGGGTCTTCAGGCGACGCAGCTGGTCGAAGATATGGGAGCGCATCGGCGCCATACCCGCACCACCACCGACGAACACCATTTCGGCATTGGTGTCTTTGGCGAAGAACTCACCGAACGGACCCGAGATGGTCACCTTGTCGCCAGCCTTGAGGCTGAAGATATAGGAGGACATCTGGCCGGGAGGCGCAGTCCAGTTGCTGGGCGGCGGGGTCGCGATCCGCACGTTCAGCATTATGATGCCGAACTCTTCCGGATAGTTGGCCATGGAATAAGCACGAATGATCGGCTCGTTGACCTTGGACTCCAGTTCGAAGATCTTGAAGCGATCCCAATCCCCGCGATACTCCTCGGGAATATCGAAGTTCTTGTACTGCACGTGGTGAGCAGGGGCTTCGATCTGGATATAACCACCGGCGCGGAACGGCACGCTCTCGCCATCCGGGATCTGCAGCTTGAGCTCCTTGATGAAGGTGGCCTTGTTATCGTTGGAGATAACAGTACAGTCCCACTTCTTCACCCCGAAGATCTCTTCAGGCAGCTCGATATCCATGTCGGAACGCACTGTGACCTGACAGGCCAGACGCTCCCCATGACGGGCTTCACCCTTGCTGATGTGATCCAGCTCGGTCGGCAGAATATCACCGCCGCCAGCTTTCACCCGCACCTTGCACTGACCACAGGAGCCACCGCCGCCACAGGCGGAGGAGACGAAGATGCCGCTGCCGGCCAGCACGCCGAGCAGCTTGCCACCCGCCGGGCTGGTGACAGCCTTGGCCGGGTCGCCGTTGATGCTGATTGTCACGTCACCTGCGGTCACCAGCTTGGACTTGGCGAACAGAATAACTGCCACCAAAGCCAGCAGGATCACGGTGAACATGACCACACCCAGAATAATTTCCATCTATTATTCCTTTTCCGATTACAGGGAAATACCAGAGAAGGACATAAAGCCCAGCGCCATGAGTCCCGCGGTGATGAAGGTGATGCCCAGTCCACGCAGACCTTGCGGCACGTCGGAGTACTTCATCTTCTCGCGGATCCCCGCCATCGCCACGATGGCAAGCATCCAGCCGGCACCCGACCCCACGCCATAGACCACAGACTCCACAAAGTTGTAGTCACGCTGCACCATGAAGGAGACGCCACCGAAGATGGCGCAGTTCACGGTAATGAGCGGCAGGAAGATACCGAGCGCGTTGTAGAGCGCAGGGAAGTACTTGTCCAGCGCCATCTCCAGGATCTGCACCAGGGCTGCAATCACACCGATAAAGGTGATGAAGCTCAGGAAGCTGAGATCCAGGCCGGAGACCAGGGCACCATCCTTGAGGACGTAGTTGTAGATCAGGTTGTTGGCCGGAACGGCAACGGTCTGAACCACGATAACGGCAATCCCCAGACCCATGGCGGTCTTGACCTTCTTGGACACTGCCAGGAAGGTACACATCCCCAGGAAGAAAGAGAGGGCCAGGTTTTCGATGAAAATCGAACGAATCAACAGACTCAGATAGTGTTCCATACCTTAATCCTTCGCCTCCACCTGCTTGGGATCCTTGGTGCGAACGCCCCAAATGATCAGACCAATGATGAAGAACGCACTCGGCGGCAGCAGCAGCAGACCGTTAGGCACATACCAGCCACCATTGTTCACCAGCGGCAGCAGCTCGATACCGAACCAGGTGCCGGAACCCAGGATCTCACGCACTGTGGCCACGGTCAGCAGCACGGCGCCGTAACCCAGACCGTTACCGATGCCATCCAGGAAGGAGGGCAACGGAGCGCTCTTCATGGCATAGGCTTCGGCACGACCCATCACGATACAGTTGGTGATGATGAGGCCCACGAATACCGACAGTTGCTTGGAGATCTCATAGGCATAAGCCTTGAGCACCTGGTCAACCACGATAACCAGTGACGCTATGATCGCCATCTGGGCGATGATCCGCACACTGTTCGGGATCTGGTTGCGGATCAGGGAGATGAACAGGTTGGAGAAGGCAGTGACCGAGATAACGGCCAGCGTCATCACGAATGCCGTCTTCATCTGGCTGGTAACGGCCAGCGCGGAACAGACACCCAGCACCTGCAAGGCGATGGGGTTGTTGCCGAGCACAGGCGTCAACAGCAACTTCTTCATTTCGCTCTTGTCAGCCATTGTTGATTTCTCCTGCACGAATCTTGGCCAGGAAAGGACCAAAGCCCTTGGGTCCCATCCAGAAGTCGAACGTGTGCTGTACACCGTTACCGGTCAGAGTCGCGCCAGACAGGCCATCGATCTCATGCTTGGAACCTTCAGGGGCGTGGCCCTTGATGACTCGCAAGGCTGGCATGCCGTCCTGATCGAACAACTTCTTGTCCTTGAACAGACCTTGCCAGACCGGGTTTCCAATCTCGCCGCCCAGACCCGGGGTTTCACCATGGTCATAGTAGGTGATGCCCTTGATGGTCTCGCCATCTGCCGCCACGGCAACGAAGGCATACATGGTGGACCACAGCCCCTGGCCATAAATTGGCAGAATGATGTTGTCGACCTTGCCTTGCGCATCCTTGGCGAAGAACACAGGGATCAGCCTGGAGATTTGACGCAAACCAGCCTTGTCATCGGCAGGTGCCAGACGAATGCTTTTTGCCGGGTCTTTCGCTGCCAGCTTGGTGTCGAAGTTGTCGGCATCGCCGTCAACGAATTCACCGGTAGTCAGGTCAACCAGACGCGCTTCAATCTTGTCACCGTACAGTTGGGCCAGGTCACGCTTGGCCACACTGCTGATATCGACACCGGCAACGGACAGGATATTGCTTTGCTTGTCCAGCGCCTTGTTTTCCAGCTGAGCCGGACGCAGCCCCACAGCAGCCACTGAGACCACGATGGAACACACCAGACACAGACCAGCCACGACGGTAAGGGTGCCGACGGTAGAGTCTTTATTAAACGCCACGAGCGATCCTCCGCTTGATGTTCGCCTGCGCCACGAAATGGTCAAACAAGGGGGCAAACAGGTTGGCAAACAGAATGGCCAACATCATGCCTTCCGGGAAAGCGGGGTTCACCACCCGGATCAGCACTACCATGACGCCGATCAGGGCGCCATACCACCACTTGCCCTTGTTGGTAAAGGCGGCGGAGACCGGATCGGTCGCCATGAATGCCATACCGAAGGCAAAGCCGCCCAGCACCAGATGCCAGTGCCACGGCATGCTGAACATGGGGTTGGTATCGGAACCTATGACGTTGAACAGCAGGGAGGTGGCGACCATACCGATCATCACGCCTGCGATGATGCGCCAGGAGGCGATCCGCATGTAGACGATCATGGCAGCACCGATGAGGATCATCAGGGTAGAGACTTCACCGATGGAACCCGGCAGGTTGCCAAGGAAAGCGTCCATCCAGCTGATGGCCTGGCCGGTTGTACCGTTGATCAGCGCCATCTGGCCGCCCTGGGCCCATTGGCTCAGCGCAGTCGCGCCCGAATAGCCATCAACGGCAACCCAGACGGCATCACCGGAGATCTGGCCCGGGTAGGCGAAGAACAGGAACGCACGACCCGCCAGGGCCGGGTTCAGGAAGTTCTTGCCGGTACCACCGAACACCTCTTTGGCCATCACCACACCGAAGGTGATACCCAGAGCGGCTTGCCACAAGGGCAGCTCTGGCGGCACTATCAGGGCGAACAGGATGGAGGTCACGAAGAAGCCTTCGTTGATCTCGTGCTTGCGCACCATGGCGAACAGCACTTCCCAGAAACCACCGACCAGGAACACGGTCAGGTAGATGGGCAGGAAGTGAGCCGCACCGATCAGCATCTTGCTGCCGATACCGGCAACCGCTGGATCCAGTGAGGCTCCCAGCAGAGTCGCTATGGTGTATTGCCAGGTATCGGCACCGGCCGCGCTGCCCAGATGGGCGATGGCGGCGATGGACTGGTTGCCGACGTTGAACATGCCCCAGAACATGGCCGGGAACACGGCCAGCCACACCATGATCATCATGCGCTTCAGATCGATCGCATCACGGACGTGGGCAGCGTTGCGGGTCACGGACCCGGGGGTATAAAACAGGGTGTACGCCGCTTCGAACAGGGCATAGTACTTGGCGTACTTGCCACCCGGCTCGAAGTGATGTTCCATATTTTCAAGAAGTTGCTTGAAACTCATCGCTTAACCTTCCAGTTCTATCTTGGTCAGGCACTCACGCAAGATCGGGCCGTACTCTGTCTTGCCGGGGCAGACGAAGGTACACAGCGCCAAATCTTCCTCATCCAGCTCAAGGCAACCGAGCGCTTGCGCACTGTCGGCATCGCCGGAGACCAGATCTCGCAGCAGCAGGGTCGGCAGGATGTCGAGCGGCATCACACGCTCATAGTTGCCGATAGGCACCATGGAGCGATCACTACCGTTGGTGGTGGTAGTGAAGTTGATGAGCTTGCCCTTCATCAGATGAGAGAGCGTCGTACGGGTGATGGAGAATTTGCTGGCACTGGGTTTGACCCATCCCAGAAACTCTTTCTCACGACCTTCACTCAGCACGCTCACCTGATTGTGGTAACGACCCAGGTAGTCATGAACCCCTTCGGCCTTGGCACCACTGAGCAGGGAACCGGAAATGACGCGGTTTTCACCCGCGCGCAGCTCGTTGTTGGTCAACTGGCTGATGCAGGCACCCAGACGGGTACGCAGCAGGCGTGGCTTGAGTACGTTCGGGCCAGCCAGGGCGATCACCTTGTCGGTGAAGATCTGGCCAGTGGTGAACAACTTGCCGTACGCGATGACATCCTGATAGTTGATATGCCACTGCACCTTCTTGGTGCTGACCGGATCCAGGAAATGGATATGGGTACCTGGCAGACCGGCAGGATGCGGACCGACGAACACTTCTTCTTTGACTTGCGCCAGAGAAGCGTGCGGCAGGCTGGCCTCGCCTTTACAGACGTAGACGGCGCCATCGGTCAGGCGCGTCAATACGGCCAGACCATCGAGGAAAGCCTGTGACTGTTCCTTGATGATGAGCTCGGCATTGGCAGCCAGCGGGTTGGTGTCCATGGCGGTGACGAAAATGGCACGGGGAGAAGACTCCACGGCCGGCACCTTGCTGAACGGGCGAGTACGCAACGCAGTCCATTGGCCTGATGCGACCAGGATCTCCTGCACCTTGCTGCGCGCGAGCTGTGCCAGCTCGGCAGACGCAAAGTGTTCAAAGGTCACCTGCTCGTCGGACCCATCGATATCGATGACAACGGATTGCAGAATGCGCTTGGCACCCCGGTTGATCTCTGAAACCACACCGGTGGCAGGGGCCGTGAATTTAACGCCAGGGTTCTTCTTATCTTCGAAGAGCTCCTGACCTTTAATGACGCGATCACCTACTTTGACAAGCATAGTAGGACGCATCCCCACGAACTCTTCGCCGAGTGTAGCAACACGGGTGATGGCCGGGCCATCGTAGATTACTTGCTCCGGAGCACCCAGCACGGGGATGTCCAGTCCTCTTTTAATTGTAATCATACTCACTTGCACTACCGTTAAGGGAAGACAGGTTGGTTAGCGCCGAGAAATACATCACGACGAGTTGTTGAATGAGCCCGTTCATGTTGCAGGATAATGTCGAAGCGACAAACAAATCAGCAACATACAGGGTCATTCAAAAGCGCTTGAGTTTAGCACTTATGGCAAGTCAGCTTCTATGCAAAATGGGGAAAATCCCCGCTCTATCACAAAATCATCGAAATTTAATCGCGCCGTTTTTTTCGCTAAACCTCAGGCTCTGCGTTGAGTTAGCCATTAATACCCCAAAATGGGTAATAGTTTTTATGTTCAAAAATGGATTAGAAATTTTGATGTCTGGGCAGGGGAATAGCGCCCTGCTTCCGGACACAAGACGCAGCCCAAAAAACGTTTGTTAATTGTTAACTGGTCGCGGATTAAGTAACTGATTAGTCAATAATGTTAGGTCAGCCCATTTTTGCTGACACAGCTCGGCGTCTTTGGTGCCTGCTCCCGTTGCAACCACTCCTGCTCCGTATAGGTATGCAACGCCAGTGCATGAATGGCGCCAGCCAGCTCGTCGGCCAGCACGGCATTGACCTGACGATGGCGGGCCAGCAACCGGTGACCTTCGAAATGCGGGCTCACCACCACCACCTTGAAGTGGCTCTCGGAACCCGGTGCCACCCTGTGCATATAGCTTTCGTTGACGACCTCAAGATGAGTGGGGGACAAGGCAGCGGCCAGCTTGGCCTCTATCTGTTGTTGCATGGTCACGAGCATCACTCCCAAAATAGATGTCCGGCCATTGTAGCCAGAGTTGGCGGTATGACGAAATTGCCCGGCGTGGGAAAATGGCCGCAAATTTGCCCCGCCCACACAGCTGCCGGACTGGTGAAATTCTCCGCCCCCGCTAGAATAGCGCCACTTTGCGCCCCGTCGGCGCCTGTTTTATGAATCACGTTGGACTCTCGCTTATGCAAACCCTTCTCGACACGGCTCATTGTCGTCTGACCCTGTATCGCTACCCACGCCAGAGCCAGGATCCGTTGCAAGCCTGGGATGCGGCAGACGAGTATCTGATCAATACCCTGGCCGAGACGCCACTCGAACAAGCCGGCCCCGTCATCATCATGAATGACGGCTTCGGCGCACTGGCGGCGTTTCTGCATCCTCACGCCCCTGTCTGTGTCAGCGACTCCTATATCAGCGAGCGGGCGACCCTTGCCAACCTCGCAGAGAACGAACTGGATCCTCACGCCATCAGATTGCAGGATGCGCTCGCGCCACTGCCCCTGGCTCCGGCACTGGTAGTGATCAAGGTATCCAAGTATCAGGCGCTGCTGGAGCAGCAACTGCTGGCATTGCGTGCGGTGGTCACACCGGCTACTCGCGTCATTGCCGCCGGCAAGGCCAAGGACATTCACAGCTCGACCCTGGCATTGTTTGAAAAATACCTGGGGCCGACCCGCACCTCGCTGGCCTGGAAGAAGGCGCGCCTGATCCATTGTGAGCCGCAAGCGATACACCCGGAACTGGCCAACCCCTATCCGACGGTCTGGCCGCTGGAGGGCACCGGCATGCTCATCCACAACCATGCCAACGTGTTTTCGCGTACCAGCCTGGATATAGGTGCCCGCTTCATGCTGGACAATTTGCCTGTCCACAGTGCGCGCAAGGTGATCGATCTCGGTTGCGGCAACGGTGTGCTGGGGCTGGCACTGCTGGCGAAGGATCCCGAGGTGGAAGTGACCTTCATCGACGAGTCCTATATGGCAGTGGCCTCGGCGCAACTCAACGTCGAGCACAATCTGCCAGACGGCCTGCCGCGGGCCCGCTTCATGGTCAATAACTGTCTCGACGGTGTGGCTGTCGGTTCGGCGGACAGGATCCTCTGCAATCCCCCCTTCCACCAGCTGCAGGCTATTACCGATCATATTGCCTGGCAGATGTTCACCGATGCCCACCGGGTGTTGCCCCAGGGGGGCGAACTCTGGATAGTAGGCAACCGTCATCTGGATTATCACAACAAACTCAAGCGCCTGTTTGCCAACGCACAAGTCGTTGCGTCGAACAGCAAATTCGTTATTTTGAAAGCCATCAAACGCTAAAGATAAGGTTAAAGGAAACCCATGATGAAAAAGTCAATCTTGCTGCTGGCCGCCCTGATGCTGGGTGGTTGTGCCACTCACTGGCCGGAAACCGCGCTGCTGAACCCGCAGGTCATCCCCTCCAACCAGCAGTACTACTCTGGCAACCGCATCACCCTGGAAGGGGTCGACAAGCGTGAAGCCGCCTACGTCTTCTCCATCAAGAAGAAAGAGAAGGCAGCCGTGCTGGTCAACAGCGAACAGCCGCTCAACAACCTGCTGGCCGAGAAACTGGCCGAAGGGCTGCGCAGTCAGGGACTGATCGTTGGCAACAGCGGTACCACCAACCTGACCCTGGCCATCTCCAGCGCCGCCGTCACGGTGGAAGAGAAAACCTTCACCTATGTCACCAAGTCCCGCGTCAGCCTGCAGGTGATTGCCGACTTCCAGGGCAGCAAGCTGACCAAGCAGTTCAACATGTCTTCCAGCAAGGAAGGTCCGGGGGAGCCGAGCATGGCCGAACTGGAATCCATCCTGAACCAGCAATTGGGCAGCCTGCTGCAACAGATCATGACGGATGACGCTCTGCGTGGTTACCTCAAGGGTCAGCCGAGCTGAGAAAGGAGAGCTAAACAATGAAGAAACTCTGGTTACTGGCCATGCTGATCGCCCCGCTGGCGTTTGCCGGCCCCAAGGTCAGGATGGAGACCAACCACGGCAATATAGTGGTGGAGCTGGCATCCAAACAGGCGCCGCAGACGGTGAAGAACTTCCTGCGCTACGTAGCGGACGGCAGTTATGACGGCAGCCTGTTCCACCGGGTGATCCAGGATTTCGTGGTGCAGGGGGGCGGCTACAACCAGCAGTTCCAGCAACTGCCGACCTTCGATCCCGTGGTCAACGAATCCAAGGGCGGCCTGCCCAACAAACGCGGCAGCATCGCCATGGCCCGTACCCAGGCCGTGGACAGCGCCACCCGCCAGTTCTACTTCAACCTGACCGACAACAATAACCTCAACGCCAATGCCGGCGCCGGTTATACCGTATTCGGCCAGGTCGTGCAGGGTATGGATGTACTGGACAAGCTGGCCCAGGTGCAGACGGGTTACAGCTCCATTCTGCGCGCCAACGACGTACCCACCAGCCCCATCATCCTGAAGAAGATGGTGTTGCTGGCGGAGAAATAACACGAGCCGGATCACATTCCGCCGCGTCTTTGCCCGGGTCACCGGTGCCCCTTTCTATACTCTGACCCTGCCCCGTTTCCCCGGGGCAGGGCCCACCCGAAGAGAAGGAGGTTCCGGTGATCTACCACCAGTATTTAACCCAACACGCCGTCCCGCTGGCTCAGGCGGTTCGTCACTTTCTGGCACGAGAAATCCCCTATCAGCAGTTGGAAGACTTGAGCTGGCAGCTCCTCTCCCACTGGCAAGATTTGCCCCACGATCCCTATAACACCCAAGCCGCCACCGATCAGGAAGGGGTCTTCTGGTTCCTGCTGCACAGCCTGCATCAGTGGGACGAGCAGCAGATCATCGCCGATGTCTGGCTGCGCATGCAGCTGATGGCGTGTGCCAATTATCTGACCATGGAAGGCCCCTGCCCCCGCCACTGCATGGGTTCCCGCCCCTGAATCCTGGTCCGCCCTGCTCGGCTTGCCTTGGCTATCCCCCCCGAACCTGACAAAATGGCGCAATTTTCCCAGAGGAGTCAGGTATTTGAACACTGTCCGCACACCGAGCTGGCGAGACTCGCTCGCCGTCTATCTTGAGTCTCGGGTCCTCATCCTGTTTGCCATGGGCTTCTCTTCCGGTCTGCCGCTGCTGCTGGTGTTTGGCACCCTGTCGTTCTGGCTGCGCGAGGCCGATGTCAGCCTGACCGACATAGGTTACATGAGCTGGGTAGCACTGGCTTATGGCTTCAAGTGGCTGTGGTCACCGCTGGTCGATCGACTGCCCCTGCCACTGCTCTCCCGCTGGCTGGGGCGGCGTCGCAGCTGGATGCTGCTCTCCCAGATACTGATTGCCGCGTCACTGGTGGGCATGGCCTTCTGCGATCCCAAGACCCAGCTGGCCCAACTGGCCCTGTTCGCCCTGTTGGTGGCGTTCGCCTCCGCCACTCAGGACATCGTCATCGACGCCTATCGCATCGAGTCGGCGCCGGAGCGGCTACAGGCGGCCATGGCCGCCTCCTATATGACAGGTTATCGACTGGCGATGATCATGGCGGGTGCGGGGGCACTGGCGCTGGCAGCCTGGCTTGGCAGCAACACCGGTTATGACTACAACGGCTGGCGACTCACCTATCTGCTGATGGCGGGACTCATGTCTCTTGGCGTCATCACCACACTGATCTGCCATGAGCCGGATATCGATCTCGCCGGTCAGGACGAACAGCAGGAGGCGCGCAAGGCGCTGCTGCTCTCCCATGGCTGGCCAACCTCGCTGGCCGGAGTCGGTGCCTGGATCTATGAGGCCATCTGGTGTCCGTTTGCCGATTTCTTCCGCCGTTACGGTGGATCGGCCATGCTGATCCTCGGGCTCATCGCCTGCTATCGCATCTCGGACGTGGTGATGGGCGTGATGTCCAACAGCTTCTACGTGGACATGCAGTTCAGCAAGACAGAAGTGGCCACCATTACCAAGGTGTATGGCGTCATCATGACGCTGGTGGGTGCTGCCCTGGGGGGCGTGCTGGTGATGCGCTTTGGTACCTTGCGGATCCTGTTCCTCGGCGCCCTGCTCACCGCCAGCACCAACCTGTTGTTTGCCCTGCTCAACGAAGTGGGCCACAACCTGCAGCTGCTGACCCTGATCATCTCGGTCGACAACCTGAGCGCCGGCATAGCGACTGCCGCCTTCGTGACCTATCTGTCGAGCCTGACCAACGTGGCCTTCTCCGCCACCCAATACGCCCTGTTCAGCTCCGTCATGCTGCTGATGCCCAAGCTGCTGGCAGGTTTTTCCGGCCGCTTTGTCGAACAGTTTGGCTACAGCACCTTCTTTATTGGCACCAGCCTGCTTGGCATTCCGGTGTTGATCCTGATCGTCATGGTTGCCAGACGAGGAAGGGCTTTGCTCTCGGAATCGGACAAATAGCAAGCGTTTGCGTGAAATTGGGGGTGATTAGATTCACACTTCCGAATAAAGTTCCCCGGTGCTTGTTTCTCCGATGAATTTATTTGGCTAGAATCCCTCCCGCTCCTTGTGGGCAGGCTACGGAAAACCTCAACTAACGCACAAGAGACCAATAAAATGGCCAAATTTACCAAGACTCTGATCGCTGCCGGTCTGCTGGCTGCTGCCGCTACTCCGGCCTTCGCTGCTGACTACAGCGGTGACATCCACAAGAATGATTACAAGTGGATGCAGTTCAACGTCATGCACACCATCGACCAGCGTCCCTTCACCTCCGGTCAAGATAGCTACAACGATACCTATTTCGAAATGGAATTCGGTGGTCGCTCCGGTCTGTTTGACCTGTACGGCTACGTTGATGTGTTCGACATCTTCGACTCCCGTCACAGCGACAAGCACAATGGTCAGAACCTGTTCATGAAGTTTGCGCCGCGTATGTCTCTGGATGCGCTGACTGGTAAAGATCTCTCCTTCGGCCCGGTGCAAGAGGTGTACATCGCCTCCCTGAACAACATCGGCGACAACCAGATGGAAAACATGATCGGTCTGGGTGCTGATGTCATGGTTCCCTGGTTCGGCAAAGTTGGCATGAACCTGTATGCCCGCCACGCTACCGAAAACCAGTTCTTCACCGAAGAAGAAGGTGACTGGAACGGTTACTGGTTCGCCATGAACTGGTTCAAGCCTTTCTACACCTTCAGCAACGGCAGCTTCGTTTCCTATCAGGGTTACCTGGATTACGCCTTCGACCTGGATACCCACAACCGTGCTGACCGCACCAGCGACAACATGGCGACCTTCCACGGTATCTACTGGCACTCCGACCGCTACGCAGTGGGTTATGGCCTGAAGTACTTCATGGATGCCTACGGCACCAAAGACGGCTCTACCGCGTTTGACGGTACCGCCTGGAAGAGCTCTGGCTTCAGCCACTACTTCTCCGTTACCTACAAGTTCTAATCGAACGGGTAATGTGGACACAAAAAAACCGGAGCAGCTGCTCCGGTTTTTTATGGCTTTGTCATCGAGCCTTTTGCTATCGCACTATGTGCAATCGAACAAGGGAGAGGGCCGAACCCTCCCCGCCCGTCATCAATCGCGGAAATTCTGGAACTGCATCGGCTGACCCAGCTCGGCACCACGTACCAGCGCCATGGCTTCCTGCAGATCGTCACGCTTCTTGCCGGTGACACGTACTTCATCACCCTGAATGGCGACCTGCACCTTGATCTTGGAATCCTTGATCAACTTCACCAGCTTCTTGGCGATCTCTTTCTCGATCCCCTGCTTGAACTTGACGTTCAGGTGGAAACGCTTGCCTGAGTGAACGCTGTCACCCACGTCCATTGAGCTGTTCTCGATGTTGCGCTTGAGCAGGGCTGCGCGCAGGATCTCGACCATCTGCTTGAGCTGGAAGTCGGCATCGGCCTCCAGCTTTACTTCTTCCTTGTTCAGCTCGAAGCTGGCTTCAACACCACGAAAATCGAAACGGGTCGCCAGTTCACGATTGGCGTTATCGACGGCGTTCAACACCTCGTTCATTTTGACTTCAGAGACAATATCGAATGACGGCATGTCAGGGCTCCTCATGTTGCGCTATAAGGGCGCAAATCTACCAGAAAACCGGCAAATTTGCTGATTTCGATGGGGTTGCTCTGCTAGAATCCCCTGCGCACAGGAATGGCGAGACCCGTTAGTGTCCGCCAAGCGACATTTCACTTATCCCCGGTAAATGGTTGATCGGAATGCAACCCTACCTTGATTGAGTCTCTCCATGCCAAGCGGATTACGCGATTACAACCTTAAAACAAGCCGACTGCCCTCCTCCCCCCAATGGTCACTGCTGGGCTGCGGCGCCCTGGGTGGTGTCTTCGCCTCCCTGCTGACTCAAAGCGGCCAATCGACCCGCGTCTTGCTGCGCGATCGCCACCGTTCGACCCTGCACCCCGGGATTGATTTCACCTCGCTGGAAGGCCAGACCCAGCTGATCGCCATCGAGCGCGGCTTCGTCGACCAGCCCGGTCAGATCAAGCGCCTGCTGGTGATGACCAAGGCAGGTCAGGTCGTGTCGGCCTTGACCCCCTTGGCAGGCAAGCTGGCGGCGGGCGTGCCCATAGTGCTGCTGCACAATGGCATGGGCATTGCCGAGCAGGTGGTGCAGCTGTTTCCGCATAATCCTGTCATTGCGGGCGTCACCAGCCACGGCGCCATGCAGAGCGGTCACTTCGTGTTCCGCCACACCGGCAAGGGCGAGACCTGGCTCGGCCCGGTCAATGAAGCGGCCATGGCTCATGCCTCCCTGGCAGAGGATCTCGCCGCCGCCCTCGGTCAGGCCGGTTGGGATGAGCAGATCCTGGTTCGCCAGTGGCAAAAACTCGCCATCAACTGCGCTATCAATCCACTGACGGCGCTCTATAAGCTCAAAAATGGCGAGCTGGCCGGCCCTCGCTTCGCCGATGCCCTGCAACAGATCTGCGTGGAAGTGGCCGACGTCATGCAGGCCGAAGGCCAGCCCACCAGCAGCGATGAGCTGCTGCGCCGCGCCATGACGGTGGTCGAGTTGACCGCCGACAACTACTCCTCCATGCATCAGGATATGGAGCAGGGGCGCGAGACAGAGATCGAGGCCATCACCGGCTTCCTGCTGGCCTGCGCCGCCAAACACGGCATAGCGGTGCCGGTCAATCAGGGCCTCTATCAGGCCATCAAAGAGAAGAGCTGAGCCCGCCGAGATGGCGGGTAACCAAGGAGTGCAGCATGACAGTATTGGTATTGGTAGCACCGGGGTCTGAAGAGATCGAAACCGTCGCCATCGTCGACACCCTGGTGCGCGCCCGCATCGAGGTGCTGCTGGCCTCCTGCTGTCCGGCGGGTCTGCGCCAGATCCGTGCCTCTCGCGGGGTACAGCTGGTCGCTGACTATCATATCGACGAGCTGACCAGCCGTGACTTCGAAGCCATCGTCGTGCCGGGCGGTTTGCCCGGCAGCGAGGCCATCCGCGATACGCCGCTCGCCATCGATCTGCTCAGGGAACAGGCGGCGCTCGGCCGCTGGCGGGCGGCTATGTGCGCCGCCCCCGTGGTGGTACTGCAACATCATGAGCTGCTGGGGCATGCCAACGTGACCTGCCACCCGGGCTTGCAGGCCCAACTGCCCACCAGCCAGCTCAGCACGGCGCGGGTCGTGACGGACGAGACACATCGCCTGATCACCAGCCAGGGGCCAGGCTCCGCCATCGAATTTGCCCTCGAGATCGTGCGGGTGCTGCGCGGAGATGACACCGCCCTCGCGGTAGCCGGCCCCATGGTGATGCCCCCTTCTGTCATGCCATGACCCCTGTTGCCATCGCGGATGCCCTCTCGTCATGACAGAGCGCCCCTTGCCAGCCGGCAAGGGGCGCTCTGTTGTTGGCGGACACCACTCGGACTGCCCCCCTTCAATCGCTAGCTCAACAACTCTGGCCTGAGCTGCTCCATCAGCAGGTGGTTGTCACTGTAATCCACCGGTATGGCCACCACGGCAGGCCCAACGACCGCCATGGCGGCGCGCAGGATCGGCCGCAAGTCTTCGGCACTGGTGACCGCAAACCCTGCCGCCCCGAAGGACTCGGCATAGGCCTTGAAGTTGATGGGCCCGAAGCTCACCCCCGAGCTGCGACGGTACTTTTTCTCCTCCTGCATCGCCACCATGTTGTAGCCGTTATCGACCCAGATGATGTGCACTATGTTGGATTTGAGCCGCACCGCCGTCTCCAGCTCCATGCTCGACTGCATGAAGCTGCCATCGCCGGAGACAGAGATGATCTTCTCACCCGGCCTTACCATGGCCGCACCTATGGCCCAGGGCAGCGCCACCCCCATGGTCTGCTGACCGTTGGAGATAAGCACCTGGCGCGCCCGGAAGCTGTAGAGGTAGCGGGCAATCCAGATGTGGAAGCTGCCCATGTCCACGCACAGTGTCATGTCCTGCCCTATGATGTCCTGCAGCTCCTTGACGATGCGCAGCGGATGGATGGGCATGCCCCCCAGATGCTGGGCATGCTGGGTCAGCTGGTGACGCTGGGCCCGTATCTCCCCAAGCAGGGCCGCGATGGCGGGATCCCGTGCCAGCGGCTTGTGCAACATCTTGGTCAAGCAATACAGATTGGCACTGATGGAGCCCACCAGCTCAACCGCCGGGCAGTAGCTGCTGTCGATCTCCGCAGGCAGGGCATCGATGTGCAGCAATTGCCGCTCACCCGTGCCATTCCACAGCACAGGGTCATATTCGATGGGGCTGTAACCTATGCAGATCACCAGATCCGCATCCTGCAGCAACCTGTCCCCCGGCTGGTTGTTGAACAGCCCGACCCGACCGGCGAAGTCATCGAAATGGTGGGTATCCACCACACCGGCCGCCTGATAGGTGCCCGTCACCGGCAACCGGCTTTTGTCGAGAAAAGCGCGCACCGCGAGGGAATTCTCGGGCCGGCTGGCCAGCAGGCCGAGCAGCACCACCGGCTTGCGGGCCTGTGCCAGCAGGCTCAGCGCCCTGTCGATGCCTGCCTCATCGGCGGCGCCCGGTTCGGGTATGGCTCTGGGCACCAGGATGGCGCCATCGGTCGGCTCGTTGATGATGTCCATGGGCAGGCTGACGAAGGCGGCGCCGGGGCGACCCAGCTCGGCGGACCGAAAGGCGTTGGCCATCACCTCGGACAGGGCGGATCCGGTGCCCACCTGGGCGCTGAACTTGGTGACGGGGCGGCACAGGCTGACGGTGTCCAGGCTCTGGTGAGTGAGCTTGAGGCCATCGGCACGTCGCACGGCGCCCCCCAGCGCCACCATGGCATCCCCTTCAGAGGTGGCGGTCGCGAGGCCGGTGATCAGGTTGGCGCAACCCGGGCCCGAGGTCACCAGCGCCACCCCGGCCTTGCCGGTCAGACGGCCCACAGCGGCGGCCATGAAGGCGGCGTTCGCCTCGTGGCGCACCACTATGGTGTCGATGGGGGAATCTTCCAGGGCATCGAATACCCGGTCGATCTTGGCCCCCGGAATACCGAATACCTGCTTGACGCCCTGCGCCTCCAGATGGCGTACGACCAGCTCGGCCCCACAGCCCCAGTGTTGATTTTCCATGAGAATAACTCCTTGTAAGCGAAGGGCTTAGCCTTCGGCAGCGCGGATGGCGCGGTCCAGATCGGCGGGATTGAGGTCAGCCTGTTGAAAGGCAGGGTTGCGCGGCAGCTCTATGTTGAGATGCTGAACCACAGACAACTGCAACTGGCCGTGGCCCATGGCGTAATCGAGGATGTGACCACCGCCTTTGCGATCTTCGGTGATGAAGTGCTCGTGATAGCCGGCCACATTGATCCCCTGCACGAAGGGCGGGCAGCGAAAGCCCACCAGGGTGCCGCGCCGCTGGCTGAAGGAGAACAACGGCTGTGCCTCTATGGCCTCCAGCATGGGCTTGTAGGGCGGGGTCTGGCAGGGCACTGTGCGTACCTGGGCCTGCTCAAACAGACCATCGAGGCGAAAAGCGACGAAGACGTTGTCGGTGCCCACCAGCTGATCGATCCACTGATGGATCTCGTCGCGGCTGAGGGGGTGATCGAAGCGGCGCTCCAGACAGGGCCGAAAGTGAGTCATCACCGCAAACGGGGTTTTCTGCCCGGCCTGGGCAGGACGGGCCGAGCCATCGGCCTTGAGCTGATGGATCTGGCGTTCGAACGCAATCAGCTCGCCGTCGAGCCGGTTGAAGGTGCCAAGGCCGAAGTCGCCGTGGCGCAGCAGATCGGCCATGGTGGTCTCGCCCTCATAGACGCCTGCCAGCAGGGCGCTCATCAAGGAGCTCTGATAGACCTCGCCACCACCCTGACGGGCTTGCCAGCGAGCAAACTGCTGGCTGATCTCGATGGCACAGTCACACTGTGTATGGGTTTCCATTTGGATTTAACCTCCAATCCTGTTAGGTTGGCGAATCAGGATTCAATAGTGACCAAGATCACACTTTGATACCAATATCCAAACTCATCAGCTTCGAGACGTACCAGATATGGAATTTCGTTACCTGCGCTACCTGGTAGCCGTGGCAGAGAAGCAGAGCTTTACCAAGGCGGCCGAGGCGCTGGGCATGGCCCAGCCGCCTCTCAGCCAGCAGATCCGCAAATTTGAACAGGAGGTGGGCACGCCGCTGTTTCACCGGCTGACCCGCAGTGTGGAGCTGACCGAGGCGGGGCTGAGCCTCTATCAGGATGCCAAGGGCATACTGTCGCAAACCGAGCAGGCCATGCAGAAAGCCCAGCGCATTGCCCGCGGTCAGCTTGGCTCCCTGCGCCTGGGCTTTGCCGGCTCCACTGTGCTGCACCCGAGCGTGCTGCGCCTCATCCACGACTTTCGTCAGGCCTGGCCCGAGGTGAGCCTGCACCCCATCGAGAACAGCATGCCCAATCTGGTGCGCGACCTGGTGAGCGAGGAGCTGGATGCCGCCATACTGCGCCTGCCGTGCAGCAGCAGCTCGGCGCTGACCCACCATCTCATCGATGAGGAGGAGATGCTGATCGCCCTCCCCCCGCACCACCCGCTGGCAAGCACGGGCGCCATCGCCATCGAGGCCCTGGCGCAAGACCCCTTCATCCTGTTCCCCCGCGAACTGGGGCCGGGCCTGCACGATGCCATCACCCAACGCTGCCAGCGGGCAGGTTTCAGCCCTCGGCTCGGCAGCCAGAGCCCGCAGGTGATCTCCACCGTCGGCATGGTGCAGGCCGGTTTCGGGGTTGCCATCATCCCGCGATCTGTGAGCGAGCTGCACCCCCACGGCGTCAGCTATCACCCCATCGCCGATGAACCGCTCACCACCCGCATCAGCCTCGCCACCCGCCGCCATCCACGCCAGAAAAGCCTGCAGCACCTGATAGGGCTGATCCCGAGCCGGCGCTGAGCCTCCCCAGGCACTGGCCGACATCCCATCAGCAGAACAACAAGGCACATGTGAACGAGACGCTGGCGGGGGTCAGAGCCATGGACGAGGTGGCAGGGCTGGGCACACTCGTGCGGCCAGCATCCAATCCGGTTGGACAGGCGACCTAAATGGATTGATGAGGTTCACGAACATGGGCATTCATGGCGTTATCCAACCGACAGGCCAGCATGCGACCGCCATGAATTGTCACCCTCTCACCGGGCATGCCACGGGTGATATACGCCCTCCTCTCTCTTGCCTTGGATCTAGTCATCCGGCAGCACATCAAAACCGGCGATCACATCAAACAACTCTTCATCGATGGCACTCTGGCGAAGGCGATGAAATTCACTTTCAAGCGTATCCAGCAATTCACCAATGTTTTTCTCCGCCCGTTGCATGGCAGCAAGCCGGCTGGCATTTTCACTCGCGAGCGACTCGGCACACGCACGAAACAAGGAGATAAAGAGATACTCGCGCACCAACGCCATCTGGGTATTTTCCCTGCGACCAATCAACTCTGGCAGACACTGGGTCGGCCAGCTCCGGGTCATCAAGGCCTGTTGCCAGGTGGCATCGAGGGGGAGGAAGGGTTGACAGACAGGCTCGTAAAGCGAGCCGGACTTTGGGCGGTTGTGAAACAAGAGGATATTGCTGACTTCTCCGCGCTCGCGCAGAGATTCTGTCTCGATAAGGATCTCGCTGACCAGCGGAGTGATCGCCGAGATGGCGCTGGGCAGACGAAAAGCCCGTCCCAAGGTAAGGGCGCTGTCATCGAGGCGGGAGCGGATACGATCACCTGCAGTCCAGATGATTTTACGACCTGGCAGCTTATCCAGCGTTTCACTGACGAACTCAACCAATGATTCGTTAAACTGCCCGACCAGCCCCTGATCCGACCCGAATACGATGACACCCGTGGGCCCCTCATCCTTGAGCGCTGCGGGCCGAACCAGGTCGCCCTGCTGTTGGCGAAAAAAGGTCAGCAGGCCGAGTTGAACCGTTCGGTCATAGTCATCCAGGGAACGCACCGCATTTTCATACTGACCAATGCTCGAGGCGGCCATCGCCTTCATCGTCCGCACAACGGATTCGAGGTCACTGGCACTGGCTATCTGGCGACGCAGACTGACGGCTGTTTTACTCATTCGCTTACCTCGTCAACCGGCTGGAACTGAACGAGTGCTTGCCGCGCCAGGTCAACTATCTGAGCACTGTCTTCATCCTCGAGTGTTTCGGTGCTTTCCAAGCGGGCGCAGAGCGCTGGCGAGACCTGGTCGGCGGCATCGCAAACGGCATCCTCGGCTTCTTTCATCCTGTCGAGCGGGATCTGATCAAACAAACCCGCACTCAGCGCCAGCAACACTGCAATTTGCTGCACCATGGGGAAGGGTGAAAACTCTTGTTGTTTCAAACAGGCACGGATGCGACGGCCATGCGCGATCTGCAACTGAGTGGCTGCATCGAGTCGGGCGCCGAAGCGCGAAAAGGTTTCCAGCTCTTCGAACTGGGCATAGGCCAGCTTGAGATCACCGGCAACAGCCCGATAGGCAGCACGCTGCGCCTTGCCGCCAACCCGCGACACGGACTGGCCGACATCGACCGCAGGCAACACCCCCAATTCGAAGAGAACGGGTGACAGGTAAATTTGACCATCGGTGATCGATATCAGGTTGGTCGGGATGTAAGCCGACATATCCTGAGCTTCGGTCTCTATGATGGGCAAGGCCGTCAGAGAGCCGCCACCAAGTTCCTTGCACAGATGGGTGGCTCTCTCGAGCAGACGCGAATGGATGTAGAAAATGTCACCGGGAAAGGCTTCGCGACCCGGCGGTCGACGCAGCAGCAAGGAGAGTTCTCGATAGGCACGGGCGTGATGTGTCAGGTCATCGTAAACCACCAGCACATCGCGCCCCTGCTCCATGAAATACTCAGCAATGCTGGTCGCGGCATAGGGCGTGATATAGGCCAGACCAGGGGGATCGTTTCCTTCAGCAACGACGACAACCGTGTACTCCAGCGCCCCCTTTTCTCGCAGCGTCGCAATCACCTTGGCAACGCCGGCGGCACGCTGGCCAATGGCACAGTAGACACAGAGCACATTCTTGTCACGCTGATTGAGAATGGCGTCCAGTGCAATGGCCGTCTTGCCAGTCTGCCTGTCACCCAGGATCAATTCGCGCTGGCCGCGTCCAATGGGAATGAGCGCATCAACGACCTTGATGCCGGTTTGCAAGGGCACTGTGACCGGGGCCCGATCCATGATATCAGCGGCAGGACGCTCGATCGGCAGGCGCTCCCCGGGCAACAATGGCCCTTGATCGTCGAGAGGCTCGCCCAGAGGATTGATGACCCGGCCAATCAGGCGCTCCCCGACCGGCACATCGACAACATGGCCACTGCGCTCAACCTGGTCGCCAGCGTGCAACAGCCAATAATTTCCAAGCAGCACAACGCCAATCTCATCTTCATCGACATTGAAGGCAATGCCCTGAATGCCGCCGGGGAAAACAAGTACCTCTTCAAAGCCGACACCCGGCAGGCCGGAGACGCTGGCAATACCGGCGGCAACGCGGGTGATGTAGCCGACTTCCCGGGTCACTATGCCATGAACAAAGGTGTCGCGGCCCTTCTCAATAGCGGAGAAAGTCGATGCCAATACCTGCTGCAGAGTATCAGGAGGCATTGGCTGTACCTTCTGGAGTACTGGCGGGTTTGAGCAGCTCACCAATGCTTTTTTCCAAGCTGACCAAGTATTCGGCAATGCTCCAGTCAACCTTGTAACCTTCGGCGCGCAGCTCTATGCCACACACGAGTTCCGGCACAGTTTCATAGCGCAACGCGGGGGCCTTATCTTGTAATGGCTGGATAGTCGTCTCCAGCAAGCTGCGCTGCTCGTCCGACAACGCGAAGGTACTGCTGACCACCAGTGGCTGCCCGGAGGTCTGCAACGCCTTGCTCAGCGCCGCCTTGTCGGTGTCGTTCAGGTCACGCAGGTGGGCGACGAACACATCGACCATACGGGCCTCGAGCGTGATACCGGCAAGATCGGTCAATGCCTTGCCCGCAATGGCAAAGACCTCCTGGCTGGTCCGCTGGCGAATATCATGGTGCAGTGCGTGCGCCTCGCTTTGCAGGGAAGCTTTGCCTTTGGCAATCAGGGCGCTCGCAGCTTGCCTTGCCTCGTCAAGCAGCCGCTGGCGCTCGACATGAGCAGCCTCTGTTGCCTCTTTGAGGAGTGTTGCCTTGTTGCGATCGAGCTCGGAATTTCGTTGCTCAAAATTTTCTCTCTCCTCTGTAGCCGATGCTTGCTGTTTAGCTGCATTGGCCAGCTCGGTAGCAATGCGCTTCTCACGGGCGTCAATTGCATCGAGTATCGGGTGATAGAGAAAGCGTTTCAGCAGCCAGGCCAGGATCAAAAAGTTGACCACTTGCGCGCCGACGGTGAACCAGTCGATAAGCATGATCTATTTTCCTGCCACGGCGGCGATGGCTTGATTCCAGAACGGATTGGCGAAGATCAGGATCATCGACACCACAAAACAGTAGATAGCCACCGACTCGACCATGGCCAAGCCAACGAACAGGGTACGAGTGATGGTGGCTGATGCATCAGGTTGTTGCGCCAGCGCGCTAAGCGCCATCGCCACCGCCCGGCCTTCACCGAGCGCCGGGCCTATGCTGCCAATGGCGATGGTCAAGCCAGATGTGATAATCGAAGCAATGGCAATGAGGGTCAAACTGTCCATGATCAGTCCTTTTGGGAAATGGGTGTGGTTTCGGGAGCTACTTCAGGCTTGGGTTCACGGACCCGGGTGGCAGCGGCGATGTAGACGGCCGCCAGAATGCTGAAGATATAGGCCTGCACCATGCCGGTCAGCAGTCCTAACGCACTCATGATTACAGGAAAAATAAAGGGGTTATGGTGAGCAAGATGGCAAGGATCATGGTTCCGCTCATCATGTTGCCAAACAGACGGGCGGCCAATGCCAAGGTGCGTGACAATTCGCTGACAATATTGAAAGGCAACATGATCAGGGTCGGCTTGACGTAGGCTTGCAGATACGCGGTCAGGCCGCTGTCGGCAATGCCGAAGATCGGGACGGCAAAGAATACGCAAAGAGCCAGTGCCGTGGTCGTCGACAAGGAGCCGGTAGGTGGCTCGTAGCCAGGTATGATGGTGACCAGGTTGGCGCTGGCGACAAAAAGAAACAACGTCCCAATAAAGCCGAGGTAGAGCCGTGGCTTGAGCAGCCCGACTTCCGCAATCTGATCGACGATACCGGTGACTATGATTTCCAACAGGTTCTGCCAGCGGCTACGGTCCAGTCCTTTCGACAAGCGACGGGTCACCAGCCATGAACCGAACGTCAATACGAACATAAGGCCCCAGCTGTAGACGATGGTGGCATTGAGCTTAACAAAGCCGAATTGCCAGAAAACAAGGACGTCCGGGCTAAGGTGCATATTGGGCACCGATCAATACTGGCATCTTGCGAGTGACTCGTGTGACAACAATCCGAGCGAGGATAAACCCCAGCAACAGAGCCGCCCAGCGCTGCCAGTCAGCACCGCCAACGAGCCAAAAACCCACCATCACGATCGCCGAGCGCAGAAGCAGACTGCAAAAAAACCAGAGGGCTATCTGGGCAGAGGCGACGCCTCGGCGAACCGTCCACCACAGGCCGCCAAAAAAGAGCAGGCCCAGCACGACGCCGGCAAACAGGCTGCCACTCAAAATGAGCCATTCATTCATCATGTTTTTTTCCCTTATCGTGAATTTCACTGTCTTCTTTTGCCAACCAGCGCCAGGCATTGAAGCAGCCGAGGGTCAGACCCGCAGCCAGCAGCGCCAACGTCCATGACTGGCCGCCCGGGTATCGCTCATCAAGCCAAAGACCCAGTGCCGCCCCCAGCAATGTGGGGATCGCGATCGACCAGCCAATCAGACCCATCATGCCCAGACCCGACCAGACGGTGCGTGTGACTTGTTGCTGCGCCTTTACTTTTCGCTCAGCCTTGTTGCCAATCAGCTCGCTGAACCCGCGTTTGCCATCGCCCGGCTTGCGTCCTTGCTCAGTCATGTTGCATGGCCACGAAACGGTGTACAAAACCCGCTTCAAGTTTTGACAGCGCAGCTCGCGCGCTTTTTTCCTGCTCATCAAGCGTTAAAAATTCTCTCTCAACGGCGGCACGCAATTGTTCAAGTTCCAGGTTGCCGATGGCATTGCGCACGGACACCAGCACCTCGTCACCCGTCTTCACCAATACCCCCTGATCGACCGCAACACAGACCTCGTGCTCTGTACTCGTCTCGAACACCAGAATGCCCGGCACCAGTACGGCAGCGCAGTCGAGCCGATTGGGTAGCAGACCAAAGGATCCATATGTCGATTCGGCAACGATGCGCAGCACATCCGCTTTCTCGGCAAACACCTTGAAAGGCAACAAAATCTTAAGTCTCATGGGAACTCGCTTTCTCTTTGTTGGCTTGTTTGTCGAGCGCTTCATCGATGGCTCCGATCATATACAGCGCACTTTCCGGTACATCCTTGAACTCGTCGCGCAAAATACGCTCGCAACCCGCCAGGGCATCATCCAGGCTCACCTGTCGCCCCTGCATGCCGGTGAATTGTTCAGTAGTGAAAAATGGCTGAGTCAGAAAACGTTCCAGTCGCCGGGCACGCGCCACCACGTTGCGGTCCTCGCTCGACAGTTGCTCCATACCAAGCATTGCTATGATGTCTTTGAGATCGGCGTATTGCGCCAGGGTGCGGCGGATCGCCTGTGCCAGCGTGTAGTGTCGCTCACCAATGATGCCAGGCGTCGCCATTTTGGAATTTGACTGCAAGGGATCAATGGCCGGATATAGCCCTTCGCTCGCCCGTTTGCGCGACAGCACAATCGATGCGGAGAGGTGCGAGAATGTATGCACGGCGGCCGGATCCGTGAAGTCATCTGCGGGTACATAAACAGCCTGGATCGACGTGATGGCACCGGTATCGGTATTGGCGATGCGCTCCTCCAGTTGGGCCAGCTCAGTGCCCATGGTCGGCTGGTAGCCAAGACGAGCCGGCATCTGCCCCATCAGCCCCGACACTTCCATGCCGGCCTGGATAAAGCGGAATATATTGTCGACGAGCAGCAACACATCGTTATGCTCGTCATCACGAAAGTACTCCGCCATGGTCAACGCGGCGTGACCCACACGAAATCGGGCGCCTGGGGATTCGTTCATCTGCCCGAACACCATCACCATGTTGTCGAGCACGCCAGCGGCCTTCATATCGCGATAGAGCCCCTCCCCTTCGCGACAGCGTTCACCTATCCCGCAAAAGATGCTCACCCCTTTATGCTGACCCAGCATGTTGTGGATCATTTCCGTGAGCAGGACAGTCTTGCCAACGCCTGCACCGCCAAACAGGCCGGCTTTACCACCGCGCTCCAAGGGCATGAGTACATCGATCAGCTTGATCCCGGTCAGGAAAATCTCAGGCTGCGTCGAGCGCCTTGCCAATGCCGGCGGCGTGTTGTGTACGCTACGCCAATCCACGGTTGGGGGCGGCAGACGATCGATCGCTTGACCAAAGACATCAAACATTCGTGACAGCGTGCCCTTGCCGACCGGCGCCAATAGGGGGCCACCACTGTCGTTCACCAGGGTGCCCCGCGCCAATCCCTGGGTGGGAGTCAGGGCAATGCCACGCACGCGTTGTGCATCAAGCTGGGCTTGAACCTCGATGACGATGTCCCCCTCATCACCCGTTCTCAGCAGTGAATGAATGGGGGGTAATTGCGTGTCGAAGCGAACATCCACCACGCTGCCACGCACCGAGACCACTGTGCCGGTACGGGATGGTGCTGTCTTGTCAGTCATATCAACTCCCTAGTCTGCGTTGTCCTTCAACCATGACCAGGAGACAACCAGACTGTCACTGGCAACCCTGACAAGGAAGTGGCCTGAGGCATGAGCGAACTCAAGTGAATCGTTGAGCAAGGTGCAACAGGACGGTTCGACCTTACCAGTACGGCCTACCTTGATATGTACGTTAACGAACAGACAGCCCGCCGCCCTCCCGCCATAGTGTTTTCGCGGCTACTGCATTTTTATTTTAATTACCACGACTGTCAGATCTGGCGACAGGTCATTTATGCCCGCCTTTGAAGAACCGCCAGGACTCACCTTTCCCGTTCTTCCAGTGAACCGTTCATTCGCTACCCAACACCTGGGCCCTTCCCTTGCCTGTCTGCTGTCGCGCGACAGGCGAGACTGGCCCCTTCATCAGTCATGCATGTAGATGGCTCCGAACGAGCCGCCGACAACAGAGAGACATTACCCATATCCAACGATGGATTGATGTTCCACGAACGCGGACCCGGGTCCGGTAACAACAAGCAGGGAGATATCCATGAATGGTTGGTGCGCTAGGTTATTTGGCTTCAAGCCAACCAATGACCCTTGGCAGGACAAGGAGCCCGTTCGTGAAGAGTTGTTCGGCATAGAGCGGCTGGAATCCCACGCCATGACGCTGGCAGAAGCCCAGTCAGTCAGCGCCAGACCGGCGGCGGTGCAATCATTGCATCTGCGCCTGAAAGAAAACGAGGCCGTCTTGTCATCCGCCCATCAGGCAAATGCGGCTGAACTCGAACTGGGGCATGATCTGACCCATGCGGCCGAGTGGTTCCTCGACAACTATCACCTGGTCGAAGCCCAGATCTACGAGATCCGCAGCAGCCTGCCCACCAGCTACTACCGCCAGTTGCCAAAGCTGGCCGAAGGCCCCTTTGCCGGTTATCCCAGAGTCTTTGGCATCGCCTGGGCTTTTATTGCCCACAACGACAGCCACTTCGACCCCGAGATCTTGAGCCGTTTCATCCTGGCCTATCAGCGTGTGCAACCCCTGACCATTGGTGAGTTATGGGCTGTACCCATCACCCTCAGGATCGTGCTCATTGAAAACTTGCGGCGTCTGGTTGAGCAGATCACGCTGGCCCGCCAGGCCAGAGCCGATGCAGATCTCCTTTGCTCGCGCCTGCTCGCCTCAGGGTGCGCCTTGTCTGCGCTGAACGAAGACATTGCCTCCCGTGCCACAGGCCCCCTGTCCGAGATTTTTGCCGCTCAACTCGTCAAACAACTGCGTGACCAGGATCCCGATATCACACCGGCACTCGGCTGGCTGGAAGCGCGCCTGACGCTGCAGGGGGGGTCCATCGATGAAGTGGTCCAGCATGCACAGCAGCGGCAGGGGGCCTCCAACGTCACCATTCGCAACATCATCACCAGCATGCGATTCATCTCGAACATCGATTGGAGCGAGCAGTTTGAAAAGATGAGTCTGGTGGATCAGCAGTTACGAGCCAGTACCCACTTCGCCGAGATGGACTTTCCCACCCGCAATCTCTATCGCCGGGCAATCGAGCTGCTGGCCCGCTCTTCCCCCCACGATGAGCTGGATGTCACGGCGCGGGTCCTGTCGGCGACCCGACAAGATGTCGACACCCTGCCAGACGACATGAAACTGAGGGTGCAGGATCCCGGTTATCATCTGATGGCTGAGGGCCGACTCGCCCTGGAAACCGATCTGGGTTTTCGCCCCCCGTTACGCCTTCGACTTCACCGGTTTCATTCCCGACTCGGGATCGGCGGCTATGTCGGCATCATTACCCTGCTGACGCTGCTTTTGCTGACATTCACCTACCCGCAGCTCGCACAGCCCGGTGAACCATGGTCCCTCTGGATGCCGCTCTTCATCCTGTTTGCCTTCTTGCCGGTCAAGGCGGCAGCCATCTCGCTGGTCAACTATCTCATCAGTTTTTATCTGGTGCCCATGCCTCTGCCGGCCATGGATCTCACTCACGGCATTCCCTCATCCCTGCGCACCATGGTGGTCATCCCCACCCTGCTGACCTCTCACTCCGATCTGCTGGCACAAGTCGAGCAGCTGGAGATCCATCACCTGTCAGGGATCAGTGGCGATCTCAGCTTTGCCCTGCTCTCCGACGGGATGGATGCCGCCCAGGAACACATGCCCGAAGATGCGGCCCTGCTGAGCGAAGCCAGTCAGGCCATCGCCCGCTTGAACAGCAAATATGGCCCCGGGCCGTCAGGGGATCGCTTCCTGCTGCTCCATCGCCACCGCCAGTTCAACCCGGGCGAAGAGTGCTGGATGGGCTGGGAGCGCAAGCGTGGCAAGCTCTATGAGCTGAACCGTTTGCTGCGAGGGGCAACGGACACCAGTTTTATGGTGATCGATGGTCAGCCCCCTGCCGTCCCCCACAATGTGCGCTATGTCATCACGCTGGATGCAGATACCCGATTGCCGCGGGATACCGCCAGTCGCCTGATTGCCAAGATGGCGCATCCCCTCAACTGCGCGCATTTTGATGCCGAGCATCAGCGCGTCACCCATGGCTATGGCATTCTCCAGCCCCGCGTCACACCTTCTCTTCCACTGGGTCAGGATGGCTCTTATTACCAACGGCTCTACTCAGGGCCTGGCGGTATGGATCCCTATGCAGCCACCGTTTCGGACATCTATCAGGATCTGTTCGGGGAGGGCTCTTTCACCGGCAAGGGCATCTACAACGTCGATGCTTTTACCGCCGCGCTGGAAGGGCGTGTACCGGAAAATAGTCACCTGAGCCACGACCTGTTTGAGGGCATCTTTGCCCGCGCAGGGTTGGCCTCGGACATTGAAGTTGTCGAAGAGTTTCCATCGCGGTACGACGTCAGTGCCAAACGGCAGCATCGCTGGACACGCGGCGACTGGCAACTGCTCGCCTGGATCTGTCAGCGCAAACATGGCCAGCACTCACTGCCCCTGATAGGGCGTTGGAAAATGTTTGATAACCTCTGCCGTTCACTGCTAGCACCGAGTGCCCTGCTGGCTTTTCTCGCATCCTGGCAACTGCCGTTGGGCACGGCGGTGGCGGCGGATCTGATGCTGCTTGCCTGTCTTGCTCTTCCGATATTTTTGCCCCTCATCTTCACCATACTCCCCCGCAAACAGGATATTTTATGGCGCCATTATGTGGGCAGGATTGGCAATAGCCTGCAGCGTGCCGTCATGCAAACCCTGCTCAGCCTCACCTTTCTGGCCGACCAGACCTGGCGCATGACAGATGCCATAGTCCGTACTCTGTTCCGGTTATCCCTGTCACATCGCCACCTGCTGGAGTGGACCACCACGGCTCAAACCTCGGGCGCACCGCGACTGGCCTGCCTGGGCTTTTACCAAATGATGATGAGCGGTGCGGTACTGGGAATGGGAGTGTGCGCCATGACGCTGTTCAGTGCCCCCACCGCCTGGCCGCTGGTACTGCCTTTTGGCACCCTCTGGTTGCTGGCGCCCCTGGTGGCGTACTGGACCAGCCGGCCCCGTTATCTGAGCAAACAGATGACCTGCAGTGCCAGGGAAGCGGTAGAGCTGCGGCTGATTGCCCGCAAGACATGGCGCTATTTCGAGACCTTTGTGACCGATCTCGACAACCAGCTGCCACCTGACAACTTTCAGGAGGTTCCGATAGAGGTCATTGCCCATCGAACCTCGCCCACCAACATGGGGCTCTATTTGCTCTCGACCCTGGCGGCCAATGACTTTGGCTGGGCCGGGCGCGAGGCCGTCATCAAACGGCTGGAAGCCACCCTGGAGGTGATGCAACACTTGCCGCGCTTCAAGGGCCACTTCTTCAACTGGTATGACACCCGGCGCCTGCTCACCTTGGAGCCGGCCTATGTCTCTTCCGTTGACAGTGGCAATCTTGCGGGCCATCTGCTGGTGGTCGCGAGCACCTGCGAAAACTGGCAACAAGCCGCCGACAACAGCTCGATACGCAGCGGCTTGCAAGACACCTATCTGCTGATGCTTCAGGCCCTGCAAGCCTACCCGGTGAAAAATAGCGAGCCGGTGAACGCGCTCACGGCCTGCCTGAAAGCAATCTGCAGCCAGCTCTATGGCGAGCAGCCCGTAACAAGCCAGCTAGCTGAGCTCGAACGGCTTGCGCAGCGAGGCGTCGAGACAGCCCATCGTATTGATCTGCAAGCGCATCCCAAAGAGGGGGCCGAGCTTATCTTCTGGTCAGAGGCGCTCAGGCAGACGGTGGCCGAACATCGCCTGGATGACGCCAGCCTTCCCGATACGCTTGTGCCACGGCTGCAAGCACTGGCCGAACGCGCGCGCACCCTGGCCATGGGAATGGACTTCGCATTCTTGCTGGATCCGGAGCGCCAGCTGCTCTCCATCGGGTATTCCCTCTCCGACAACCGGCTCGACAACAGTTGCTATGATCTGCTCGCCTCGGAGGCAAGGCTTGCCAGCCTGTTCGCCATCGCCAAAGGCGATGTCGTGACCAAGCACTGGTTCAAGCTGGGTCGCTCTGCTACCCCGCTGGGCCAAGCCGCGGCCCTGATCTCCTGGTCCGGCTCCATGTTCGAGTATCTGATGCCCTCCCTTGTCATGCGGGCCCCTATCGGCTCTCAGCTGGAGTGTACCAACCGCCTGATCGTCGACTTGCAGATAAGCTATGGTCACTCGCTGGGCATTCCATGGGGCATATCGGAGTCGGCGTTCAACGCCCGGGACATGGAGTTCACCTATCAATACTCCAACTTCGGCATTCCCCAGCTTGCCCTCAAGCGCGGACTGGCCGAAAACCGGGTGATAGCACCCTATGCCACAGGTCTGGCCGCCATGGTCAACCCTGGCGCTGCCTTGAAAAACTATCAACGGCTGGCTGCCATGGGTGGCGGAGGGCGTTACGGCTTTTACGAGGCGCTGGACTTTACCCCGTCCCGTTTGCCCGATAACCAGGATGTGGCCATAGTGCACAACTTCATGGCCCATCATCAGGGGATGACCATCGTCGCCCTCGCCAATGCCCTGCATCAGGGGCTGATGCGCGCCAGATTCCATGAAGAGCCCATCATTCAGGCTTGTGAACTGCTGCTGCAAGAGCGGATCCCGCAGGACATGCCCATTGTCAGACCCCGTGCCGCCGAGATAAAGGCATCGCAGATCAGGACCATACAGGACGTACGATCAGTACGCCGCTTGTCCTCATCGACCCTGGGCGCCCCCGTGACCCACCTGCTCTCCAACGGTCGCTACAACGTCATGCTCACCAGTGCGGGGGCCGGCTATAGCCGTTGGGGCAACATTGCCATCACCCGCTGGCATGAGGACGCCACTCGGGACCACTGGGGTTCTTTCCTCTTTTTGCACGATGTTCACAGTGGTGAGACCTGGTCTCCTTGTGCGCACCCGCTGGGCAATTCCGACCACAAGGGGGAAGTTGTTTTTGCCGAGGATCGGGCACAGTTCATTCATCATCACGACCGCCTTACCACCACACTGGAAGTCCTGGTGTCCGGTGAAGCGGATGGCGAAGTACGACGTATCTCGCTGAACAACCGTGGTCGCAGCACCCGCTGTATCGAGCTCACCTCTTACGCCGAGGTCGTGCTGACCACACCGGAAACTGACAGGGCGCATCCCGCCTTCAGCAAGCTCTTTGTGGTCACCGAATTTCTGGCGGAGCTGGGCGCGCTGATTGCGACCCGGCGCCCCAGAACACCGGAAGACAGCGAGATCTGGGCCGCTCACTTCATCATTGTCGAGGAGCAGCTGGCCGGTACGCTTCAATATGAATCCGATCGCGCCCGGTTTATTGGTCAGGGCCGAACCCTGGCCTCGGCCCATGCCTTGCAGCGGGATGTTTCCCTGTCCAACACAACGGGCACAGTGCTCGACCCCATTTTCTCGCTGCGCCAGCAGGTACAGGTCTTGCCCGGCAGCAGTACCAAGGTTGCATTCTGGACGCTGGTTGCCTCATCGCGGCAGGCATTGCTCGATCTCATCGATCAGCACCACAACCGCCATGCCTTCCAACGGGCCAAGACACTGGCATGGACCCAGGCACAGGTGCAGTTGCACCATCTGGATATTCAGGCGGCGGATGCGGCCAACTTCCAGCGGCTCGCAGCTCCCCTGCTCTACGCTGACTCGCGCTTTCGCGCCTCATCGAACACCATATTGCATGGGCTGGCACTGCAATCCGCCCTCTGGCAGCTCGCCATCTCAGGTGACCTGCCCATCATGCTGCTGCGCATCGATGACATAGAGGATCTGGCCCAGGTACGCGAACTGCTGCTGACCCATGAATATCTGCGCATGAAACGTCTGGCCGTCGACCTGGTGATCGTCAATGAGCACGCAGCCACCTATGTGCAGGATCTGCAAAATGGCATAGAGACAGCCGTGCGCAGCAGCCAGTCCCGACCCCGCTTCCATAGCGAGCTGGCCCGCGGCTCCGTCTATACGGTGCGCACCGATCTGATGAATGCCGAGGTTTGCCAACTGCTGTATGCGGCGGCGCGGGTCGTACTGGTCGCTCGCCGTGGCTCCCTGCAGGAGCAACTGGCCCGTCTGCCAGACACATCACAGTCACCACAACCCTCACCTGTCTTCAGGGCGCCCCACATCAGCGCCAGCAAACATTTACAGCATCCCGAGCTGGAGTGTTTCAATGGGCTGGGTGGGTTTGCCAAAGACGGACGTGAATATGTCACCTTGCTCAGCGCGGGTCACACCACACCCGCCCCCTGGATCAACGTGATTGCCAATCCGCAGTTTGGCTTTCAAGCCTCCACCGAAGGCAGTGGTTACACCTGGGCCGACAACAGCAAAGAGAACCAGCTGACCGCCTGGTCCAATGATCCTGTGACGGATCCCGTCAGTGAAGTCATCTATATTCGCGATGAAGAGACCCTTGATCTCTGGACCACGACCGCTCAGCCCATTCGTGATGGCGGTACCTATATCGCTCGTCATGGTTACGGTTACAGCAGCTTCGAGCATCAGGTTCACGGCATCCATAGCGAGTTGCTGCAATATGTCCCGGTAGCGGATCCCGTCAAAATCTCCCGCCTGACACTGCGCAACCAAACGAATGTCCCCCGCCGTCTCTCAGTGACCTGTTACGTGGAATGGGTGTTGGGCGCCTCTCGCAGCGTCACAGCCCCCTTTATCACGACCCAGATGGATATACAGACGGGGGCCATGCTGGCACACAACCCCTGGAATGCCGCCTTCCCTGGCCGGGTAGCCTTCCTCGATCTGGGGGGACAGCAAACGAGCTGGACCGCCGATCGCAGTGAGTTTCTGGGATACCGTGGTCAACCCGCCTCTCCTGCAGCGCTGGCAAGCCATAAAGCCTTGTCTGGCAGCACAGGGGCCGGGATTGATCCCTGTTCAGCGCTGCAAACCCATGTTGATCTTGCCCCGGGCCAGAGCCTTGAGCTTGTGATCCTGCTCGGTCAGGCAGGCTCAACCGAACAAGCCAGTGCCCTCGTCACCCGCTATCGTCATGATCTCGATGTGGTGCTGGACGAGGTGGAGGCTCAATGGCAGTCACTGCTCGGGGCCGTTCAGGTCAAGACCCCGGACAGGGCCATGGACATAATGCTCAACGGCTGGCTGATGTATCAAACGCTCGCATGCCGGATCTGGGCCCGTTCTGCCTTCTATCAGGCGGGAGGCGCTTACGGTTTTCGCGACCAGTTGCAAGACGGTATGGCGCTCAGCTTTGCCAACCCCCGGAGCACACGACAACATTTGTTGCGCACGGCCGCTCGCCAGTTCATTGAAGGGGATGTGCAGCATTGGTGGCTGCCCCACTCGGGCCAGGGTGTGCGCACCCGGATCTCCGATGACAGGGTCTGGCTGGCCTTCGCCACGGCCACCTACGTTCGAAGCAGTGCCGATGACAGCATTCTCGATGAGGAGATCCCGTTTCTGGAAGGCCCGGCACTGGGCACGGAGCAGCAGGATGCCTTCTTCCTGCCACAAGTATCCGAAACGTCAGCCTCTCTGTATGAGCATTGCGCTCGCTGCCTGGATCAAGCCATGGCGCTCACCGGGAGCAATGGTCTGCCACTCATGGGCTCGGGTGACTGGAACGATGGGATGAATCAGGTCGGTAGTGAAGGCAAGGGGGAGAGTGTCTGGCTAGGTTGGTTGCTGCTGCGCACCATCAGTCTGTTTGCACCTCTGGCCCACGCCCGTCAAGACAAGCGCGCCGAGCTCTGGCTGGCTCATGCCAACCGGGTCGGGGTCGCGCTGGAACGCAAAGCCTGGGATGGTGCCTGGTATCGCCGGGCGACCTTCGATGACGGCAGCTGGCTGGGTTCAAAAGAGAGCCCCGAATGCCAGATAGACTCCATCGCACAATCCTGGGCCGTCCTGTCCGGTGCGGCCAACCCGACCCGAGCCAGAATAGCCATGCAATCCCTGGAGCAACACCTCATCAAATACGATCAGGGTTTGTCTCTGCTGTTCAGTCCACCGTTTGACAAGCTGACCCAGAATCCGGGGTATATTCGCGGATATCCGCCCGGACTGCGCGAAAATGGCGGCCAGTATACTCATGCCGCCATCTGGGCCATCCTCGCCTTCGCGCGCCTCAAAGAAGGCACCAAGACTTATGACCTGTTCTGCCTGCTCAACCCCATCAACCATGCACTGGATCCTGAGGCCGTCGAGCGTTACAAGGTTGAACCTTACGTGATGGCTGCGGATATCTACTCAGTCGCGCCGCACAACGGTCGTGGCGGCTGGACCTGGTACACGGGGGCGTCAGGCTGGATGTATCAGGCCGGTATCGAAGGCATATTGGGGATCCGTCGTGAGGGGCAGCTGTTGCTCATCGCCCCCAACTTGCCCGCGCATTGGCCCGGATTTAGCGCAGCCATCACCCTTGATGCCGCCCACTACGACATAGAGGTGAATACAGAGGTATTATCGGGGCTGCAAGCAGACACCCTCCGACTCGATGGTGTGCTGATGGAGCCTTGCGGCTCACCATTTCGCGTACCGCTGATCGACGGGCACCACAGGATTGACATTACCCTGGCGGTGCAATAGCAGAGTCTGATTGAACAAACTAGAGACAAAGCGGCCTGCTCCCGGGCCGCTTTTTGCTTGATTGCACGCCCAACTTTTATCCTGATCATGACGTGATTGCGCAAACCATTTTTCCAGCTCGCTGCGCTTGAAGATATTAATCAGCACTGCCAGCAACAGATAGGCTACCCCCAGCACAAACAAGTGGTTAGCATCCAGATGGCGCTGATGAAGAAATATCGCACCAGTAACAGGCGCGAAAGAAAGCGTTAGCCGGCATGGGTATTGTCAGGGGGCAAAATCTGATAGTTGGGCTGGTTTGCCGTCACGGGTACCAACTTTAGAAAGGCCAACTATTCGCTCATTTTTCAATAAAAAGAGTTCCGATCCCGGTAATTGCTTCATAAGCAGCGACAACACTTTATGCATATCTTCGGGATGGCAATAACAGTCTAGATTTGAATAATATCCGAAATAAAACCTGTCTGTATCACAGGATATATATGGCCTCTTTTGGGTCACTTTTATCATGTGGGGGTGTCCACGCTTGATAGCACTTATTGAGGTGCTTTCTACATTTTTAAAACCGGTGAAGAAAAATGCCATCACGGCAAAACCACCCGCGCCGACCAAGGCGGCCGGGCCTAACAACGCCACGCCGACGATGCAAACCACTACCCCAAACCAAGCCAGCCCCCGCACTACCGCATAGGCTGCATCCGGAATAGCATCATGATAGGTGGTGACCAGCCCCTCTGTGGTGAGCCGATAGTGGTACTGCTTGTCTGCAAACCAGAGGTAACGAGCAGATAGGCACATTATTAGGGCCATGATGATTAACCCAATACCCAAGCTAGTATCGCCAGATAGCAAATAGCTCCCTATAAGTGCTAAACAGCCACACGGGATCAGGAAGGTTAACCAAAATAGACCATAGACAGTCGCCACCCGAATATCCCACTCATAAAGCGTGGGCGCCTCTCGCACCCGCTGTTGGCGCAGCTGATAGAGCCGGTCTTGCTCCTCTTTGGGTAATTGCAGGAACTCACTGCGCGGCAGGTCTTCATACCGGCTGTCGTCCAATGGGGGGGGCGCTTGTTCTGTCGACGCCGACGGCTGCGCCGTTGCTCTCTTATCCATGTAGTTATCCCTTTGCTGTGCCCACGGGCAGCCTGGTCATTGCCAACGCCCCCGCGCTGCTCGCGCTTAATGTCATCTCCCCCCGGCTCGCCTTGCCGCTAAAGATAAGCTGACCGCCATACAGGCCGCCATAGCTCACCGTAAGCCTATATTCGCTATTCTGGGGGCCCAGCCACAGGCTGAACTGACTCCCTTGCCAGCGGCCATCACTGAGGACGGGGGTATATGGCGTCATACTGGCGGCAAGCCGTTTTACCTCCTCAACGCTGCGAATACCTGCCCCTTGCCCTATTCCCAGTTGAGGTTGGCCGCTCAGGTGCAAGTCAAACCACTGACCTTGCAGATAACCCGGCAGATCTATCTCCAGATAGCGGTCGTAACTGGTGCCACCCCAACCAAAGTGTGAGGAGGTCTCTTTCGTCACAATACGCGCTGCCGGTTTATGGACGATATGCTCCAGCTCTTTTAACTCCTGCTCGGCGGTCCAGTGGGTATTGGGCTGGGTGCCCCAGGTTGATTGCGCCAGCCATTTTTCCAGCTCGCTGCGCTTGAAGATATTAATCAGCACAGTCAGCAGCAGATAGGCCACCCCCAGCACAAACAAGCTGGTTAGCATCCAGGTGGCGAAGATGGCACTGATAGCACCGAGCCCAAAACTTGAGGATCCAAGTGTGGCAACTTGAATGAAGAAAACCACTCCTTGCCCACCCAACACCCATATCTTGGCCCGCATCAGCAGTCTCTCAACCTCACCCAATAGCGGGTCTTTGGCTGCCTCAAAGGTATCCCACGCCTCCGCCACCGCGGCCACCAAACCCAATCCGGCAAAGGCCAGCATTCTGTTGGTAAAGGTTTTAACCAAGACGCCACTACCTTCTGCAATGGCCTTTGAAATGGACACGCTAGTTATTAAGTTACCTTTCAGCGTCTCTTTTCCCAACAACGCCGTCGACGCCTGGCCTTGATAGAGCGCCATCACCGCATTGCCTGTCCAGCCGACTGCTGCCCCCCACTGCGCCGACGCGCGCGCCTCTCCGAGCGAATTGATATTCTCCCCCGTTGCCTGCGTAACCACCAACAGGTTCCAGAGGTTAATCAGCGCCACCAAACCGCCAACGGTGCCCATATTCGGCACGGTATTGTTGCTATTGAGGGCGGTAAACAGCTCCCGCTTGCCACTGCCCAGCGCCTCACTCACCCGCGTCAGATAACCGCGTACATACTGCCGCCCCGCTTCGGTATAAGCATCCGCCTTCAACTGGATGAGGGGTGACGCCTCTTGCATCAGCGCCAACATTTTCTGCTGCTTGATGACACTCTGCGCGTCCTGATGATGTTTGCTCTGATAACCACCACTCCGATCCGTGTGGCTGTTCTGCTGCTCTTTGGCAACACTCTGCTCAAACGCCTTCTGCTTCGTTCTGTACGCGCCATGCTCCGCCAATTGTAATGGCATCTCGCCCAGTACTGACTCCAGCAAAACAAGGCGCAGCAAGGTGCCCAGATTGTTGATATTGCCATGGGGCAGCACTACCGCCAGTAGCGTTTCCCTGGCCCCCTTGGCCAGTTCGCGACTCGCCTCTCGCATCGCATCAAAAACTGCCGCTGATGCCTGATACCATCCCTTCTGTTTGATATGCTCATCGCCAAGCAAACTCTCAAGGTCGGCAAGACGGCCCCAAAAGGCGGTCATATCTCCAGATGAGCCGGTCAGCCAGGGCTGATCCACCGTCTGCGCCGTCAACCCATCAAACAGCCTCACATCAAAGCCGTAAGGCCCAAGCGCCAGCAAGTTGCTCGGCGTCGATGCCAGTTTCTTCATCGCCTCGGCCGCGCGTTCATCCTGGCAACTTAAGCTCAGCGCCTGCCCCGCCTCGGCAAACAGCAAGGATAAATAGGCCTGCCCCTTTACCTGCTCGGGGTCCAGCCCCAACGGCAGCGGGTCTGCTTTAAGATGCGAGATCGCCACGCTCAAATCCTGATGGGCCAGCGCCAGCTCGTGGGCAAGCTCTGCCAAGGGCGCCTGATAACGAGCCACAAAGTCGTTCAGTCCCTTCCAGTTCACCTCATTTTGAAAACGGCTACGCTCACTCCAGGCCTTTTCTTGCGCCAGACTCGGGGTAAAACCATACTCGTTGGCCAATGTTTTTTGTAAGTCATCAACCCGCTCGGCCAGCGGTGAACGTATGCCTCTCATCGCCCCAAGAGCCTCACCAGACATCTCTTCCATCTGTTCGAGGTTGCGATAGCCAAGATACTCATCTAGCACAGTTTCAAACTCATAGGCCTTGGCCGCATCCCCGCGCACCGAGGCGGGCAAGTCTTGCTCGCCTACCCGCACTCGCGCCAGATTGCGGGTAACCTCTGCCATCATCAGCTTGTGACTCGTCTGCTTTCGCTCCTCGTCATTACTTCCCAGTAATGCATCCTGCTGCGCCATCAAGCTATTCACCACCATGCTCAAATCAGCCACATCCGCCAGCGGATCAGCGAGTGCGATCATCATGGCGCTCTTGGGATCTGGCATGTTTGTCATATAGATCGACTGGCTGTAGGCTGCCTTGTGTGACAGCAAACGCACATCCCCTTGTTGGTCCTCATCAACATCTTTGAGAAGGGGTGTACAAGAGAGCACAAAAGCCTGATTGCCATCGTTCATGTCTGCCACATTATTGAGCTGATCGATGGGCGCGCCATGGGTGTGTCCCAAGTTGCGGACAAACACAGGCAAACTGAGCGTTCTCATCCACTGGCTGCGCACACTCTTTCCTTTATCCACATCACTCATTATTGATTTGATGCGCTCACTCCAGACGTGGGGTGAATAGCATAGCGACAACATCGCTGAACGCGGATAAATGACATGCCCCTTGGCACCCTTGCTGGCATGGATAAACTGCGCCCCTTTGATTTCATACTCGTCGAGTTCTTTGCTGGTCTCGTTATAGACATAAAGCCAACCATCGCGCAGTTGGCGCAACGTGTAGGCACTGCCTTTGAGGGCCAAGGGCCATCTAAAGTCCGGCCCTTTCGGTAACGGATGGGGTTGGGCGCCCCCTTTGTTGGCAGGTCGCTCATCGATAGCATAACGCACCGGCACCAGCGATATATCTCCATTGCATGGACATACACCGGCTGGACTCTGGCAATCTGTGATGCCTGAAGCCCGCGCATCCGCATTGGCTCCCCCTTTCGGCTGCGTCGATGTGTCGCCCGCAGCCGCACTGTTCGATTCAGGCAGTTTAAGGATCTGCCCGCTATCAATTTTGTTCGGGTCAGTAATGCCGTTGAGCTTGGCAATGGCATCGACAGTGGTGTTATTGCGACGAGCAATGTCGCCCAGGGTATCACCCTGTTTAACCAGGTAGGTTTTGCCCATTTAGGTTAACTCCAGTGGTAATGCGCGCTGCTCTGCCCAACTGGCCGCCAGCTCCACACGTTGTGATGGTGTCTGTGCCGAAGGTACGGTCAGCAGTTTGGTCAGGGTCGGGTAGTCATGGTTCTCCCACCATCCATCGCCGACAAATCCCAGTACATTGAAAAACAGCAGAAGGTCACGCTCTGTCTGAAATCCCAGTTGATAAGCCTGTTTGGCCCAATGGGCAATCCATGCGGCAGGCTCAATTTGTTCCTGCAAACGAGCCGGAAACCATTTATTCATATGGCGCCAGATAGCATCCAGAGTGCTCAACCAGGTGACTTCCCCCAGACGAGTCCACTGCGCATCCGAGAGTCTGAACCGTTTGCCAACCGGCTCGCCCAGCTCAGGTGACACTGTCTTGTGCCACCACACTGGCTGGTTGGCTTGCCGCACCGGGATCCAGACCTGCTCAACGTCTTGCCAGAGCCAGGGCTCGTCATCCATAAACAAACGCCACATGGTTTCAGGCATGGCAAGTTTGAGCAGGATCCGGCTGCCGTAAGGGCTTTCGACTTCGATTAGCGCTCTCAGTCGCTCAGCAAGAGGCAACAAGCCAAGCTGGGACGATAGCAGGTAACCCCATGATGGTTCACGGTTTTGCATAAACCAATCGAGCAGATTAGGCGTTGCACACACCAGACAGGGGCTCACCTCTCGCAGGCTGTCCCAGGGAGCATAAAGATAAATAGGCTGATAAACGGGAGCATCATCCTGTTCGAACAAAACCCTTTCCAGCTCGGGAATACGGGCACCATCGAGCAGCAAATAGAGCCGCTCAGCGTTGGCCAGCTCAATATCGGGTGCCATCTCGATTGGGATAGTTCCCATCAATCACCCCCTTCCTGCCTGGCCAACTGCTCACAAATTTCACACACTGGCTCGGCAGATTTTAGCGTCGTAATCTGACGCACAGGCTCCATCGGCGGCGGCGGTGCGACCACTTCAACCTCACCGGGCTGGATCGGCATCTGGCCTCCCCAGCCGGAGCCGGAACCCGGGCTGCCGCCCGAGTTCATCTTGATGGAGCCGCCGCTGAGGGTGACGCCGCTTGGGTCGATCTTGACGAAGCTGCCGCCCACTTTCAGGGTCAGCTCGGCGCCTGCCTCCATCACTATCTTCATGCCAGCCTTGTGATGCACCTCGCTGCCAGCATCGACCAGCAGGGACCGACCCAGTTTCTGGTGCATGGAGGCATCGACGGTCAGCGAATAGTCCGCCTTGACCTGGTCGCGCTTCTCACCCTCCACCGTCAGGTGGTCATTTGCCTTGATGCGGGTGACTCGCTCATTGTCGATATCTGTGTGCTGGTCATGCTTGATATGCCAGGCCGCATCATTTTCAATCAGCACGTTCAGGTCTTTCTGACCGTGGATGTAAACCTCTTCCTGCCCCGCCTGGTCTTCAAAACGCAGTTCGTTGAAGCCCTCACCCTGATGGGTTTCGGTGCGCAGCACGGTACGGGTCTTGTTGGCTGGCAAGTAGTAGGGCGGCCGGTTGGTGACGTGGAAGGTGCGACCGGTGACGATAGGCTGGTCCGGGTCCCCTTCCAAAAATGAAACGATAACTTCGTGACCGATGCGCGGAATGGCCATCATGCCGTACTGGCCACCCGCCCAACCCTGGCTCACCCGCACCCAGCAGGAGCTCTGGTCGTTGGAGCTGCCATATCTGTCCCACGGGAATTGCAGTTTCACCCGGCCGTGTTCGTCGCAGTAAATCTCCTCCCCCTCGGGGCCCACCACGATGGCAATTTGCGGGCCGTCCACCATGGGCTTGTGGGGGGCTTGTGGGCTGCCGATACGGGCACGCCAGGTGGTGCTCGCTTTGACCACCCCAAACTCGTTGTGGTAGACGGTCGGGCCGCTGCCCCCCTCCTCTTCCAGCGCTTGTGGCTGCAAGCCGGTGTGGCTGATACGCACGATTTGCCAGTCGGTATTCAGATTGCCGTTCGGATGCTCGGTCAGCGAAAAAAACTGGCCTGGCAGCAGGGCTGCACTGTTGGATTTGCCGCTGCCCGCCACGGCATCATTGCGAAGCGCATCGAGCCTGTGCTGGGCAAACGCTTTGCCGCTCGGGTCCTGCTTGTAGCGACCCGGAAAGTCAAAGTGCTGGTAGGTATCGCGCTGATGCTCCAGCTCGCTGCCCTGCTTTTTGTGGGAGAGACCGTAGGCCGGGGTCTTGAAGCTGTAGTCTTTCAGCTCCACATCAGAGGGGCGCACCACTTCCCGGTAGTGGAACTGGCGCACATAGGGGCCCTGCTCCAGCGAGCGGTTGCCCAGGTTGAAGAAGAGTTCAGGGCCGGCGGTCAGCGCCGCCGCATCGTCGGCAAACACGATGCGGTGTTTACCCGCGTCGAATTCATGAAAATAGAAGAGCCCCTCTTCGGCGGCGAGCCGGTTGACGAAATCAAGGTCAGTTTCCCGGTACTGCACGCAGTATTCCCGCTTGGCGTGCTCATTCTTGAGCGCAAAGGCGTAGTCGGTAATGCTGTGCTCTTGCAACAGGATGGAGAGGATTTCATCGGGCTTCTGTGCCTGGAAGATGCGGGAGTTCTGGCGTAGCGAAAGTCGCCACAGGGCCGGCTGCACCATGAGCTGATAGCGGGTGCGGCGAAAACCGCTGTCCCCTTGCGCAAAGTCACTGACAACCCCGCACACCCGCCGCTGCAGCTCGCCGTTATACCACACCATGAGCTCACAGGGCTGGTCCAGCACGGCGCCAAAGTCGACGTCAGGCTCTGGGCTCGCCAATTCCAATCGCAACTGGAACGGGCTGTTCAGTGCCTCTTCCAGCGCAAACTCGGCCACCACGAAAGTGCTCTTGGGCAGCGCCCCTACCTTGACGGTAAATTGTAATCCTGTGCTGTCTGCCATAACGCTGTTCCTTATCCTGCCTGTCCGCTGCCCGAGCCAATCACAACGCCACCGCAACCGATGGCGGTACCGGTCACGGCGATGGGCTTGCCACTGCGCCGCAAAGAGCACAGGACAGTGCCGACACCCCCCGAGATGCTGCGCGGATGGGGGGGATTATTGGGCTTGTCATGGGGCGCCAGCGGATCGCCCTGCCGGGCTACCGGCTTGCCGTCGAGAAAGACATCCGGGCTCGCGGCAATCACTGGGGATGGGTGAAAACCATCGTGGTCGGTGCCTATGTCACCGAGCAATGAAATAGTGGAACACATCTCGACTGGCCTCTGTTGTGCTTTGCAATAAGGCCGAGATCCTGGGCCATATGGCAAAACACAAAAGCTCCGACCACATCCAGATGAACAGGCCGGAGAAAATTTGCACGGGTCTGGCAACCGCTGACACTGCGAGTGCCAGAACCCTAGGTGTGCAACAAGGAATAACGTCAATAAGAGAGCGGAGCTTACGCTTCGCTGGGTGCGCGCCAGTCGTCAGAGCCGGAGGTGCCAGCGACAGTGTGCTCCCAGTCAATCTTGCGGTAGGCCAGAGAGACCTGGATCAGCTGGGTGAAGTCAGACTTCGCCGGGTCCTGGCAGTGGGGCATCTGGCAGTCGATATCGACGATGGTGGCATCGGTCAGCACGGTAGAGAAAAAGTGCTCCTGCTTTCCTTCCACAGAAGTGCGGTACCACTTCAGGGTCACTTTCGGCAGCATCTCGCCGGAGGCCAGGGCGTTGTACATCAGCGGTACGGCCTTGTTCAGGGCAACGGTGAATTTGAACGGCTTGTGGACACGCTGGCCAGCAGGCTGACCGGATTGCGGGTCAGTCGGTACGGTCACAACGTGTTGGAACTCTTGTACCAGCATCTCGTCTTCGTGACCTTGCACGAAGATGTTGCCGACGGAATCGGAGGTGAAGGCACTCGCGGTGATGTTGCCCTGGGTTTTACCTTCGATGCTGATATAACATGGAGTTGGCATGGGTATGCTCCTGATTGGTTGAACGGTAATGACACTCGACCGAAACCATTAGCAGCGACCATGCCACTCTTTTTATTTCATATTTTTCAATGCATTAACAACATAGCTTTGCACCAGCCAGCTCACATGACGCAATAAGCTGCGCCCGACCACCGTTTACACCGGGAATAGTTGCCCTGCCAGCTGAATATTTCGCATATTGCGCAATTTGTTGCGCGATACAAAGTGAATCACTGCCCTTCATCCACATTGGCAACCAACGCCATCTCTACATTCAGTCTGACGACGCCTTGCTTCAGGGCCCATGAGATGGCCTGGCTCTTGCTGCTGGCTCCCAGCTTGCTGACCACATTGTTCAGATGAAACGTCACGGTACGAGGGGTGATCCCCAATATCTGGGCAATGTCACTCACCTGCTTTCCCTCCGCCGCCCATCGGCACACCTCCAGCTCCCGCACGCTCAGCGCATCCTGCGGTGACAGACCGGCCAGACAGACCCGGGCTACCGCCTCGAAGATATGCATGGAGAGCCAGCTGAGAAACGGCACCGCAGAGAGCCACTGTTGGCTACTACGTGGTGTACTGGTGATGAAGGAGAGCAGGCCCACATGGCCGTTGGCACCGTGCCAGGGAAAGGTCACGCCATCGCGAATGCCGAATTCGCTGGCCAGTTGCATCACCTCCCGGCCCTGCTCATCGCAACGCTCGTCATCGCGCGCCACATCGGCCCACAGAATGGGAGTGCTTTGGGTCATGCCGCGTTTGACGATGGGATCGATGGCAAAGAAGCCGCTGGCCGTGTAGGTATCTACCCAGGCTTGCGGGCAACCGTTGAAGATGATGACGTCGGGACGCTGAATGGTACTGGGGAAGATCAAGCCAAGCCTGAAATAATCGAACCCCATGCGCGCTGTCAGTTCACGCAACAGGGTCACTATGGTGCGCTCATCAGCGGCCGTCTCAAACTGGGCGATAAGATCCAGCGCATGCAGGGTGTTCATTTCTACGGTATGAGGATCGTGCACAAGATAGGGTGGCCAAACATGGAAACGTACCGCATGTTAACAAGCATCAACAACTCGTAAACCAGCTCCCATCACAGAACCAAAGTTTTTCGGTAAATAATGCCTGCAAACTTGGCGTTTGCTACGTACACCACAGAAGTTTTAAACGAAGTTACACATTAATTTCGAATACACTAAACACCAGATAAACGTTCTATTGATAACCTCAAAAAAACCATATGAATCTCACAAAAGAAATTATAGCAATAAAAATACAAAGGTCTGCAAGACTATAGAGGGAGAAAAGATTATGACTCTTCCTTAAAGGAAGAGTCATAATCTAATTAATCCGCTACAGATTTATCAGGTGATAACCCACCTATGTTATAAGCTTCCAGTTGAGGCCGATATGAATGCCTGGAAAAATTAAAAATTGTCAGACTCCCAGGCGTTACAGGTAACAGCTGTGAAGGCTTCAATCCCAAGAACGCCACACAAGCTGCTCTTATAACACCGCTGTGCACTACAGCTAAAAGATCTCCATCGCCGGCCTGAACCCATGAATGAAGTGCCTTTTCTATTCTGGATAAAAATACATCCCATTTCTCACCACCTTCAGGGGTAAATGTACCTGCCCGCCATGCATCATAAAGACTACTTTGTGTTGCGATTAACTCAGGCTTGGATTGTCCTGTCCACACCCCCATATTCAATTCACGTAACTCAGGATCTGAGATTGCCTGACCATATCCAATGATCTCCGCAGTTTGTCGAGCACGGCCAAGATCCGAGCTGACAACTCGTACGGGAGAAAGCTCGCGTATATTTGGAATAATCGCCTTTGCCTGAGCAATCCCACGAGGAGAAAGAGGTGTATTCTCATGTCCTTGCAGACGTTTTTCTATATTCCATAGTGTTTCACCGTGTCTCATAAGAATAAGACGCATATTTATACCTCCACGTTATCAATATAAAGACACCACTCATAGTTGATGAACATCACAATGTATATCCAAGTAGCTTAAACCAGCTTAATACTGCGATGGAAATAATGCTGGCCCCAATAAAACAAGTGATAACACCATATTTCAGCTGATCTAGAACTGTAAAAAAACCTGTGGAGAAATAAATAGCATTAACTTTCGAATGAGGTGGCAATGTAATTGTGTATGTCAAGGTAAAGGCTGCTGCTAGAGCGAGTGTAACTGGATTAAGGCCTAATGTTTTAGCCAGTGCAATAAATGCAGGAATCAAAATAGTAGTACGTACCGTTTTAGAAGTAAAAATCATGTGGCTATACATGCTTAGGAAAATAACCACAACATAAGTGGTTGTTGGAGTCATTGTTTCCAGTCCCAAGCCATAGACCAGCTTACCAATTATCCATTGAGCCCCCTGGGTTGATTCCAGCGCATTACCTGCAGCATAGGCACCGGCCGCAAATAACATCAAGTCCCATTTTATATTTGCCTCAGACCATGTCAGCAAGCCAACTTTCGGCATCAAACATAAAACTGCAGCTATCACAGCTGTCATATATACACTGATACTCCAGCCATTGAACCAGACTGCGTGATAGTCCTCCGTTGCCCATAGCACGACAGTAAAAATAAAGATCGCTATCGCTCGTTTTTCATTGCTGGTTATCTTACCCAGCGACGCCAATTCGGCTGTCAGTTTATTCATTCCTTCAGAAAAACCCACTTCGCCCTTGAATGAAAACAGCCGTAATCCTACGCCATAAGTAAGAAGCATAGTTAGAATTGCTGTTGGCATGCTGGCCATCAACCAATCCATATAACCAATATTTGCACCAGTTTGTTCTTCAATAAATCGAACAGCTATCATGTTTGCTGCAGTACCCGTCATGACACCAGATGTAGCAATAGCATCAGCTTGCACTCCTAGCAACATTGTTAATTTACCAAAGTTGCTTTCACCTGGGATAGCACGATAAATTTCTAATAAAATAATACAAATAGGCACCATTAGGCTGGCTCTAGCGGTTGTCGATGGAACGAAAAAGGCCAATGCAAAGTTGATGAATATCAGAACCAATAGAGTTTTTTTAGGGGTCTGGCCAAAATGAGTAATCATCCATAGAGCAAAGCGGCGAGCCAGATTCGACTTCATCATGGCTGATGTCAAAATAAATGCTGAGACCATTAACCATATGACATCAAATCCCAGGGTGCTAAATGCAGCTTTTTCTTTTACTGTATTTGTCAACACCAACATAATGATAGCAATTATGGATGTCAAATAGATGGGCAATGATCCTGACACCCACATCACCAAGGCTGAACAAAATATTGCCAATGCCTTTTTACCTTCAGTAGTCAGGCCTTCAGGAGTTGGCATAAACATCAAAACTAAAAATACTACTATTGCAATAGGAATACCAAATTTATTCAAAAATGATGAGCTTTTTAGCTTCTTGTTTAATTGTTGAGGGGGAATATTATGCGATTCACCCAATGGACTGATGTTCATGCGACTTTCTCCTTTTAGCATGTGCCATGTTACTTTCATGGAAAACAGTATGTAAATCCAATTGCTTTTTTGAATTTAAGTCATAAGATTTACCTATTAGGGGGATATCGATGGAGCAAGTCTATATGATGAGTGAGTGTCGACCCCAATAGTAACCCTCATGGTAGTAACTTGAAATCAGGAAGAAAATGATATGAAACCACTGTTCTTCTTACGCAGCTTATGGCATATATATTTTATAACATACCTAACTTTTAGGTGAAAATGATGAATTTAAATCAGCTTCAAGCATTTCTCATTCTGTCCGATTGTCTTAATCTGACCGAAACAGCCAATCTCATGCACTGCTCACAACCAGCAATGAGCCAGAAAATACGGACATTGGAGCAGGAACTAGACACAGTACTATTTGATCGCATTGGGAAGCGTATGCATCTGACTCATCAAGGGGAGGAGTTTCGCATTTACGCAGCACAGGTTATTAATACATTACAAGCAGCACATGAACATCTGCGCCAACTTGATAACCCGCTTAAGGGGACTGTTACATTTGGAGCCAGTAATTTTATTGGTGTCTATCTTATCCCAAGACTGCTTTCATTGTATAAAAAGCAGGCTCCAGATATTAAATTCTTAATAGATATTACGTCCTCACAACATTTACTACGTAAATTGGAGGCAAATGAGGTCGAGTTTCTATTACTGTCTGATCAGATAAAAATAGATTCAGAGCGTTACTTACTAACTGATTTTTATCGCGATACTCTGGTGTTGGTCAGCTCACCTAATCACCGCTTGGCGCAGCAGCGTCATTGTCAGTTGGCTGATTTGTGCAATGAAACTTTTCTGACCAAACCCATTGGCTCGGCAACACGCTCATTCCTGTTCAAGACGATAGAGTCCCATAACGTCCAGTTACATAATTTGCTAGAGATCTCAAGTCAGGAAGCAATTAAACAAGGTGTCATTCACAACCTAGGCATTTCTATTATTTCACGGCTGGCAGTTTCTCATGATATTGAAAGTGGAAGACTGGTCGAGATCCCTATAGAGGGGCTCACATTCGAACGAGGCATCCGCATCGTCCATCATGTGGAGAAACATATGCCGCCTGCAACTGCTTTATTTATAAAAGAAATTCAATTCCTTGCGAGGAGCCTATCAAAAATATGAAAAATGTTGACATTACCAATAATAAATTCGAGTGGTATTTACCGATGCTATTAAAAATTCTTTCTTAGGGTTTAATATAAATCAGCGCGCATATGGCCACTCTCATATGAGAAACCACCTTATTAATAAATGTTGTACTAAAGCCTCTCACCGAGAAATTCACTATGGCATTCAATCATGTTCACCATCCTCCAATATCAACGCTCGATCTTTCATTAATGCCAAAGCCATCAGCCACATTGATAAATAGCAGGTCCTCATAATCAATCCCACAGCAAATGCTTTCCATCCCATAAATCCCTTGAACCGGTTGCGAGCCTCCCTCCTTAGACATCTTGGCCACTTTCTTCACCCACTGGACAATAGACAGGAGATACGCATGTTGACGGACAGAGTAAACAGTGCTTCACGCCATTGACAGTGGAAGGATCCGTTGGAGCAGCCAACTGCATGATGATGCTATCCTGCGGTGGCTTCGGCGGTCACAGTCCCGTTTCAGCATAATGGGAATGATGGTCCATTTAGGAAGGAAGACTTGTAGTCAGGAGTAATGCTATCTGACCTGGCAGCAGAAAGGCGCACTTGTAACAGCGGTTGGCATCGAATTTTGCATGGTGTATTGGGAGACTAAAACCAAACCACAAAAGGATTTTAATATTGTTTGAATGTGTGACCGCCAATGCCTTCGCGCATCATTTTTTACATAGCAAAAAGGCCATCCTTTCGGATGGCCTTTTGAGCTAAATAAATGGCGGAGGAGGTGGGATTTGAACCCACGGATGGTCGCCCATCGCCGGTTTTCAAGACCGGTGCATTCAGCCGCTCTGCCACCCCTCCGCGACAGTGCGGCGAATATTACCCATGGCGATCCGGCTTGTAAATCCCCTTTTGGTTCGTTTGCCGATTTATTGGGCTAAATGACGCATAAAGTCGATAAAACGGGCAGAAACAGCGCTTTTTCAACCAGATAACTTGACTTGAAAACAGACTCACCCACTATAGTGACCATCACGAAATTCCCAGCAAGATGGACTTATGAGAATCAAACATGCCCTGCTTTGCGCCCTGACTGGCGCCACCCTGCTTGCGGCGCCGGTTCAGGCAAGCGAGCTGACCAAGAGCGATGTCGAGCAAATCGTGCGCGACTATCTGGTCAAGAATCCGGAGATCCTGGTCGAGATGTCCAATGCCCTGCGTGCCAAGCAGGAGAGCCAGCAGGCGGCCAACGACAAGAGCCTGATCGAGGCGCACGCCAAGCAGCTCTATTCCAATAAGGATCCCGAGAGCGGCAACCCCAAGGGCAGCCTGACCGTGGTCGAGTTCTTCGATTACAACTGCGGTTACTGCAAGCGCGCCCATCCGCTGATCAAGCAACTGCTGGGTGAAGACAAGGATATCCGCTACATCTACAAGCAGTTCCCCATCCTGAGCGAAACCTCCTACTTCGCCGCCCGTGCGGCGCTGGCGGTGCAACTGGGTCAACCTGACAAATACCAGGCCTTCCACGAGAAGCTGTACGCCCATCAGGGCCCGCTGTCCGATGAAGCACAGGTCAAGCAGCTGGCGGAAGCGGCCGGAGTGAACTGGAGCAAGGTCGAGGCCAAGATCAAGGACGGCAGCATAGATCAGAACCTGGGCACCAACCGGGCGCTGGCCGAAGCCATGAGCATCTCAGGCACACCGGCCTTCATCATAGGTGACCAGATACTGCGTGGCGCCCCCCGCGATCTGGCGAGCCTGAAAGGCTTCATCAAGGATGTGCGAGCGGGCAAGAGCATTCAGTAACCAGGCCCGTCGCACATAAAAAAACGCCCCGGCATTGCGATGCCGGGGCGTTTTGCCATTCAGGCTTTAGCCCTCAGGCCTGATGGGCCGTCGCGAGGAGCTGTCAGCAAGGCGAAGAGCTGCGCAGGGACCGGAGTTTATATGAATAAATGAGGCTCCCGAGCAGCGCATGACCCTTGATCATGGCTTCGCAGCAGGACCATAGCCGTTCGGGTTCTGGCTTTGCCAGCGCCAGGTGTCGGCCATCATCTGTTCGAGCCCGCGCTCAGCCTGCCAGCCCAGCTCGTCACGGGCCTTGTGCGGCTCGGCCCAGCATTCGGCTATGTCACCGGGGCGGCGCGGTTTGATCTGGTACGCTATGGTGCGACCGCTGGCCGCCTCGAACGCCCTGATCATCTGCAGCACGGAATAGCCCTGACCGGTACCCAGGTTGTAGGTAAAGACACCGGTATCGGCAGCGATGCGGGCCAGCGCCTTGAGATGACCGAGGGCGAGATCCACCACGTGGATGTAGTCGCGCACGCCTGTGCCATCCGGGGTCGGATAGTCGTTGCCAAACACTCCCAGCTCCTTGAGCTTGCCGACGCCCACCTGGCTGATATAGGGCAGCAGGTTGTTGGGGATGCCGTTAGGATCTTCACCGATGAGGCCGCTCTCGTGGGCGCCAACCGGGTTGAAGTAGCGCAGCAGCACTATGGCCCAGCGCGGATCGGATTTGGACAAGTCACGCAGTATCTCTTCCACCATCAGCTTGGAGCGACCATAGGGGTTGGTCGCGCTGGTGGGGAAATCTTCCCGCAGCGGCACAGAGGCAGGATCGCCATACACTGTGGCCGACGAGCTGAACACCAGCCGGAACACACCAGCCTTGGCCATCTCCTCGCACAGCACCAAAGTGCCTGTGATGTTGTTCTGGTAGTAGGTGAGCGGGATCTGGCTCGACTCCCCCACCGCCTTGAGACCGGCGAAGTGGATCACGGATTCAATCTTGTGGGCGGCAAACAGCTGCTGCAGGCAGGCTCTGTCCAGCACGTCCCCTTCCACGAAGATGACCGGCTTGCCGGTGATCCGCTCGACCCGCTTGAGGGACTCTGGGGAAGAGTTGGACAGGTTGTCCAGCACCACCACCGACTGCCCGGCACCCAGCAGCTCAACCAGGGTATGGGAACCGATATAACCGGCGCCGCCCGTGACCAATATTGTCATTTGTTATCCCGTGTTCTGGTGAAACTGGGTTGAGTCTACTCGCCCGGTTTCACCAGGAAAAGGCTGAGATACTCATGACACCATCAGTAATCGAGACTGATATCCCCCTTTGCGGTGCAGGAACAGGCCAGTGCGACGCCGCCCTCCAGCTCCTGTGCACTCAGCGTCATCACGCTCTGCCGTTCGATCTCGCCAATCGTGGTGCAGCGACAGGCGCCACATACACCGGCGCGACAAGCGGCTATCATGGTCTCGCCAGCCCCCTCCAGTGCGGCCAGCAGGGTCTGGCCCGGCAGTATCTTCACCTTCTTGCCGCTCTTCTTGAGAGTCAGCCAGAAATGGTCGCTGGCGGCAGCAACCGGCGCCGCGCCCGATGTAACAGCAGGCAGGCCGAACGACTCCTGATGCAACTGCTCCGCTGGCAACCCCAGCTCCGCCAACATGCGACTCATCGCCGCCATGTAAGGCGCAGGACCGCACAGGTAGACGTGGCGGCTGTGCAAGTCCGGCGCCAATTCCTTCAGCATGTCCGGGCTGAGTCGGCCCACCCAGGGATAAGCCGTCGGCGCCTCTTCCGGTACTTGCTCCAGCACTAAAGCGTGGCGCACGCCGGGATGAGATTCGGCCAGCGCAGCAAGCTCATCTGAGAAGATCACATCCGCTGGCGAGCGGGCGCTGTGGATAAAGCGGATGTCCGCCTCAGGCCGTTTGGCAAGCTCGTCGCGCAACATGGCCCACATGGGGGTGATGCCGGAGCCTGCGCTGAGCAGCAGCGGCCACTCGCAGGGCAGCGCAGTCAGGTTGAAGTCGCCAAAAGGGCCGTCGACCCGGATCTCGTCCCCCACCTGCAGACTTTGGTGCAGATGGTGGGAGACTAGCCCCACATCCTTGATGGTGACTTGCCAGAAATCATCCTGCGGGCAGGAAGAGAGGGTATAGGCGCGGCACATGGGCTGGCCGTCTATCTCTGAGTGCAGGGTCACGCACTGGCCGGCCAACACGGGAGGCAGGCTGCCTGCGAGCGGCATAAACTGCCAGCTCACCACATCATGGGTGTCGGCGCGACGACCGATGCAGCGCAGGGTGAGAGAGGTGGAGGTCATCACAAGGCTCCTCATTTTGAAAACATGCTTTTGACACACGAGTCTTTGAAAAAAGGCGAGCCATCAGGCTCGCCAAAGGCTTACAACATGCTGAGATGATCAGGCCGGCACGGCCTGCGGTATCACCGGATTCAGGCAGCCAGGATCTCGGCCAAATCTGCCTCGGCCGTGGTGGTCCCTTTCAGGCCGAACTGCTCCTCCAGCACCTTGAGCAGGGCCGGGGTCAGGAAGGCCGGAGCGGTCGGACCGGTGCGAATGTCTTTCACACCGAGGGCCAGCAGGGTGAGCAGGATGACGATGGCCTTCTGTTCGAACCAGGAGAGCACCAGGGTCAACGGCAGGTCATTGACGCCACACTCGAACGCCTCGGAGAGCGCCAGCGCCAGCTGGATGGCAGAGTAGGCATCGTTGCACTGACCCACGTCCAGCAAACGGGGAATGCCACCTATGTTGCCAAAATCGAGCTTGTTGAACTTGTACTTGCCGCAGCCCAGGGTGAGCAGCAGGCTGTCTTTGGGGGCGGCCTTGGCAAACTCGGTGAAATAGGCGCGCTCGGCCTTGTCGCCATCGCAACCGCCCACCAGGAAAAAGTGGCTGATTTCACCCGCTTTCACCTTCTCAATCACTGCCGGGGCAGCCTGCATCAGGGCATTGCGGGCAAAGCCGATGGTGATGAAGTGCTCGAGCTCTGTGTGCTTGAAACCGTCCAGCGACAAGGCTTTTGCCACCACGGCGGAGAAATCGTCCCCTTCGAGGTGCGTCACGCCCGGCCAGCCGACGATGGAGCGGGTGAAGATGCGGTCGCTATAGTCGCCCACGTTGGGATCTATGATGCAGTTGGAGGTCATCACAACGGCACCGGGGAAGTTGGCAAACTCCTTCTGCTGGTTTTGCCAGGCGGAGCCGTAATTACCCACCAGGTGCGGGTACTGCTTGAAGAAGGGGTAGGCCAGCGCCGGCAACATCTCGCCGTGGGTGTAGACATGGATGCCAGTGCCTGCGGTCTGCTCCAGGATCAGCTTGAGATCCATCATGTCGTGGCCGGAGACCAGGATGCACTTGCCCGGCACAGGAGTGACGCGCACTTGGGTCGGCTCGGGGTGGCCAAACGCCGTGGTTTCGCCCAGATCCAGCATCTCCATGACACGGAAGTTGAGCAGACCAATCTCCATGGCGCATTTGAACAGGGGATCCAGCTCGCTCGGGTCCGTGCTGAGCCAGCTCATGATGCGATGGAACTCGGCGGCTACCTCGCTATCCTGCTGGCCCAGTACCCGGGCATGTTCCATGTAGGCGGCAGCCCCCTTGAGGCCGTAGAGGCAGAGCAGACGCAACCCCATGATGTCTTCGTGCACCTCGCTCTTGCCGCGATTGACCGCGGTTTGCGGTGCATGGGCCAGCTGGGCGAGCAGCTCGTCACCCGGCTCGAAGCCGGCGGCCTCGGGCAAGCCGGTGACTTGCACCGCCAGTGCCGCCAGACGGTCGACCAACTGCTGACGATGAGCCAACGCCTGGTTGACATAGGCAACGATGCGGGCGGAGTCGAAGTTGACGTTGGTGAGGGTGGCGAAGAAGGCCTTGGGCACGAAGGCATCGATCTCGTTGTCGATGACGCCATGTTCGCGGGCGGCCAGCGCCCAGGCACTGAGGCCCTGCAGCGCATAGATCAGCACATCCTGCAGATCCGAGGTTTCGGCCGTCTTGCCGCACATACCCTGTGCATAAGCACAGCCATTGCCTGCCGGGGTACGAATTGTCTGTTCACATTGCACACAAAACATCATGCCTCTCCTAATTGGACATTTCAGTTGCTTGTTTTGTGGCGATTCTATGCCCCTCGCCAAAAACTTAATAGGCATTCAATTTGCCAATTAAGTTTTCATTGATGCAGATCAAAAACAAAAAAGCCGCCCAAACAGGGCGGCAAGCGGGTGGATAAAAGGAGAGACGACTCAGGTTTACGACAAAGGTTTACAACAAAACTCACATCAACAAGCGGTCAGGCCAGATAGGCGCGCAGCATCCAGACCAGTTTTTCCTGCTGCTGCACATAGTCGGAGAGGATGGATGCCGTCCCCTCGTCACCGGCCTCGGCGGCTTGTCCCAGGATCCGGCGCTGGGCGACCAGCAGCTCGCGGAAGCTCTCAAGCAGGGATTCGACACAGGCACGACCGTCATGCAGCCCCTTCTGCTCCTGGATGGCAGAGACTTTCAGGTAGTCGCTGAAGCTGTGCATGGGCACCCCATCCAGGGTGAGGATACGCTCGGCCAGGGCGTCGACCTTCAGCAGCAGATCGTTATAGATCTCTTCAAATTTCAGGTGCAGTTCGAAGAACTGATTGCCGCGGATATTCCAGTGGAAGCCACGGACGTTCATGTAGAGGATCTGGTAGCTGGCCAGCAACTTGTTCAACTCGGCGGCCAGGGCTTGTGATTGAACGGTATCAAGACCAATCGGACTTTTCATGTTTCACCTCCAGATTTGACGACGAAGGCAGATTAACGCCATTCAGACTCAAGAGGTAATCGTTGCTACCTGAGTGATTGATAGGGAATGGCTATCGCTTGGTGTGACAACCCGCTGATTATCCAGATTTATCACCCTTGGATGCGTTCGATATAGAGGATCACCTCGCCCAGATGAATGCCGAACTTGCTGATCTCGGCCCGATTGATCAGGCGATCTTCATCCAGCAGGTACATCCAGTCATCAAAGCTCACCCTAACCACCTGCTCATCCGGCAGTACCAGATCGAGCTGATAGCGCCAGTTGAGAGCAAAACCTTCCGTCTTGCCTACCGCCTCCCCCACTACGTCGGATGCGGTACCGCGCCAGTGACCATCTGCCCCCTTGCTCAAAAACCAGGTCCGGGTCTGCTGACGGCCGTCATCAAAGTAGAACTGCTCAAACAGTTCGCCCTTGCCATCCTGCCAGCGCCCCACCATCTCGACCCGAAAGCGACTGGTCACTTCGCCGCTGCGGTCTGTCACCAGGCCATGAGCCACCAGTTTGCCATTGAAGAAACGGGCGAGATCCCAGTTCGGCCCCTGACCGCGATAGTCATCCAGGCTGGTGCCACAGCCAGTGAGCAACAGGAGTGGCAACAAGAGCAGAAAACGACAGCAACGATAGAAAGACATTGAGTACTCCAGCATCAGAGTTGACCGCGCAGGCGGCGGGTAAGGGCAGGATCGCGACTGTTGTCGGCAAGCCAGATGGCCAGAAAGGCGACCGCAAATTGTGGATCAGGAAGAGTGCCGAGGGGTTTGTCCTGCCACCAGAAGTGGCCAACCCCGGCTTCATCCACATAGAAGGTCAGTGTGTCCCCCGCCGCCACATCGGGCCAGAAGACTGCCAGTTGCCCAAGCCACTGCTGGCGCTGCGTCTCGCTGCCAAGCCCCAGCCGTTGCCACTCCTCTGCGGTGGCGGTCAGCAGGTCATCCCGGTCGATATCTCTGGCGTAGGTGAGGGTCAGTGCCTGTGGATAGTGGCCCGGCTGATAGCGGCCACTCTGGCTGTAGAGGGTGGCATCATAGAGTTTGAACCAGAGCCAGTTCATCTCCCCCTGTCCGACCGGACGCAGCTGTTGCCAGGGGGCGGCAGATGCCTGTGCAGAGGGTGCCATCATGGCGCCAAGCGCGGCAATCAGGAGGCTAATTCCACCCCATGTGCCAATTCGCGGGATCTTCCAGTTCATGCCAATCCATCTCCTGTTCCAGCAAGGTGTTGATATCCTGCATCACCACGCGCGCCAGTCGCCCCTGCGCATCACGCTGGCAGGCAACCACCAGATAATAACGCTCGGTCAGCTCGTGCTGGCTCTCTTTGGTCCACTTGGAAAACAACAAGGCGTCGGTCGAAAAGGTGTTCATCTTGATTCACCCTCAAGCTTGACCGTTACCCACAGGAGTACGGGTAACCACCACATCCAGATCACCGCCAATAGTGCTGTGCTGATCCAGATGCCCCAAGGTAAGTGTACTGCGCCCATGGCCGCTCCCGCCACATAGGAGGAGGCGCCACCCGCCATGCCAAACAGCGCTTGCTGCCAGCGAGGCAAGGGGCGCAACCAGCGCAGTCCATGGCTGAGGCTCAAGGCAAATCCCAGCCACAGCAGCACCAGCCAGAGAGGAAAGCCGGCCGGGAATTGAAACAGCCCCAGTTGCCAGAGCAGGCCATCGAGCAGACAGCCGGCCAGAGCCACCAGCAATAGCCGCAGATCCACCTTGCAGCTTGGAGAGAAGATGAAGTGGAGCAGCAGCATCAACAGCAGCGGACCCGGCTGCTGCCATTTCACCGCCAGCAGCCAATAGAGGTTGAACCCCAGCAAATGGGCCCACTGCCACATGGTCAGTGACCGCTCACTGGCACGTCACCACGCCAGCCCGTTGGCCCTGGTTTGGCTGCCTCCAGCTGGACCAGACTGATGGCCCGCTCCCAGAAGCCCCCCTCGCAATAGGCGAAATAGAAGTGCCACAACCGGATGAAATCCTGGCTGTAACCCAGCTTGGGCAGCTCAGGGGCCAGCGCCAGAAAGCGCTCGCACCAGTGCGCCAGGGTGCGGGCATAGTGATGACCGTGATCGTGCAGCCGCACCAGCTGCATGTCGGTCTCGCGGGCGATCAGTCCCGCCATCTGGGAGACACTCGGCAGGCAGCCGCCTGGGAAAATATAACGCTGAATGAAGTCGACACTGCGCACATACTGGGCGTGGCGCTGATCGGCAATGGTGATGGCCTGAATAAGCAGGCGGCCACCGGGTTTGAGCAACCGTGACAACTGGCGGAAGTAATCGGGCAGGAAGGCGTGGCCCACCGCCTCTATCATCTCGATGGAGACCAGCTTGTCGAAGGTTCCCTCCAGTTTGCGATAATCCTCCAGCAGCAAGGTGATGCGATCTGCGAGCCCCTCCCGCTCGATCCACTCGCGAGCATAGTCATGCTGGGCCTGGGAGATGGTCGTCGTGGTCACCCGGCAGCCATAGTGACGGGCCGCATAAATGGCCAGCCCGCCCCAGCCTGTGCCTATCTCCAGCAGGTGATCGTCCGGTCCCAGCTCAAGGCGCTCGCAGATGGTATGCAGCTTGGCCTGTTGTGCCTCCTCCAGAGTGGACTCTGTCCCCGGATAGATGGCACTCGAATACTGCATATGGCTGTCGAGAAAACCCTGATAGAGGGTATTGCCCAGATCGTAGTGGGCGGCGATGTTGGATCGTGAACCTGTCAGGGTATTGCGATTGAGCCAGTGGCGCGCCTTGTTGAAGGGGAAACTCAGCCAACTGAGCCGCCGCTCCAGGCTGTCGAGCAGTGTCATGTTGCGGGCCAGCAAGCGTACCAGCGCCACCGGATCCGGGCTGGTCCAGAGCCCTTCTACCCAGGTTTCACCGGCGGCAATGCTGCCTCCCAGCAACAAGCGGCGATAGAAGGCCGGATCCTTTACCACCACTTCGGCGTGCAGGTCAGTGCCCGCCACCCCGAAACTATGACGATCGCTGCCGTCCCGCAGCAGCAGTTGACCGTGCTCGAGACGCCCCAGCAGCTTGAGCAGCAGTTGCCTTGCGCCTTTATCGATGAAAGAGGCCGAACTTGTTGATTGCACCAGTTCCATTAGCGAGTCTCCGGATGGCTGAAGAATAAGTGGCAGAGAGTCTGAATTGAATCTGCTTCATGAATTGAACTGGCCTCCGGATAGGAAATTGAGGCTGCGGAAGTGGATTGTATCTGCTCCATTAGCGCGTCTCCGGATGGCTGAAAATAGGTGTTCGCTTGATAAAAAGACGCAGGGCCTGCCAGTAGATACCGAGCAGCACCTTCAGGGTCATCCAGGGCCAGCGAGCGAGCAGCGCCATCAGTCCCTTGCGGGACAGGGGCTCGCGGCTCAGCGCCAGAGTGGCGTCAAACAGCTTGGCCTCGCCGGACTGGGGATGACTCTCTATGTGGATCAATGTCTCCTGCTCCGGTGGGCGAATGCGCCAGTGGTAGCGCATGGCCAGCCCCATAAACGGGGAGACGTGAAAATCCTTGTCGTGGGGCGCCAGCGCCGCCAGATCCAGCAGGTAATAGTGACGCTCGTTCCAGGGAGTGTTCGACACCTCGGCCAGCAGGTAACGCGCCTCACCCTGCCGGTAGCAAAAGTAGAAGTTGACCGGGCTGAAGTAAAAGCCCATGCAGCGTACATTGCCGAGCAGCATCACTCGCCCGTCCTGCTCGGCTGTGCCCCCCAGCTCTGCCACCTTGTGCCACACCGCCTGCTTGAGGCTCCCCTCGCTGCCTTTGAGATAGTCTTTGCGATGAAAGGAGAGCAACCCGGCCCGCTCCACGCCGAACCAGCGCCCCTGGCTGAGGCTCGGCAGCTCATCCAGATCCAGCCCCAGCATGAAGAGGCTGTAGGAGAAGGCGTGGGCCCTGGGTGCGAAGCGGCGATGGCGCACAGAGCCCTGCCAGATGGCGCTGACTGTCTGAACCATGGTGACAGTACTCATAGCTCGGCTCCGAAGCGTCTGGCGACGTCCAGGGCGCTGCGCACCCCGTCCTCATGAAAACCGTTGTACCAGTAGGCACCGCAAAAGTGGGTGTGATGCTGACCACAGATCTCCAGACGTGCCTGCTGCGCCTGGATGGATGCCTGATTGAACACTGGGTGGTGATAAACGAAGCGGCGCAGCACCTTGCTCTCGTCCACCTTTCCTTTGGGATTGAGGCTGACGCAGAAGGGCTGCGGTGAGTTCACCCCTTGCAATATGTTCATGTTGTAGCTCACCAGCGGCCGCGCCTCATCGTCCCAGTCCAGCTGATAGTTCCAGCTGGCCCAGGCCTTGCGGCGAGTGGGCAAACAGCTGACATCGGTATGGAGCCAGACATCGTTGGCCTGATAGGCCATGTCGCCCAGAATCGCCTGCTCCCGCTCGCTGACATCCTGCAACAGAGCCAGCGCCTGATCGCTGTGGCAGGCGAGGATCACCTCGTCAAACTGCTCCTCGCCATAGCTGCTTTGGATCAGCACCCCCTCGGCCAGGCGCCGGATCCCCTGCACCGGGCAGGCGAGGCGGATCTGCTGTTGCCAACCTGCGGTCAGCGGGCCTATGTACTCCCGCGAGCCGCCCGGGATCACGTACCACTGGGGACGATTGGCCACATCGAGCAGGCCATGGTTGGCAAAAAAACGCAGGAAAAAGCCAAGGGGAAAGGCGCGCATGTCCACCAGGGTGGATGACCAGATGGCCGCCCCCATGGGCAGAATGTAATGGCGGGCGAAGTAGTCACTGAAATCCCCCACCTGCAAGAAATCCCCGAGAGTCAGCTCAGGACTATCTTGCTTCCGTTGACTGTCGGCCAGCCAGGCGCGCGCTTCCCGGTTGAAACGCAGGATCTCGGCGACGAAGCGGTAAAAACACGGGCTCAGCAAATTGCTGCGCTGGGCAAACAGGGTATCCAGGTTGTGTCCGTTGTACTCGAGCCCCTCCGGGCTTTTCACCGAAAAGCTCATCTCGGCGTCCTGGCGCGCCACGCCGATCCGCTCCAGCAATTTGAGGAAATTGGGATAGGTGCGATCGTTGAATACGATAAAGCCGGTATCGATGGCATAGCTGCGACCACCCTGGTTCACATCGACGGTCGCTGTGTGGCCGCCCAGAGTGGGCGCGGCCTCAAACAGGGTAACGTCGTGCAACCTGTGCAGCAGAAAACCGGCGGTGAGGCCCGAGATACCCGAGCCGACGATGGCAATCTTTTTCTTCATGAATGGCGTCCTTTCGAAACAAGCGAGCTGCCAAGGCGCAGCCACAACCACACCGGCAGCGCCCCCAGCGCGCGCAGCAGCCAGATAAAGCGGCTGGGGAAGTGGATCTGATGCCGACCCGCAGCAAGCCCGGTCATGATGACCCGGGAGGCTTGCTCCACCGGCACCAGACAAGGCATGGGAAAATCATTCTTGGCGGTAAGCGGCGTCTGTACAAAACCGGGACGGATCAGGGTCACAGCGATTCCCCTGGCCTTGAGATCGAGTCGCAAGGTGGCAGCCAGATAGTCGAGTGCCGCCTTGGAGGCGCCATAGGCTTCGGCCCTTGGCAGCGGCAACCAGCTCACCGACGAGCTGACGATGGCGAGCCGCGCCCCCTCGCCAAGCAGCGGCAAAAAGGCGGCAAGCGCATGGCCAGTGGCGATGAGATTGGTCTCGATCACTCGGGCAAACAGCTCACCGTCAAAGCCGTCCGCCACATCCATGTATTCGCAGTTGCCGGCATTGAGGATCAGCAGATCAAGGGGTGGCAAGCTGGCCGCCACCTCTGCCATGGCAACCGCATCCCGTGCATCGAACTGCAAGGGGGTGATGCCGTCCCGGGCCAACTGCGCCAGCCGCTCGCCATCGCGACCACAACCCCATACTTGCCAGCCCGCCTGCCGGTAATCCATCGCCAACTGGCGACCCAGCCCGGAGCTGGCACCCGTGATCAACACTCGTCCGCTCATGATCCCAACCTCCCCTTGATGGTGCGCACCAGGGCGCCCAGCAGCGGCAACTGCTCGTAGAGCATGGCCCCGAGATCGAAGTAGTCGCGATGCAGACACACCTTGTCTGCGTCGTCGAACTCAAGCCGGGTGGCCCCCTCAACCCTCACCGGCTGACCCGCGGCCAGTCTTGGGTGAGAGAAGGTCATGACCCAGCTGATCCAGGCCTCACGACCCTGTTGCTGCTGGCTGGTTATCTCGAAGCGGCAATAAGCGAGGCGCTGGTACATGGCAGCAAAGTAGTCGGTGAGCGCGGCCAGCCCGTCGATGCGGTGCGCCGGATCGATGAAGATCACCTGCTCGGCATAAACCTCTGGCAAGCGGTGCAGTTGCTGCTTGTCCAGTTGCTGGTAAAGGGCAATAAAGCGGGCCAGCGGCTCCTTCATCCTATTTCTCCAGATTTCGAAACATCTCGATGGCTTTCACCCGTGCAAGGGCGTGATCCACCATGGGTGCCGGATACCCCCTTCCTCCTTTGAGTCGCAACCAGTCATGGGGCTGATGCACGTAGGCGGCGGGAATATCGGCCAGTTCAGTTACCCAGGTACGGATAAAGTCTCCTTGTGGATCAAATCGTTGCCCCTGAGTGGTGGGATTGAACACTCGAAAGTAGGGGGCCGCATCGGCGCCTGTGCCTGCCGCCCATTGCCAGCCACCGTTGTTGGCCGCCAGATCCCCGTCAATCAGCTGGCTCATGAAGTAATCTTCCCCGAGGCGCCAGTGGATATGCAGATCCTTGGTGAGGAAGCTCGCCACTATCATCCGCAACCGGTTGTGCATCCAGCCGGTGGCATTGAGGCAGCGCATGGCCGCATCGACGATGGGATAACCGGTACGTCCCTCGCACCAGGCGGCAAAGGCCACGGGATCCCAGCTCCAGGGCAGAGCCGCTGTCTCGGGTTTGAAGGGCAGGTTCATGGAGAGGGTTGGCACCAGCATCAGCAGATGACGATAAAATTCGCGCCAGGCAAGTTCGTTGAGCCAGACGAAACCGGGTTGTGCCTTGGATTGAGGCCGGTGGCCGAGCCGTTGTTGCAGCGCCCCGACACACTGGCGCGGACTTATGATGCCAGCGGCCAGATAAGGCGAGAGGATGGAGGTGCCCGCCTGCGCCGGAAAGTCCCGGGTCTCCCCATAGTCAAACACCGCCTGTTCCAGAAAGCCGTGCAGACGGCGCTGAGCTTCCGCCTCCCCCACTGGCCAGCGGGGATCCGGCGTTACTTCGCCGAGCGCCCCATAGCTCCATTCCCTCTCGGTCAGCGGTTGCCACGGCAGCGGCTCGGCGCGCGGAGCGGGCGCGCGATGAATGACGAAGCCATCCTCCTCCAGCGCCTTGAGCCAGGCACGGCTGAAGGGGGTGAACACCTTGAACATCTCCCCTGCGCCTGTCAGTACCCGTCCCGGTGGCAGCACGCAGCAGCCGTTGAACCAGTGGCAGCTCACCTCCTGTTTGGCCAGCATGGCGCTGACGGCCAGGTCGCGGCGCTGCTCGTCGATCTCGATGGCCTGATTGGCATACAGCTGGCTGACACCCAGATCGTTACTGAGGCTCGCCAACGCCGTTGGCATCTCGGCAAAGGTCTCCACTCGCAGCAGATGGAGCGGGATACCGAGCGCCGCCAGCGCCCTGCCCAGCTCATCCACCTGCGCCAGCAGAAACTGCTGACGGATAGGGGCCATCTTGTGCTGCTGCCACTGGGTCGGAGAGATGACAAACAGGGCGGCCACCTCTCCCGCCTCGGCGCAAGCGTGTCGCAAAGCCGGATTGTCGGCGAGGCGCAAGTCATTGCGAAACCAGACCAGCTTCATGATGCCTTCCTCCCGCGACTGCGCTTGCCCTGGACTGGCGTCTCTGCCGACTGTGCAGCCAGCCAGTCGGCAAGGGTGGGCTGCCACCCCTGGGTCGCCAGCCACTGGGCGTCATAGAGACTGCCCAGCTCACCAAACAGACAAGTACCATCGGGCCAGCTGGCGGTCATCAGCTCCTGCTTGCCAAGTCCGGCACCCAGCAACACCAGCCAGGGCGTCATGGCACGTCCTTCGAGCAAGGTGGCCAGCCTGGGCTCGACGGCCCCCAGCAGTTGCACCTCATAACCCTGGCTTACCAGCTCATAGGCGCTCCAGACCAAGTCGAGGGGACCAAGCTGCCCCCAGCTTGCGAGGGTAACCGGGCGTCCCTTCTCTTGTTCGATGAGGTGGCGAGCGAAGCGGGTATGCAGCCAGCCCAGCCAGACCTGTTGCAGCAGCTCGCCATCGGGCCGCTCACGCCACAGGCCGAGCAGTTGATCCACCAAGGGTTGCAGCACCCGGCTGCGCACCAGCTCGAACGGGTAGCTCGCCAGCAGTTCGTTAAGCTGCGCTTCGACCTTGCGCTGATTGAAACCAAGTACAGCCTGGCTGATCTGCTCCAGGGTCTGCTGCCAGTGATCGCTGACCAGCTGGGTCTGAGGCTCACTCAACAGTCCCTTGACCTGACCTATGCTCACCCCCCGCTCCAGCCAGCTCAGGATCTCGCCGATCTGGCGAATATCCTGCTCGCTGTAGAGGCGGTGCCCCTTCTCGGTACGGGCCGGTTGCACCAGACCATAGCGGCGCTGCCAGGCACGCAGGGTGACGGGGTTGACACCGGTCAGGCGGGAAACGTCGCGGATGGGATAGATCCCCTCATCCGGCTGGGTGACATCATCTTGTTTGGGTAGGTCAGACATAACGACTTCCATTCAATCTATGGGGCGCCCCGGCCCAAGGGGCCGGGGTCGCAAAACAGGGATCAGAGCCCGTAGCGAAGCTTGAGCGTATCGGGATGAGGATTGAGATAAACCTGCCCGGACAGATAGGGATTGGGGTATTCGCGCAGGTAGTGGCGGATCAGGGTCAGCGGCACCAGCAGCGGGAAAATGCCGGTGCGGTACTTGTCGATGGTCTCGGCCAGCTCCTGCTTCTGGGAAGGAGTCAATACCCGCTTGAAGTAACCCTGCAGGTGCATGAGCACATTGGTGTGGCTGCGGCGATTGGCTCTCAGGGTCAGCGCTGTCATCAGCCCCTTGATGTAGCTGTCGGCCACCTCCTGCAAGTTGGCCTTGCCGAGGTTGCCAAGCAGTTTGCCCAGCGCCCGATAGTGGGTAGTGGCGTGAGAGAGCACCAGATACTTGTAGCGGGAGTGGAACCTGATCAGGGCTGCGGCCGTCAGCCCCTGGGCGCAGAGTTGCTGCCAGTCGTGGTAGGCGAAGACCCGCAGCACGAAATTTTCCCGAAGTATGGGATCGCACAGCCGACCGTCTTCCTCCACCGGCAGCAGGGGATTGGCTTCCATCAACGCCTTGGCGAACAGGCCAATTCCCTCCTTGGCACTCCCCTCGTTGTTGGCGCCATAGATACGCACCCGCTCCATGCCACAACTGGGTGACTTGGCGCAGAGGATATAGCCGGAGATGAAGTCGAGCTGGCGAGCCTTCTGCTCACTGAAGGCAATCAGCTGTTCGGTGACATCGAAGCTGCCGTTGCTCGCCTCGGCGCGTATTTCGCCGTTGCGCTTGACCAGCCGAATGGCGGCGCGGGGCGATCCCAGACCAATGGCCATCTCGGGACAGACGGGGTGATAGTCAAAGTGAGCGCCAAGATCCCGTTCGCAGAAACTGGAGCGCTTGTGGCCCCCATCGAACCGCACTTCCTGTCCCAGCAAGCAGGCACTGATACCGACTTTAATCTTGTACATGTTGGCGCTCCTTGTATAAGCCTTAATTCAGTTATAGCAGTTATACAAAAGAATGGAAGCTGTATAACTATTGCGGGCTAAATACGGCGCAAGGGCGACATCTGGATCACCAGAAACCAAAAAGCCCATGACTGACGTCATGGGCAAGCAATCAAGACACTACGGGAGGGAAGATCAGAAGCTGTACTTCACACCCAGGCTGGAGATGGAACCTTTTTGCAGATCCCAGTTGCGATAGGTGTAGTCGGCGGTGAGGGCCAGGTTCTGGCTCACCTTGTAGGCGGCGCCCACCTTGAAGTCCTGCATGTCGTCAGTCATGTTGGCGTAACGGTAGCCGGTGGAGAGCTCGACGGCGCCAATGTCATAGCGCAGGCCCACTTCACCATACATGCTGCCGCTGTTCTTGCGGTTGATGTTGTCCCAGCCAGTGTTGTTCACGTTGGCAGCCTGCTGGCGCTCCATGCTGTAGCCCATCAGGCCAGCTTCACCGTACAGGTTCAGACCTGTGCTGAGCGGGGTGTAGACACCCAGACCCAGGCTGGAGATGCCCATGCTGTCATTGCCGTCGTTGCGGGAGGTGTATTCACTGCCCATGCGGCCATAGAAATTGGAACCGAAGCTCTTGGAGACGTCCAGGTTCAGACCACCGAAGTCGCGGTTGTTGCTGTCTTTGCCACCGATGTAGTCGGATTTGGTGTGGGCCCAGGTCAGGCCGCCCTTGGCGTAGCTGAAGGCATCCTGTGCCAGAGCGGAAGTAGAAGCGAAACCGGCCAGAACCAGAACAGAAAGTGCAACTTTTTTCATTTTGATGACTCCTCGTGTTGAGCTAGTTGAGACCTAGCTGGAATGGAGTCATTGTGCCGAGGGGCGTGCAGAATGCCGAGCGGCAAGCTGTTGCCAAATCATGTCAGATGTAAGCAACTGTTGCTGGCGGTTACCGGGTTAACACTTGAACTGAAACAGGCTCCGTAACGGAGCCTGTTTGGCAAGGGCTTAGCGAAACTCCACTTCCTCAATCTCGACCCGCACCAGGGGTTTGCCGGTCAGGCCAGCCGGGCGCGGCATCTCGAGCACCAGGGAGGGACGCTGCTGCCCCTTGCGCAGATAGGATTCCGGCAGACGGTTCTCGCCGACCCAGAAACGGGCCTCCTGTCTGGCCAGCTGCGCACCCTGTTCGCTGAACAGGGTGACAGTGCCACGCACCCGCACCACGCTGCGGGTGCCGGTGTTGCTCACCGTGAATTGCAGCAGCAAGGGATCCGAGCCCTCGACCTTGTCGAGCTTGACGCCGATGCCGTCCTTGACCGCCTGAGCCAGCAGATCCGGATTGGTCATCGCCTGCTCGGTCAGCACAGGCACGGCAACCGCGCCCGTGGCCCTCTCGCCGCTCGCCGTCGGCTTGATCAGCAGATATTCCCAGGTGAAGTCATCGTTGAGCTGCACCTGACGGCCATCCGGCAGGGTCACCTGGGTCATGGGGGCGGCCTGAGCCAGCAGGGGAGACAGGCAGAGGGCAACCAGCAGGCGGGACAAGGGTTTCATAGGGTGATGGCTCGGCGTCGATGGAAAAGGGCGTCAGTATAAAGAGTCCGCTCCGGCTTGCCTATGACCCGACTCACGTTCTTGCCCTCTGCCGTGGCGCTCGTCTCAGCGTAGAGACTCCTGTCGCTCCTCTTCCTGCACCATGTCCAGGGTCACCAGATCGAACTCTGTGCTCTTGAGGGCATTGAGGATATCCGGTTGCAGATCAAAGGCCTGAGCACGAAGCTTCGGTGGCACCCTCACCCGCGCCAGGGTGGTCGCCTGATCGGAGAGGGTATGAAAGAACACCTGCGCCTCCTCCAGCCCCATGTCGGCCAGCATCTGCTCCGCCATGTCCACCATCCGCAGATGATGCTTGTCCACCAGCTCGGGATCGGAGAAACGGCGGCTCAAGCAGCCATAGGCACTCTTGCCCCAGCGCCCCAATTGTCGCTTGTTGAAACCATAGCGAAAATCCCTGTGGGTCATGCCCTGCTCGGCAAACAGCCAGAGGGTGTTGGCCGGCAGGCTGCCAAAACGACGCAGGTACTCCTGTTGCTCCTCGACCGGTGCGGGCAACAGCATGGGCAGATGGCTCCAGTCGGTTTCCTGCGCCATAAGGTGGCAGATATAGCGCACAGGGTCGATGACCTCGTTGAGGTGACGCAGGTGATCGCAGAAGATCATCTCGTCGGTCTTGATGACGATCTGCTCGATACCGTAGCGCTGGCAGTAGCGCTTGGCCCGTGCTATCTCCTTGCGGTGGCGGGTCGGGCTGTCCAGGGTGATGGCCCGGATCCGGACGCCGCTGGCACGGCACAAATCCATGCTGTAGCAGGATTCCAGTCGGCCAGAAAAGGAGACCACCAGCTCGCCGTAACTGGCCAGGGTCTCGATAAGTGACTGTTCCCTGGTCTGAAAGGTCTGATCGTATCCTCGATTCAGCACAACTATATTGGCAGCCATAACGACAGCACCGGATGATGAATTGGCGACCATTGTGCCGGTGCAATCCTGAATACACCCTTAAAAAACAAGTTTAATCAGAATTTAATTATAATTTCATGACAATTATCTTCATTTTCATCTTGAATGGAGTCATAAATCCGCAGTTTCGCCTGATGCACTCTGTGTGCTCGCAAAAAGCCTTCGGCCTGTTCGAGGGAGCCGAATGTCAGCCGTGCCCCCTCACTGTCGGTGAGACATTGCATCTCGCCATCCACATCGACGCAGAGCTGGTAACCGCTGCCATCCTTGCAGGCAATCAGCAAGCCGGCATCCGGATAGTGACTCAACCAATTGCGAAACCGGCCATGCTCCATGACTTCTCCTCGAGCATTCCTGACAGTCGGCTCAACCGGGCAGATAACCCAGCGATACCAGCTGCTGACGACAGCTGTGCGCATCGGTAAACACCATGCCCCTGATCCCCAGCGCTTCGGCCGCGGCCACATTGGCGGGGCTGTCATCGATAAACAGACACTCGTCGGCCTTCAAATCAAACGACACCAGCAGGTAGCGGTAAATATCAGGCTCCGGCTTTATCATCCGCACCCGCGCAGATACCACCTTGCCGCTGAAGAAGCGCCAGAACGGCTGCTGCTCCAGCCAGTCGATGCTGGCATGACCCATATTGGAGAGCGCATAGAGAGTGTGGCCTGCGCCATGTAGCTCGGCTATCAGGGTCAGCATAGCGGGATCCGGCAAGAGCGAAGCGGGCACAGCCTGCAAAATGGTGAGATTCTCTGCCGCTGACAAACCTGTACGCTCCTGCGCCTGACGGGCCATGGTATGCAGTGACAGCGTGCCCCTGTCCACTTCCAGCCAGTCCGGGTGGTTGAACAGCCGATCCGCCAGCGCCTCAGCGCCATCCGGCCCCCTGACCGAGCGCACTATGGCCACCGGACCCCAACTCACCACTACCCGCCCCAGATCGAAAATAATCGCCATGTTCACTTCCTCCATATGCCTCTGCCGCCAGGCTGACAGTGCCAATCCAGCTCTTTAGCGCCCCGGCCAGCGCCAGCAAATACCCTGCTCCGTTCGCACCCCACGGGCAAGTTTTACTTGCATCCAGGGTCCAAATCCCTTAATGGTTATGACGATATTTTCAGGACAAGACCCATGCACGCACCATTCTTCTTTGCTTTCTCGTTTATCCGGCCCACATGAGGGAAGGCCCTGTCGTCGCGTGAACAGCAACCAAAGACGAATCGAGCCTCCCCTAGTGGAGGCTTTTTTTTGCAGCTACAACAATCGATTACTTGGATAGGGAACAATCATGGCTACGCTCGACGAGATCAGACAAGACATCACCCGGTTGGATCAGGAGCTGCTTGCCCTGCTGGCCAAGCGCAAGACTCTCAGTATCGAGGTCGCCCGTGCCAAGCAGGCCAATCCCCGTCCCATTCGCGATACCCAGCGCGAGCAGGACTTGCTGGTCGCCCTGATCCAGCAGGGCCGGCTGCTGGGGCTGGATGCCCAGTACATCACCCGCATCTACCACACCATCATCGAAGATTCGGTGCTCTCCCAGCAGGCCTATCTGCAGAGCTTGATCAACCCGGAGCAGCAGGAGCCCATGACCAGCGTCGCCTATCTGGGCCCGCGAGGCTCCTACTCCAGCCTGGCGGCCCGCAAGTATCTGGCCCGCTACAAGGATCAGGTGATAGAGGTGAATTGCCAGAACTTCCGCGAGGTGCTGGATGCGGTGGAGTCAGGGCGCGCCGCCTTTGGCGTCTTGCCCATCGAGAACACCAGCTCGGGCTCCATCAACGAGGTGTACGATGTGATGCAGCACACCAGCCTCTCCATCGTCGGTGAGCTGACCTACCCCATAGAGCACTGCATCCTCACCGCAGTGCCGACAGAGCTGGGTCGCATCAAGACCTTCTATGCCCACCCCCAGGTATTCCAGCAGTGCTCCCACTACCTCAGCAAGCTGGAAGGGGCACGCCACGAGATCTGTGATTCTTCTTCCAGCGCCATGATGAAGGTGAAAGAGCTGGCCAGCCCCGATGCCGCCGCCATCGGCAGCGCGGCCGGCGGTGAGCTCTATGGCCTGAACGTGCTGGCCGAACAGCTCGCCAACCAGAAGGAGAACTACAGCCGCTTCATCGTAGTGGCGCGCAAGCCCATCGACGTAGCGCCGCAAATTCCGGCCAAGACCACTCTCATCATGTCCACCTCCCAGAAACCGGGTTCCCTGGTGGAGGCGCTGCTGGTGCTGCGCAACAACGAGATCAACATGACCAAGCTCGAATCCCGGCCGGTACAGGGCAACCCCTGGGAAGAGATGTTCTATCTGGATGTCTCCGCCAACCTGCAGACGCCGGCCATGCAAGCCGCATTGATCGAGCTGACCAAGCTCACCCGCTACATCAAGGTGCTGGGCTGCTACCCGAGCGAAGACGTCAAGCCGACCACAGTGCCGCCGGTCCTGATGGGCAACTGACCGTAACTGCAAACAAAAAAGGCGAACATCATGTTCGCCTTTTTGTTTTTACCTCAGCTCGGCACGCCGTCAGAACTGACCCGCCATCAACTGGTTGATGTTGTAGAGGGCACGGGTATCGAGCTCCATCTCGGTGGCATAGGTATTGCCACGGGGATAGGAGGCCACGACCCGGGCGCCGCGCACCATGCCGGCCACAGACACATCCAGCGAATTGGAGGTCTGGGTCAAGTCCTTGTAGCTGCTCTGGCCACGTACCTGCTGGCCATTAAGCTGTTCAGCCAGCTCGCGGTAGGCATCCATCTTGGAGGCCCGGATGGCTTGCAGCATCTTCTCTGACTGGGACGGGCCGGGCTGGATATCGATCACCGCATAACCGACCGCCTTGAGCACCGGGAAGTCATCGGGCTTGTTGTTGCCACCATAGTTGACCACCCGATTGCCACTGCATGCGGTCAGCAGCAGGGCCAGCAGGCATCCAAACAGGATTTTCATTGTGCTCACTCCTATATCAGGGCGTCAGGTTGACCAGATGGCCGCCGGGACGCGCCTGACTATCGCGCATCAGATAACCGCGGTTGATGGAGGCCCGGCCGAACGAATTGTTGGCGCCAAACAGGTATTTTTGCGGTATCAGGCTCTGGGCTGTGGTCTCCACCATCTTGGTCCGCAGATCTATGATGCGGGCATTGACCAGGATCCCCTTGCCATTGCGGCTGAAGGTGCCGGTCAGGATGCGGGAGATGGGCAGACGGGGGGAAAGGTCCTTGTAATTGCGGCTCATCACGAAGTCACCCTGAGGGGTTACCTTGATGCTGCCGGTCATCTTGAAGTCCACCACCACTTCCCCACGACGGTTCAGCTCGTAAATAAAGCTCTCCTCAATCTGCTGCCCCATCCAGTTGGTGTCCTGCAGGGTATCGAGATCGACGAAGGAGGAGACAGCGATGGGCTCGGTCAGGGTCGTGAGCGACTTGCGCTCCATCAGCTGATCGGTCATGCGGGCCACCAGCCAGTTGAGCTCCATGCCAGCAGCGGCCTGGCGAGGATCACCCTGATCCCGATTGATGGGGTCGGAACTACAGCTGGTCAGGGCCAGCGCAAGGGCCAACGCCGTGATGAGTTTGTTCATGGATACCTTTCCTGTATCTGCACCTGATTCGTTATCGGTTCGACCGGCCAAAGCTTGAGTCAGGAATGAGGCATGAATCTTGCTTTTGATTTGCAGTGTGCTGTGCAACTGACACGGTTCTGTGGTCTGTATCGGCCGGCGCCGTCACTTCGACAGGAGTGAATGCGCTGACCCGCATATTCAAGGTGTTTGTCATGAAATTACCGCTGCTGTTAATCCTGCTGCTGGCCAGCCTGTCAGCCCGGGCCGAGCTTATCGAAGCCCAGGGCAGTGCCGCCATTTTGGGGGGCGACGAGGCCTATGCCCGTGAGCAGGCGACCCGCGACGCCCTGCGCCAGGCCCTGCTGGCGAGCGGTGCTGCCGTCTCCAGCATACAGCGCCTGGAAAACGGCAGCCTGCGCTCCGAGCAGATTCAGATCCGCTCCGGTGGCGACATTCGCCAGTACCGGCTCAAACGGGAAGAGGTGCGCAACGGCCGCATGTACATCACGGTACAGGCCGATATCCAGGCCGAGCGTCAGATCTGCCAGACCCAGCATTACGCCAAGGATTTGACACTGGTCAGGCTGCGGCTGCGCTATCCGGATCAGGCGAGCCATGGCGCCCTCGATGACATGCCTGCCAACCTGTCACGCCGCATGTTCGAGACCCTGGCCAACGCACCGCAAGGCGTGGCAGCCCGTCAGTGGCTGGACGAGAACCTGCGCATCGATCCGCTCCACCTGCAACAGGGGGATCGCAGCGCCCTGGAGGAGATCAAGGCCCTCAGCCTGCGCACCGACAGCCAGTATCTGGTGCTCGGTAGCATAGACGACCTCTCCCTCGAGCCTCAGGGCAACCAGCTGACCAGCTGGTATGAAGACCCCATCCGCAATTTTCGCATGCAGCTCTACCTGTTCGATGGCATCAACGGCAGCCTGATCAGCCGCAAGGAGTATCAGGGGCGTGCCAACTGGACCTTCGGCAAGCGGGATCAGGTCGGCAGCAGCAGCGGCCAGTTCTGGCAATCGAGCTATGGCCAGGAGGTGAATTATCAGTTGCAGGAAGCGGTGCAGGATCTGGTTGCCCAGCTGAACTGCGCCCCTGTCACCGCCCGGGTGATAGGTCAGAACGAGCGGGGCCCCCACATCAATCTCGGCCGGCGCAACGGCGTCAGGCTGGGGGATCAGTACCGGATCCAGCACAGCGCCGACTTCATCGATCCTTACGGCAAATCCCGCATGATGCGCAACCCGGCCGATGGCCTGTTCGAAGTGGTACAGGTATTCGAGGATGGCGCCATCATCAGCAGCCAGAACAAATATTCGCCGTTTAACATCCAGATCGGGGATTTGGCAGTATTGGAATAAGAATCAAGGGTTTAAAAGGGAGCGGCTTCTTGTATAATGCCCGCCACAAGGCTCCCGTAGCTCAGTAGGATAGAGCGGTCCCCTCCTAAGGGACAGGCCACTGGTTCGACTCCAGTCGGGAGCGCCATATAAAACAAGGGGTTGGCATCATCATGGTGCCAACCCCTTGGTCGTTTTTGGCTTGGGGTACCACACGGGGTACCACAGCGCGCATTCCATAGCTAGAAACCAGAGAGGCAAATAAGTCTCATTTGAATTAATTTCAGATATATATTATCTCCATGAACCTACCCAAGGGACTGCTCTGTGCAGTCCCTTTTTCATTGGAGATTTCTCATGGCTCACCTGATCGATACGATGGCCTACACCGGTCAAACGCCCTGGCATGGCCTTGGCAATGTCCTACCCCCGCAACAATCCCTCGATATCTGGCTGCAGGCTGCCGGAATGGATTGGACCATCGAACAGAGCGACGTGATGTTTAACGTCGCCTCCGATGCACTGCATATCCGCCCCTACAGCGACAGCAAGGTGCTGTATCGCTCCGATACCCTTGCCCCTCTGTCAGTGGTCTCAAGCCGCTACAACGTGGTACAGCCTCACGAGGTGCTGCACTTCTATCAAGACCTGGTAGAAGCCGGTGGCTTTGAGCTGGAAACAGCAGGCTCGCTCAAAGGTGGCCGCAAGCTGTGGGCACTGGCTAAGACCGGCCAGGATCTAAAACTCAAAGGCAATGACTTGGTAAAGTCCTATCTGCTACTGGCGACCAGTTGCGACGGCACGCTCTGCACCACGGCGCAGTTCACCTCGCTGCGAGTGGTCTGCAACAACACCCTGCAGATGGCACTGCGCGGCGCTACCGGAGCCATCAAGGTGCCCCACTCCACTCAGTTCGATGCGGCGACCGTCAAAGAGTCGCTTGGGCTCGGGCTGTCTCATTGGGATGAGTTCAAGGCACAGACTAAGGAATTGGCACAACGGCCCGTCGCCCCTGAAGAGGCGCTGCGCTTTTTCAGCGACCTGTTGGCGCAACCGCTGGATGAGGAGAGCATCATTCTCAGCAAGCCGGTACAACGGCTGCATGAGCTCTATCAGGGCGCGGGTATGGGCTCAGAGCTTGCCAGCTCCCGCAATACCGCCTGGGGGCTGGTCAATGCGGTCACCGAATACGTGGATCACCACCGCCGTGCCCGCAGCCAAGATCACCGGCTTGATTCCGCCTGGTTCGGTCAGGGTGCCCAACTCAAATCCCAAGCCCTGAATCAGGCACTCACTCTGCTGCAGTAATTCCGCTTCCCCATTCAAACCGCATAACGAACTCACCCGGACTGGCACAAGCCAATCCGGGCGTAGCCATTTATGCCGTCAACAAGGAATAGTCATGAAAGCAAAAGCCAAATACGGCCAAGCCCTGCGGCTGGCCTCCACTACCCAATTAACCCGCGAGCAGTGGCTCGCTATCCGCAAACTCGGCATTGGCTCCTCCGATGCCGCCGTGGCAGTGGGGCTATCCCCCTACAAATGCCCGCTCAGCCTGTGGTTGGAGAAGACCGGTCGCAAGGAGCCGGAAGATATCTCCCACAAGGCTGCGGTGCTGTGGGGCATTGAGCTAGAGCCGGTCTTGGCGCAGGTCTACGCCAAACGCACCGGCTACAAGGTGCGCCGGGTCAATGCGGTGCTGCAACACCCCGAACAACCCTTCATGCTCGCCAACCTCGATCGGGAGGTAGTGGGCCACCCCGATGGGCCGGGCATTCTGGAGATCAAAACCGCCAGCTATCACAGTGCGCCCCAGTGGGAGGAAGGAGTGCCGGTGGCTTACCAGTGTCAGGTACTGCATCAACTGGCTGTTACCGGCCATGCCTGGGCCGAAGTGGCAGTGCTGATCGGCGGCCAGGATTTTCGGATTTACCGCATCGAGCGTGATGAGGAGAAGATCCAGGATCTCACCGAGCGGGAAGCGCAGTTCTGGCTGATGGTGCAACAAGACCAACAGCCTGAGCCTGATGGATCCAGTGATGCCGCCAATGCCCTGAGCTGGCTGTTTCCGCGTGACGATGGCCAGACGGTGGATCTCTCCGATTCTCCCGAGTTCAACCAGCTGTTTGGCGAGCTACTGCGCTTGCGTCAGCAGAAGGAAGCTGTCGAGCTGCAGGAGTCGCAGCTCAAGCAGCGGCTACAAGCCACTTTGGGTGAAGCGACAGCCGGGCTGTTTGCCGATGGCAAGATCACCTGGAAACGCAGTAAAGACCGGCTGGCACCGGATCTGGATAAGCTCGGACAGGATCATCCCGACCTGCTCACGCGTTACGTCAAACCGGTGCCCGGCGTGCGCCGTTTCACCATTCAACCCTTGAGGCAAACACCATGATCAAAGGACTGGCAATTACCCCACCTGTGATCGGGCGGATCTGCATCGGCAAGCTGGTGCAAAAACAGGATAAGTGGGTGCCGGAGAAGGACGACAGCTTCACCCTCACCACTCAGGTACAACAAAAAGGGGGATGGTTGCTCCATCCCCTGCATCAACACTACTCATCACAAAAGAGTGGTCAAGGGCAGGAGCAAACCAAGATCCGCGCCATTCCGGTGCGGGTGCTGTTCAACGATAGCGACTTGAATCTACGGGCGGAATACAGCGCCTTTGACCGGCAAACCGGCAGGCCGCTGTGTGTCGGTAATGGGGAGGTGGCAAGACGCGTGGGGGCACAAGGCATGGAGGAGGTCAGCTGCTCTGGACCAGAGCGCTGCGCCTTTGCCGGGCAACAGGGCTGCAAACTGTACGGGCGACTAAACCTGTTTGTGGAGGGGCAAGGGGATGAGCTGGGTAGCTTTATCTTCCGCACCACCGGCTACAACTCGGTTCGCACCCTGGCGGCACGGCTCAAGTACCTGGAGGCTGTGAGCGGCGGCCATACCCGCTATCTGCCGCTCACCTTGCGGCTGCGAGCCAAGAGCACCACCCAGTCCTACCGCACACCGGTCTACTACGTGGATTTAACCTTGCGGGAAGAGACCAACCTGACTGAAGCAGTCAGGCTGGCACAGGAGGCCGCCCAGCGTGATCAAGAGGCGGGGCTCGCTATCGACCAGATGGAGCAGGCCGCTCGTGAGCTGCTGCGTAACGGCCAGTTTGAGGATATCGATGAAGAGGTGCCGATGTTGCTGGAGGAGTTCTATCCTGAGCCAGAAATGATAGCGTCATCTTCCACCTCACAACCTTTGGCAACCGTAACAGTACCAAAACGCCTCAGCCCTCGTTCCTCGCCCCTGACCAGTAAACTGGGTAAAAACGCGGCCCCTTCACCGCCTACGCCTGAGCCACAAAGCCAATAACTTACGTTGGCATCTTGTTACATCCAATCAAATCAATCAGTAGCACAATATTCTGCTACCCATCACGACGGGACGTTTATCACAAAGTGTCCCGTTATTTCTCTCCATCGCTGGTTTGGGGTCAATAGATCAAGCCCTAGTGACACTCACGAAATCGGCACTCATTTCATCTATTTCCCTCCATTTTCAGGTCAAGAAGGTCTCTTCGAGACTTTTGACCATGGGGGTCAGTGTACCTTGCCCTATTGACCGGGAGGAGACCATGGCACTGGTAGGTTACGCACGTGTTAGTACGGGAGGTCAGAGCCTTGAAGTCCAGCTTCGAGCGCTGGCCGAATGCAATAAGGTTTTCCAAGAGAAGGTTAGCGGTGCCAGTGATGATAGGCCACAACTTGCTCTCCTCTTGGATTATGTGAAGGAGGGGGATGTGGTGATGGTTACCAAGCTGGACCGTCTGGCTCGTAATACTCGTCACCTATTGGAGATATCAGAATTTCTACAACACAAGCAAGTTGCATTGCTGATATTAAATCTGGGGATTGATACCTCAACGCCTACCGGCAAGTTAATGCTCACCATGATCGGTGCTATCGCAACATTTGAACGAGAATTGATGTTGGAGCGGCAAGCTGAAGGTATTGAGTTAGCCAAGCGCCGAGGTGCTTATAAGGGGCGTAAGCCTACTGCAATGGCAAAAGGTAATGAAGTTCTTGCACTGGTTGCCAAAGGATTACCCAGATCTGAAATTGCCAAGCGCACGGGGATCAGTATCTCCAGCGTACAACGCATACTCAGATCTCAGAGCAACTGAAAAGTAGTGTGGTTTACCGTTCCTGGTGATAGCCATACGCCTCTATTTAATAATAGTTATTCGGTGAGATAAAAAATGAAAAAGCTGACATTCTGCTTACTACTAACGCTTATGTCTGGAAGTCTATCACTACGGGCAGCAGAGCCGTTCACAGGCTTTCTGCCTGCACTAGTGCAGGACAAAACAGGGAAACCATTTTGGTGTAACGCCCATTTGAAGTTAAATAGAAAATGTATCGCAACTGAAATCAGTAATCTTTCAATGGTCATTGTTCGCAGTCAGCCATTCGGTGAGTGTGAAGCAGGCATGTGGGGCTGGATCGCCACTGCGGGCTCCCCCCAGAAAATTGCCGTTGGCTACACAATTACGCCTGATGAAAAATTCAATATTTCAATGAAAGACATGTGTCGACCAGGAACCATTGTCAAATTTCAACCAAACAAAAAATATAAGAGTGAGGATGACTTGGTTGGTTTTTACAATGGAAAAGAAATATTCAGATATCTCGGGCGTAAATAACTGAATAGATTAAGAAAAAGTGATTATTACGAGGATTTCCATGAAAGACATAAATCGATATTTATTGGCCTCCACACTGATATTCTCGGCCATAGCTTGCGGTGCCCAAGAACAACGTTATCTTGCTATCCAACACACCGACACTGTATACGCCAACCAAGGCGTCTGTGCGTACCACTTTTCCCTCGATAGTGGTGGAGCAGATGAGTTTGGTCACTTGTATATCACGCTGCAGTTTAATGACAAGAAGGGCAAAGCGCTGGTCGAATCAACGCTGGAAGTTGAACCGTTCGGCGGGAGCTCCGCTACACGCTATGGCGGTGGCTTTACGGAAATTGACTGCGGACAGGTAGAGCAAGCCAAGTCCATCGCCATCATTCAGGCAACCGAGGTGCTCGCTCACAACGAAGTCACCCGGCTACCAGTTTCCACCTTCACCCCCGAGTTTCATCAACCACTGAAGATAACCGTTGGCGGCAATTAGCCCGCTCAGGAAAAACAAAGCCAAAGGGCGTCACCGTAATGGTGACGCCCTTTTTCATTTCCAACTATTGATGAGGATCATCACTCCATGACACGACATTTCATTATCGGCGATCACTTGGTAACACCACAGTCTGAAGGCCACCATCATGGCATCTTTGTTGGCCATGACCAGGTCATTCACTGCCTACCATCCGCTTCAGGAAAGCATTCAGGCCTACTGGCGCTGACCTCGTTGACTCAATTCAGTCAGCACTGCGCTATTGAGGTCAAACCCCATGCTCAACGCCTGTTCAGTCGAGAGGAAAGCCTGACACGGGCTTACGCCCGACTCAGTGAGGGTGAGCAAGGTCAACCGTTTGCCAATAGCGAGCGGTTTGTTACCTGGTGCATCGATGGGGTTAAGAATCCTCCCAAGCTGCTGCAGACCGCTGTAGCAACGGTGGTGGCTGCCGAAGTGGCTCGTCACACGTTAGGCAAGGCAGCCACCAGTGCAACGGCAGGACTTGCTGCCAGCACCCTAGCCACAACAGCTGGAGGTAGTGGCGCTGCTGCAACGGTAGTATCGGTGACCGGTATTGCCACAGCCCCATTGTTAGCCCCCCTTGCCGTGGGCGCCGTCGCAGCCTATGGCGTCAGCAAGCTGTGGGATTGGTTAAACGACTGACCCATCACTTCAAAGCAAAAGCAGGGGGCTCCCCCCTGCTTGAACTCAATGAGGAAACACCATGACCATTCCCTTTTTCCGGGACGACTTTGCCCTGCCCGTTGACCAAGCATTGCTGGTTCTGCTCAACCAGGAAATCGCTAAAACAGAGCTCAATCTTGAGCGCTTAACCCAACTGACCTTCAACTTTCGTAACCCCGGCTACAGCGCCGAACAAGGCGGCGTGCACCCAGTCGAGATCCGGCTGATCCGTGGGCTCGATGGCTGGCTGTTCGATTACGTCACCGACTTCAGTTATCAAGGGCTGGGGCTGGATGCCGAGCTCTGCAAAGAGCTCGATTTCAACTTCCTCGATGGGGAGCACACCATGTTGGGCTGGGGACCACTGCGACTGGCCGAAGCGCGGGAGCTGTTCGATATCTGGCAGAGCAACTTCATTGCCTACTGCCGGTTGGAGTGTTTCAGCGTCACGGTCGCAGGAGATTAGGAGGACACGATGAGCCAAGAATTAGCGCTCTCCCACTACTCACGTCAGTGGTTGGGACAAGTTGCCGCCAACGCCAAGATAACCCCCACCCGCAGTAGTCAGCGATGGCTGCTGCACCTGACACCGGATAGTCCACACATCGGCACAGTCACCCTGCAGGTCCGTTGGTCTGGCGTGCATTGGCAACTGCTCACCATCAGCAATGCCGATGACGGGCGCACTATGAGCCAGCCGGTCGATGAGATCTGTATCGACCCTAAACACAGCTGTTTCTGGCGTTGCCAAGAAGGGCCCGTCTCACTCACCGATCAGCCTCGCGTGCTTGCAAGCTTCCTAGCTGACCTGCAGCGCATCTGCATCCATCGCGGCTATGCCGTGGAGAGTTACCCCATCGCCGACAAGGAGAGCGAAGATGATTAACGCCGTGATCGCCATCGAGCTGGAGGGTTATCTTGAGCACGATGGTCAGATTGAAGCTGTGTATGACCAAAGCCAGCCGGTTGCCGGTTACGCCCTCTACCTGCGCTATGAAAACGAACGGGGTGACGCACTAGTGCAATGGCTGTGCGACCACCCGGATCACCGCAGGCTAACCCAGTTAGGCACCTTGCTCGCCACCAGTTACTACATTCCGCTGCACGACCACACCCCGCACACCTTGGCGGACTGAGCACCGCCAACCAAGCCTGCGGTCACAGCCCATTCAGTAACCCATTAACCAACACCTAGCTACCCTGCCGCGTCCAACGCGGTGGGGCGATAGCGAGTGGAGCCTAATCATGTTGCATCACAAACTGATCGCCGGGGAGATCCCCGGCACCTATCTCGTAACTGAGCTGATTAACGAAGATGATCTGTTGACTATCGCCAGCCAGACTGAACTCCAAAAATAGGCAAAGAGTACGGTAATTATCGATGAATATTTGTTACAGTAGGCATTGTAAATGCGATAGGGGGCATAACCCTTTTTCGCCTTCATTACGGATTAAATATATTAAAGTATAAATCAACATCAAAGGAATATAAAATGGGCAACACTAATAAAATTGACATTCTAAACCAAAACTTTCCCATGATCGGTTTATCTGCTGATTGGATATTCCAGACATGGTTAATAAATGGAAGTGAAAACAATGGGACCGTTATCTTTGAAAATGAGGACAGAGAATGCTATGAAGTTATTGCGTTTTATTATAAAAACGAAGACCGCCATGAAACAGTGTTATTTTCAGGGGGGTTAACAGACGTTAAAAACTATTCCATCAACATCCTAAAAATCTCTTTTGAAAAAACAACATAATTTTTCATACAGATGAAATTTGCAAACATATTGTCAACACATAACCATTACAATAAATTCCAAGTTGCTATCAATCTGCCCAATTAATCGTGCGAAAACATGGCGAAAGCAACGATGTAAAGCCCCCTATATACATCAAGCTGGGCGAATACTTACCAGCTTAGCTCAGATGGATAACTTAACACTTGGTAGTAAGCGAGTCATAGCCATGTTGTCCCAAGAAAGCCTTCATAAGGCCATGGCACCGACGTCATGCATCATACAGAACCGACTGAACAACCTTTTCCGGCATACATCCGATGTTACGGGACCCTTCCATGAGCCTTACGCAAGGCTTTTTATCGACAAGAGCCACGCTTTGGCTTCCCGTTCGCGCATCTTCCTGGTATCTTTGTTAGCTGATCAAAAACACAGTATTAGACCATGAACACCGTTTTATCACCGATCCCAATTATCGATTTATTTGCTGGTCCAGGAGGCCTAGGCGAAGGTTTCTCTTCACTTAATGAAGGTTCTTCCTTCCAGATTATGGTCTCTGCAGAGAAGGATCCTGTTGCCCACCAGACTCTAAGACTCAGGGCCTACTACCGATTACTCAAAAGCAACTTTCCTGATGGTCTATCAGATTACTATCAGTTTTGCAATGGGAAATCACCTCATCCTTTCACTGAGAGAACCCATGAGTATTGGGAACGAGCAAATCATGAAGCGATGTGTATTGCTATCGGTAGTGATAAGGGGAATGCAGCCCTTGATTCAGCAATTACAGCTGCATTAGGAAATAAAGATTTACCATGGGTTCTAATTGGCGGACCTCCATGTCAAGCATATTCTCTTGCTGGGCGTTCGAGGAATAAAGGTAACTCTAACTATATACCCGAAGATGATTCTAGGCACTTCCTATACTTGGAGTATTTAAGAATCATAAAAAACAATAAACCAGATATTTTTGTCATGGAGAACGTGAAGGGTATTCTTTCATCAAAAATAAATGGTGGTTTGATTTTTCATCAAATCCTCAGAGATCTTGCAAACCCTAGCATGGCATTGGATAAAAAAGATAATGGCTTACGATATAATATCGTATCTCTTGTCAATGATGAAACATTCATGGATGGTGATGACCCACAAAAAATAAATGCAGCTAATTTCATTATTCGTTCCGAAGACTATGGAATACCCCAGGCTCGTCATAGAGTAATTCTACTCGGTATCAGAGACGATCGTTTTAGCCATAATTTACCTAAGCTAAACAAAGAGAATCGGATTACAGTTAATAATGCTATCGGTAATCTACCCCCATTACGCAGTAAATTAAGTCGAGAAGATGACTCTGCTACTGCATGGGAACAAAAAATCCGAGAAGGATTAAAACAGCTTGCAAACAATGCAATTAAAGAATCCAAACTCACTACAGAGCTGATAGATAATATTCGTAAAACAGCTGATTTTCTTCAAAACGTTGATACAGGCTCTCTCCAATATCCAAGAGAGAAAAATGAAGGTACTACTGGTATTAGTGAACTTGACAAATGGTTCAATGATGACCGACTGAAAGTTTGGCTGAACCACGAAACCAGAGGTCATAGAATTGATGATTTGATTCGATACGGATTTGCTGCATGTTTTGCTAAAATAGAAGGAAGATCGCCAAAGGGGCACAAAGAATTTTGTCTTGACTCCTTAGCTCCTGCGCACAAGAATTGGGAAAGTGGGCATTTTTCGGATCGGTTCCGAGTTCAACTTTCTGATGCCCCTTCTACAACAATTACAAGTCATATATCTAAAGATGGGCATTACTTCATTCATCCTGATCCGACACAGTGTCGCAGCCTCACAGTAAGAGAGGCTGCTCGCTTACAAACATTTCCTGATAATTATTTTTTCCAAGGTGGGCGCACTCAGCAATATCATCAAGTGGGCAACGCAGTTCCTCCCCTATTGGCAAACAAAATTGCTCGTTTGGTGTTAGACATTATGCAACAATCTTATATTGATTAAAGCTGATGTCTTACCTGTGCCAGAAAAATATAAAAAGTCATCATACTAGGGCTTGGCTTTACCAAGCCCTAGTATAGAAATCAATACGATTATTTTGATTGAACTATGTGACTATAAATATTCATAACGACGTAACTCTGGTATTTCAACTATTGGCTTAGAGAATGGACGAGAAAACATAGCCTCTCGACATTCAGGCCTCTTCGCCCACTCAGAGATCATCTTTCCGTTGGCTGTTTCATGGAGACGTTCATTAACCTCACGAGCCCAAACTTCGACTTGCTCAATAAATTGCCCTGACACTCCCTGCCGAAGCCAAACCCTCTCTAGATCAAAAGAATCCCCATAGTGATCGGCAACAACTGCAACAGTGTAAGCAGCTACGTTAGCAAGGAAAGCAGAAACAAGAGGACGAGCCGTTTTGTGCACCAGCTTGAAGATAATCGCTTTAGCAACCAATGCTTTAAAATATATTGTATCGGGTAAAATAGGCTTTCCAGCCACTTCGGCTTCACCAAGAACAGCCATAAATCGATCAAAACACTTCTGCGTTCCTAGACTGACTATATCTGGCCTAACATCCCAAGCCATAATATATTTAGCCAACTCCGTCTTGGTTATCTTACGCGATGTTGGCACTGCTGCTTTCAGGTCCCGAAGGCGAGCGGGAGTTGCTCCCTCGCGGGCGAGAAGTGTATTGTAACTCCCAGCAGCTCGTTCATAGAACCAGCGACCTTCACCATCAGGACAGTAGACGGTTAATGACTGTCTCTCCACATCCACATGGAAGGGTTTATTCGCTGACAGGTCAGATTGCCGTACTGCATTCTGTGAATTAGCATATCGAGAAATATCGGAAACAAGTGATTCCTCTTTTGTTGGATCACTCTCCTTAATTATAATTATTTTGGCTGGAACTCTGACTTTGCTCAGGTCAGTATCTGGAAACTTCTTACTCGCAAAGTAAATAGAAGCTGTAGTCTGCCCTCCATTTACTATTTGCATCCCTCGCAACCACACAATTCCTGGAGAACCATCTTTGGCACGGTCTAGCTGCATCTCGTCAGCTACAAGGACAATGCCATTGTTGAAAGCCATAAACCGCTCGGGTGCTGCACGCAAAGTACTCTGTATACCTTGGTTCACGCCTTTAGACTTAACACTTAAAAATGAGCGTACATTAGCTTCAAGAAGTCTAGGGCCGAACTTTTCGTAAACAAAACGCAACGCTTCTCCAGGAATAGCTGTCAATGCATAATCGTAATCACCGGTTTGCCCTGGGACATAGACACAGGGAAGTGGTGAGCCAGATACCTCATTAAAGTCAATTACAAGTTCATCACGCGGCTTACCTTCAGAACGATGTCGAAAGAGCCTTTCAATATCCATAACTTCTAGCCGGACTGTCTTTCCACCGACTTCACGAGACTTGAAACTCTTAGATTTGGCAATTCCATCAGTGAGAACGAATACACGAACTTGTTCCAGGCTGTTGTATTTCTCGCTGATAGTTAAAGCTAATGAATAGGCATCACTTGTTGGGTCTAGCTTGCTAAGAAGACGCCCTGTGGCACAAAGATCAAGAAAGCGGACACACTGTTGAGCAGCCGTCTTGGTGTCTTGTTCCTGAATAGGAGTTGGAACCTCGAACCCTTCATAAAGACTGACGAACAAGTCAAGTTGATCTGCATCATCTGAAATTGCGTAACCGCTCAGCCTTAGATTTGCATTACCAACCTTTCCTTTAAAATGACAGATAACAGGCTCAGAAGTCATCCCTGCATCCATGAGGTGTTGCATCACAACCTCACAGAAGACTAGCTCCGTAAAAGCAGCGCCTTCACTTATCTGAGCTGCGATTTCAGTCCTTGTCTCAGACAAAAACTCATCAAGGGTCATCCGGCTACTCCTAGTTTTTTAATGGCCACATCAAGGTCAATGAGAAAATCCCCGACATGCTCCAAATTTATTTCATACAAAGCATGCGTAACCCCAAATGGAACAGAGCCTGAGGTCATACGTGGAAAACCTTCAGATACGGAAAAGAACAGTCTATCTTTCAATTTGAATCTGCGAGTGTATTCATTTCCGTGTGCTTCAGTGAATCCCGCACACATAAGTTGCTCATAAAGAATACTTATCGCTATTGGCTCTTCTTTCAGACGTTGCTCTATCTGAGCAATCATCTCAGGCAAAGTCAGTCCACTCTCTAGGTTGGCAAACCTAACAGCAGCAAGGAACAGCGGTGATGCTACCGCATCGTCCAACTGCTCCAAAGAGCCTATTTTCACCGGGAACCCGGACGCAGACATGGTCGCCTTCACCTCGATAGCCCCATCACCTAGAAGGAAGTCCTGAGGTGCATCATTGGGTCCAACCCATCCCTTTAGGACTTCCATTGGTGGCACACACGCATCAAGAAGGGCCGTAATAATACAAAGTTCCCCCACCAAACCCAGCTCCGCTTCAGGGCTGAGATGTCCAGAATGTCGAGACATAAATTGCTGCCAAGCGAGCACACGTCTTATCAGAAGTCTTAAAAGACTAGACTCCGAAACGCGATCAGCGGCGGCTTCGTCGACTGCCCCGACGACATCACACACCATTGAGACAAATAGTCCAAGGTCACCCTCACCTTGCCTAGTGAGCGCCAATATGATCCCACCCTGTTCTGTAGCCCCCGCTTTCTCGACCAAAAAACCTTTCCCCTCAGGCAACCGCTCAGTGCGAGCTAACTTCGCAGTAGGGAAAGTGAAAAGGACGGCCTCAGTATTATTCGGCGAGCACCGTCCAGCCTGAACTCCAACTGGACCTGCAGATGGTAGCGATATAGCCTGCCAGCCTAAAGACTCGCTATCGCACGATAGAGACAACCATGCCAGATTAAATTCCTCACTCGGACGGGCCATATTCTTGCATCCAATAAAGTAGGTTGACTTCATACTCGACTTTGATTGCCCTATCGCTGGCAGGGAAAGCAATGGCGAATGCCATGATTGGTTTGGTCCATCCCGGAACAATTACATCCTTCTGCTTTTTGTCCTTGTAAACATAAGGAGAAAGCGGATAAAGCAAGAGCAAGCCCCGATTAGTCTCATTTCCCAGTTTTCCACGAATCTCACGAATACCTTTACCACTAGGGAAACTTGGCTGCTTTTCACGCCCCCTAGCTGGGTCAGGCTTCCAAGCCGCACGAGTCAAATTCAGCGCTTTTTGCCAAACATCATCATCAAGATCGATACTCTCATCTTTCGGATCGGTAAGCACACCGATAGCGAAATTTCTCGGGTCCTGCAATCTGGGATCTTCCGGATCATCCGTTTTACGAATGAAATAATTTTTCGACGACTGCCCACCCGGGAATATATGCTCATCCCCAGCCCCCTCTCCTCCACCGAGGAGAGCAACACTCCATTTGGTCAGCTCTCCGATTTCAACCATTTTCGAGATAAATTCAGATAGCACTGCGGCCTTGGCACTAGTGGCATTGGGATGGGTAGTGTAGTCACCAAGAAAGGCCGTAATGTTGGAAACGTCAACGTTCTTCCAGAGACGGGCACCGGGCCAAGAGTTTGGCTCACCTTCTCGCTCATATTTCGGCGACTCCTTGCAAGCCTCCCCAAGCGACAAGACAAGGGCGTCCGTAGCATCTAGATTCTGCTGCTGAATCTTAGCGTCGCGATGGAAGAGGATCGTCTGAGGACGCGTTCCACTGTAGCTTAGAGAAAGAGTCTGCGCATTTCTCATTTTCAAGGGAGAGGTTACCGTCATAACCTCATGCGACATAACTTTTAGACCATATTGCTCGGGGGTAAGCTTAGCCTCAGCCATGAAATCAAACTCATCACGAAGCTCCTCTGAAGCATCAGCAATGTGCCCAAACCACCGGACCAAATCGGGAGATGTATATAGCCGGCACAAATCCAGATAGCCCGGACGATAACCAAACCAACGCCCCATCTGCATGAGTGTGTCGTACATTTTAGTGGTACGGACGAAGTAGCTCACACAGAGCCCTTCTAGAGTTAGCCCACGGGCAAGCTTGTCCCCCCCTACGGCTATAACTTTCAAAGCCGCACCTGGCGTCGCATAATCTAGCGCATCCTTGGCTGTTCCATTAATAGAACGAACCTCTATATCCTCCAACACCTCAGGGAGGACGGCGAGAAGATCTTGCCAAGTTGGCATTTCTGATGGACATTCCTCCTTTGGTGATAACTCAGCCACTTCATCGCGGGTGGGGAGGAAATCATTTTCCCAAAGTCTGTGTAGCTGACCCAATATGTCATCAGCCTCCATCCCTCGGGTGATCCTCTGTCGCATGCGACGCACAGTTTTCTCAACCTGTTCCCGTACATGCCTCTGGACATCAACAAATCGGGTGACGTGAATCAACATAGAACTATGTTGATTTCCTTGACCTCGCAATTGTCGGGCGGCACATGCTAAAACAAACACATAGATTGCTTCTCGCAGAGATGGCGGAATCTCCTCCCCACCTTCGTAGATGGGAACATGAGTCTTTTTGTGCTTAGGCGGCATCCAACCCGAGTCAGATTGAATGTCATAATGGTCAACAATGTCCCTAGCAAGAGGTAGTGCCTTCGTGCGACCATCCTTCTCCATCTTCCCAAACATCCTTGCTGGACCAACGTAATTCGATGGAGCTGCAAGATTGATGATAAAAGAGCGGGGGAATAGGTCAGGTCCTTCTTTTGCAGTTGCACCCTTGTGATGAATGAATATATTTGCAAAAGGTGTCGCGGTGTAGCCTACATAAGCCTTTCTAGTGAAAGTATGAAGGATTTGTCGAATAAGGCTGTTAATGGTCTTAGGTTGATGTTCCTCATCCGGCAAACCATCATCCTTGAATATCTGTTCTCCAGTATCCACTGATGCGTTATCAGCCTCATCATCAATCATCAAAAGCGGAAGCTTAGTAACCAACTTTCGACCATCAATTGAATCAGTACTGTCAGCCACTCTTGTCTGTATCCAATTCAGCAATGCAGTCAGAACTGTTTTCTGTTTTTTAACGACGAAAAGCCATGGTCTCTCCTCGGGGGATATCCCGTGGAAGTGCTTCGCAATTGTTTTACTGAAGTCGCCGTTCTCAGCTCGCGTCGTTGCGGAGTTGGTCTTTAAGTCTTCGCCAAATTCAGCAACACCTATCGGCATACCAGGATCTCGATCAACTGTCGTTTCGTAACCGAGAAATCCTTCCTCTAATCTCATTTGGGTTTGAGAGCGCAAATTATTGTGCATACCTGCTAAGACGATAATAATCTTGTAACCCGCATCAGCAGCCTTACAAATTAATCCAGAGTAATTACTCGTCTTGCCAGACTGCACATGTCCGACAACAAGCCCTCTTCGATCCCATGGGTCCGATCTTTCTGGATCTTCAAGAAGGCTCAGAATATCATCAGTAGCTTCGTTGAGCCCCTCCACTACTACGTCAGATAGTTTGGACTCCAAATAGTCACTGTATCGACGCCAGTATTGCCAATCACGTTTGCGAGCAGCAGAGAGCCAGTCGACATGATCTATATCGCTCTTCAACGTAGTCGATTTACCTATTCGGTGACTGAAGCGCTGAATCAATATGGCAACAGCTTGCTTTTGGTCCACCAACTGAGGAGAGTCCCCGGCGAACATCATCGTTGCAAGGTTGACCTTTCCGGCAATAAACGCTGGAGTAATTTTGGATTGGTCTTTCTCAGCTTTTACTAACCGCTGAGCAGTGGCGATGACATTTTCCAGTAGCTCGACTTGCAAACCAGCATCTTCCGTCAGATTCATACTTCTCTCCGTAAATTTGCGATCAGGGACGGGTATTTCTGAAAAGGTTCCGTTCTGAGCATCGACTTATGGGCCTCCTCGACACTCAACCCTTTGCGCTCAATCAAGTCGTTGAAAAGGACTTTAGCGACCTCCACAACAACATCATTAGGCTCTCCATCAAAGCATGTTCTAGGAGTGTCCTTATTCTCGGCTGTATCAAGCCAGATCCGCTGTACAGGGACTGTCTCCTCAACTACCCGGAGCATAGCTCTGATAAGTTCCTTACGGTCTCCACAAGCCTCTATGACTGCTGCTACGGCAGGATGTGCCTCGTCGATACGATAGCGAACACCGTTCTTCAGATGTTCGACTCGCCAAGCCTGCTCAATCGGTATTCCCCCTCCTCCTGGCATCGGGGAACCACGAAAGGCAAATACTTTACGAGCTCTTTCTCTTGTATGCTCTGCAAGCCCAACCAACCAATTGCGGACAAAAACAGGTGGTCGAGCAGTAGACTTCTTGACGTCGATCTTCCAGTCCGCATCAGCAGTATTCGGTATATCAACCCGGATTCTTGCGAGACGGTGCGATTCCTCCCTGTTCCATACCCTTCCTCTCCCCAAACCCAACCAGCTACCAGCCAAAAGAAGCCGCTTGTTACGATAGACATAAAAGCCCTGCTGGGATGTCCATCCTTCAGGCCCCCCAGCACTAATAAACTCCGTATCCGAAAGTCTGTCCTTATGCGGAAGCACATGACACTGAACCCGTATGACACCCGACGAGGTCATCCTACGTTCCACAGGAGATTCCATTGCTTTAGCTGGATGGCCGATCATGAATGGGTCCCATGGGGACACTAGCTTACTATTGATGAAAAGGGTGAAATCCGGTTGTGGCCCTTCGAGGAGACGATGGAAAATCATGGCCAAGCGAGATTCAACATCATCAACTAAGTCAGCAAAGTGCTCTAAGTCTGAACCAGAAGTGATCACTCGATCCATAATCTCCCAAAGGACGATCGTCCCCGAGTTCAGACCCATCAACGGCTCAATAAACTTCTCAGAACCGGGAGCTGGTCCCTCGAACATACGCCAACCCCCCTCGGGGTCTGCTGCTATGACATCCAGATCCCAACGCAGGCACACCAGCTCCTCACCTTCGCGCCTAGAGGCTACCGTAAGTCTACGGCACTGAGAGAATGAAGCGGTCTTCAGACCCATACCGAAGCGACCAAGATCCGTCAAAGACCGCTCATCCAAGGGATTGATTGTCCCAAGGGTCATAGCTGCCTCAAGCTCGGAGTCAGTCATACCAGTCCCGTTGTCCAGTATCGATATTCGGCTTTCGGCACCATTCCAATCAAATTGCAGACGAACCTCAGTAGCACAAGCGGATATAGCATTGTCAACAACGTCTGCTAGAGCTGCAGCTGTCGAATATCCTAGCCCTCTGAGAGCCTCTAACATCGCACCAGCTTTTGGGGGGGCGTATCTAACTCTTTGCATCATTCGGGATGATCCTCCCGCGTAAAAGGGAACAAAATCGCCTTCTTGTGCTCGCTAGATAGCTTTTGCAAGGCCTGAAATTCAATCTGACGAATACGTTCACGAGTAACCCCAAAAATCTTGCCTACCTCCTCTAAAGTCATCTCATCAGCGCCCTTCAAGCCAAAGCGATATATAATGACTAATCGCGATCTATCATCTAGGTAATCTAACATTTCATATAGAGTCGAACACAGGGAGCTGTTTTCAACATATTTCATTGGTGATGGGATATACCCATCCTTTAGGGTGCAGAGTCTTGACTGACATCTATTCATATCAATCTCATCGAGAGACTCAACGTCATCGAACATCGATAAAAGAAGCCACGTTTTGGAAAGTGGCATACCGAGTCGCCGAGACGTTTCTATATCACGCTCGGCTCGCCCTAATCGCAGCTCAAGCTCTTTACGCTCCCGTATGATTTGCCAAGCTGTCTGTTGAATATGAACTGGAGCTCTGACGAGCCTCGTTTTATCGGCTATAGCGCGAGTGACATTCTGACGAATCCACCAAGAGGCGTAAGTTGAGAAGCGAAAGCCTTTACGCCAATCGAATCGTTCCACTGCCTTGATGAGGCCTATGTTTGCCTCTTGAATAAGATCGTCCAATGGAAGACCGGACCATGTATGCTTCTTGGCAATAGATAGCGCCAATCTTAGGTTGCATTGAATCATGCGTTCCCGAGCTAGAGAGTGTCGTTCAACTGCATCGATAAAACCTTTAGCAATAGGCTCATTTTGGGCTATTTCGGCTAGCTCAAATAGAAGTACATTAGTCAATTTTACAGAGGCTAGTGCCTCTTTGGTGCGTTGGAAGTCACCAATAGCACTGCGAACTATTGCTATAGCAGAAACAAACCCCACAGAAAAATAAGCATCTTCCTTCTCTTCATTTTCCTCAACATGATAATTTTCATAGTCAATATCTACCGAAGGAACAAACTCTTCCTCAGCTTCTAGCTCTAATAGCAACTCAGGTTCTTCGCTGAACAATTTGGCATCTATTTCACCAAGAGCCACTTTTTCAGCGAACGAAAATAGAGCTGACATTCCTTTTGGCCATTGAGCTAGGGCTGATAACGCATCATCCCAAGCCTCTTCCATCTCACGACTTAAAACGATCTCTTCTTCTGCATTAAGAAGCCTACCCCCAATATCCTTAAAGTAGAGTCTGGATGGCTCATTGAGTCCCGAGGCAAGTCCTCGAATAAACTCAACCGTATTATCCAAATGAACTCTTTCCTCAAAAGAGGCATTATCAAGAGAAATATCATTGATACAAACTTCATTCTGCTCATCGACAACCACACCAAGGTCACCCAGTGCAATATTAATATGCCTTTCAAACTCTTCATTGCGAGTCCCATCAGCATTTGAGCAGAGTTCCACAAGCACATCTCCAGAAATACAGCCCTCACGCATTGCTGAAAGAAGGGTGGTCATCAAAGCATCATCGACGCCAACTTGTTCCACAAGAGCTGTTCTTTCTGGTAAGTAGAGATCTACATCATCCCAATCGTCATCAAGGTCCCGTGCCTTGTGTTGACCTATTGCTGCGTGAATGTTTTTAGCCACTAGTTTGACAAAATCATCACCCACAGGAGTTACTACCGTTGGCTCAACTACCCAGCCATCGTCAAAATCAACATCCAAGGGGGCGTCATCAAGAGAAAGAAGACCATTTTCTGAAATCTGCAACATTGTTGTATCGGTTTGAGAGAACTCGGGACGGCTTGGTTCCATCACATCAGCCAAAGAGTCATCTTTCTCCAATGACTTGTCGTCAGATAAATTCCCGACATTCTCGGAGATATGCTTTTGGTATGTGGCAACAACGACATCAGATCCAAAAGGACTAGAAGTGGCTCTGTGTAACGCCTCCACCAACATCTCAACGAGTTCCGAGCAGTTGGCTCGCCTAGCATAAGCCAGTGCATCCATCCCTTTAGAATCGAAGAGCATTGGATTTGCCCCTGCATCAAGCAGCAACCTAACAGCACCCTTGTTATTCCGGGTCGTAGCAAGAATCAAGGGGGTTGAACCTTTGCGATCTTGAGCGTTCAAGTCATCCCCCCGAAGAATGTGGAATCTGAGCGCAGTCTCAGCGCCAGAGATAGCAGCGAGACGCAAGAGCGGATTGAGTTTTCCCAATATAGAATTCCAAAAGGGGAGTGTTTCGAACGAGGATATTGATATTCAAAAGCAAATTGTCATTAACAAGACCGATGGGTCAAGTAAAAGCAGACTCTGTGATGAGATATGGTGACGCAGATCAAACTAGCGTTTGAATCTGAAATGTAATCAACCGCCATATCGACCCTAGGATTGTCCGAAGTCTGGTACAAGCTGCTCACGGCCAACTGCGGGTCGATGTCGATTACATATCCCTCAGCGAAGGACAGCAGGCTATCATTGCCAGTGACTATGCCATGCAAAATAGCAAGCTCCGAAGCCCGGATTTGCGTGAGAGTTAAGGGACTTAGGATGTCACCAGAATAAGAACATGACTACAGGAAAGCTAGCCCCGTTTGTACCTACTTACTTGCTTAAGAAAGTAGCTCCCCAGTTCACCCTTATGTTGGCTTGCTTCGCTTTCTGCGCTGGCCAAGTGACCGTTGCGCTCCTTCCATACGGCATATGCGGCGGCCTTCTCGACCTCGACCCGTTCTTGCTGCTCTTTCGGTAGGGCACACAGATTGTGACTCATACTGAACTCTTTGTTATTTGTTGGCGCCATGGTACGCCACCAGTGGCATGCGGGACTTGCGCTGGTTCAAAGGTGGCGCGCTATAATGCCTGTATATAAACACAGGCATTGTTACCATGAAGCTGTTAACCCCAGACCCATCACCCGCCGAGGTGACCATCCCGCTGTTCTTGCACCGTGCCTCTTGCGGCTTTCCCAGCCCAGCCAGCGACTATCTGGAAGGCAAGTTGGACCTAAACACCCACTGCGTGTCGCACCCTGCAGCAACCTTCTATCTGCGTGCCGAGGGGGAGAGCATGACCGGGGTCGGCATCTTTCCTGGTGACTTGCTGGTGGTCGATAAGAGCCTGACCCCGCGCCATGGTGATGTGGTGATTGCACTGCTCGACGGCGGCTTCACGGTCAAGATCTTGCAGCTCAAGCCGAGTCTGCGGTTGTTGCCAGCCAATCCGGCGTTTGCGCCTATCGACCCTTGCATGAGCCTCTCCCTGGAGCTGTTCGGGGTGGTCACCCATGTGATTGGCAATCTGAGGCAGCGTGATGGCCATAGCACTCGTTGATGTAAACAACTTCTACGCCAGCTGTGAGCGGCTGTTTCGCCCTGAGCTGCGTGGCCGCCCGATCGTGGTGCTCTCCAACAACGATGGGTGCGTGGTGTCGCGCAGCCCCGAGGCCAAGGCGATGGGCATCAAGATGGCCGGGCCCTACTTCAAGATCCGCGAGCAGTTCGAAGCGCATGGCGGTGTGGGGTTCAGCTCCAACTACGCACTCTATGGCGATATGTCTGGCCGGGTGATGAGCACGTTAGAGACCATGGCCCCCGAGCTGGAGGTCTACTCCATCGATGAAGCATTCCTGTCACTGTCGGAGTCGTTTGCAGGGGACCTCACAGCCTATGGGCAACAGATCCGGCAGCGAGTGTGGCAGTGGACCGGCCTAACGGTAGGGGTTGGGATCGGCCCCACCAAGACCCTCGCCAAGCTGGCCAACTATGCCGCCAAGAAGTGGCCTGCCACTGGCGGCGTCGTGGACTTGCGTGACGAGCTGCGCCGAGCCCGGCTGATGGCCATCACCCCAGTGGATGAGGTATGGGGCATAGGGCGGCGCTTGGGAGCCAAGTTGGTGGCACAAGGCATCAACACCGTGGCTGACTTGGTGGCCAGTGATGCCAAAGGGTTGCGCGCCCAATACGGCGTGGTGGTCGAGCGGATCGTACAGGAGCTGCGTGGTCTGCCTTGCGCGGAGCTGACCGTTGAACCGCTGGCGAAGCAGCAGATCCTCTCGAGCCGTTCCTTTGGAGAGCGCGTGACTGACCGCGGAGAAATGGCCCAAGCGTTGTCAGGCTTTATGGCTCGCGCTGCCGAGAAGCTGCGGGCCGAGGGGATGTGTTGCCAGCGGGTGCACCTGTTCGTGCGAACCAACCCCTTTGACGAACGAGCGCCTTACTACAGTGAGCAGGCTGGTGTCCGACTGGTCTGCCCTAGCGATGATACCCGGTTGTTGCTGCAGCAAGTGAACGTGCTGCTACCGCAGATTTGGCGCGACGGTTACCGCTATCAGAAGGGGGGTGTCATGCTGAGTGAGTTCACCCCAAAGGGGCAGCAACAGGCCGATCTGTTTGCCCCGTCATCCGCTCAATCGGATGCGTTGATGGCTGTGATGGATCAGATCAAAGCCAAGGGATTGGGGCGCGTAGGCTTTGCCAGTCAAGGCACGGGGTCAGCCGAGTGGATGATGCGACAAGAGCACTTGAGCCCCTGTTACACCACCCGCTGGGAGGACCTGCCGGTGGCGAGGTAAGGGAAGGTCTGCTCACAAGAAACTAGTGTAACGCGTTATGGTTGATCATCTTTGACAAAAAAAGTACGTCTCCAAAAATCCTAGATACTCGTCTAGGTCGAGTGGATAAGATTCAACTGCCTTACCAACTCATTAGGAGACTGATATGTCAAAACAGCCCACTTCAAGCAATCAGCAACGCCCACAGCAAAACGATAGAGCTAATGCGCTAAACAACAATCGTGGCTCTTCTGGAACCAACCCGACTAATGCCCATGTTCACGGCAACCGTGGCAAACAATTGAACCCGAACCAGCGCTAGGATACGCCCCAAGGCTTTAAACTGGGAAAACAAGGATTCGATATGAAGACAAAAGTTTGCTTCGCCACGCAAGGAGAGCTGGTCAAACTAGCTTACGATGCATTAGGTGTTCTTCCCCGGAAAGAAGATCCCTATCATGATTTTGATGAAAAAACCAAAAAGGCTATTCAGAAGCAGCTGGGAAGGCTAGCCAAAGAGGAGGGGCATCTTGAAGCGAACTTCGACCGAGCCATTCAATCGCTTAGCTTTATCCTCACCGGCTATCTACCCAACACCCGAATCATGAGTGCTATTGGCGACACGTTAGCTGATCTTCACGATGCGTATAACAAGTTGGTACGCAGCGAGGGCACGTATCTAGATAAAGCGGAGACTCTCCGTTACTTCATTTCGGTCAAGGCCGTTCCTCTGCTCGTAGTGTCGCTGAACCAGAATCTGCTTTATTACAAAATTTCTGATTTTGAACTCGATACGCCGAAAGACGAATTTTGGTTCCTACCATCGGTAACTGATGACGGCACGTTGACGCTACCGTTAGAGAAGGTGATGCGCTGGGCTTACCAACTTTGCGCCACCTCTCAGACACAATTCCATTACCCGGGAAAAAATGCAAAAAGTGACAGTGCTGCGCGTCAGCATAATCTTGATAACGCGATCAACTGGATCCAGGGCGCTACGCTCCCAGCTCTGCCGGCACTGATTAAAAACTTTGAAGATTCATTCCTCAACATGGCTGAGAACGGTCAAGAGATCCCTAAGCCAGTACAGACAAGTATCCTGACTGCCTTGGTGTTTGCACGGGTCACGAGCTATGTAACGAAGGAAATCGTCCGAGCATACGATGTTTCCTACTTGAAAGATGTCTGTACTCAATTCCGAGAATACGCCTTGTGGATTGCTGATGATGTGAATGAATTCAAGGCTGAGATTCAGCCCATCATTCAGCGGCAAGAGTCGCCTGAATCAGCGTTGGCGATCTGGATAGATGCCTGTGGCGATTACTGGAATTTCTTCAACAGGAAAGTAATGATGGTGGCTGATACGCTGCAACGTCTCCACGATGAGCAACCGGATCAGCCGATGCGTGAGGATGTAATTGCAGCACTAACCAGTAAATATGGTCGCTTTGCCTTATGCGTTTGCATGGACACCTCCAAGCGGAAAATGTCTTTTAATCCGCCTGAAGGTTTCGTCAAAATGGCGATGCTAGGGTTCTCACTCAAACGAGATGCAGACACCCAATGGGACCAGATAGACGAATATGCAGAGCAGGTAAAAACTTACGGGCTAGATGAGCATCTTTGTTGGATGGAACCTTGGTTACGTGCTGTATACCACTACCGTAAAGATAACTTCAAAACAGCCATGGGCTACTATCAGATTGCCTTTGACCACGCCAAGTATCGGGCTGGTAAGAATCAATATGACCTAGTAAATCAGTACGTTGAAGTAGCTGCCAAAAACGACAAGCGGCAATGCTTCAAAAAGGGTATTGAATGGGCGCAGTACCTAGGTCTCAAAGTACGCTGGCTGCGAGACGATGAACCGACTGAAGAAAAGTTAGACTTCGTTTATGGGATGTTGAAGATGGCCAGATACGATCACCAGATGTAGTTCTGGCCCTTGCTCCCCACTTCAGTAAGTGGATAGTTTTTAAAGAAATCCAAAGGGGTAACTTGCCAGTTAAAGACCTGCGCCTAGGCTCAAAAACAGTATGATGGCGTCCATATACCATCGGCAGGCAGGGAAGACCTGCCGGTGGCGAGCTAGTCCTGAGTCTGTTAGTTGCGGGGCTAGATGGTTGACGTGTCAGGATCCAATACCTCCCAACGTCCGCTCTTACGCGGCCCAACAAAGCGTAATCGCCCCTCTTTGACCAGCACGGCAACAGCTCTCTCCACTGTACTGGTCGATTTGCCAATCCGCTCTGCGACTTGCTTGAGCGTTATGGTCGGCTCAGCCGCCAGTTCCGCCAAGATGGCCAGGGGGGTTTTGAACCGCTTTTCTACCTGCGTTTCAACCTTCATTTCTACCCGCATTTTCTCCTGATGAGGTGATACTGCTGCAGGTTGAATCGCAATCGCTTGGGCCAGCGCATCGCGCAGTGCTTCCAGTAAAAAAAGGATGAACTCGGTACAATCACTGCGACTATCAGCCTGACTTAGCTGCTGATAGTAGTGATCTTGCCGTGCCTTAATGACCGTCTCCACGGGTAAGAAGGCCATTACAGGCTGCCAGCGGCTTAACACCACAGTCTGCCACAGACGCCCCATCCGACCATTACCATCAGCAAAGGGATGAATAAACTCCAGCTCGTAATGCAAGGCACAGGAAGCGATCAGCGGATGAGCTTCGGTCTCTGCCAGCCACGTCAATAGCTGTCCCATCAGACGAGGGACCTGGTTCGCAGGGGGTGCCATATGCACTAACTGCTCGCCTCGATAGATACCTACACCACCGCTACGCCAGTGACCCGCATCATCACAGAGTCCACGCATCAGGAGTCCATGAGCACCAAGTAAATCTTCCGCTGAAGCAGGATCCCAATCAGGCATTGCTTCATAGGCCGCAAACGCATTACGGACCTCTTGGATTTCCCGTGGAAGCCCAAGCACCGTCTTCCCCTCAATCACTGCCGTCACCTGCTCGACACTCAGGGTATTGTGCTCTATAGCCAAGGAGGCTTGGATGGTGCGGATCCGATTCTCTCGACGCAGCATCGGCACCTGAGAACTCTGAGCAAACCGCCACTGCCCCACCAACTCTGCGATGTCCGCCACTCGACTCAGCATGGCGTGGGTCAGGGTGAAGGGAGGGGAATAGGCTGCCATGGGTTACTCCAACTGATGCGATAACAAATGAGGGTTAGCTTAACAGATCCGGGAGCAAAAACTCCCGGATCAGATGCCATCTAAAGCTGCAGTAAAAGTCTTTTATCAACACCAATAAGCCTTCAAAGGTTACTCCCCCCAAAACACTGATATCCCTGCCCACGGCGCTTGGATTCCTTTTTGGCAAGGTATGCTGCATGGAGCAGCACTTTTTTTATAGCCACAGGATCATCTGAGAAAACTTCGTGCTGTCCCTCCTCTGACAGTTGAACCAACCCTCGCCTCCTGCAAAAATCAATTGATAAATCCGCTTCAAAGACGGCTCGATGCCAAGCCACTCTAAGCTTGTTTGCCAGGTTCATATTCTCAGACTTAAATTTCCCTAGGGAGCAATAGGCATCCCCATTTAAGAAAAACATCAAGTGATAGTGAGGAACGACAGCCTCTGCTGTTTGCTCCCTCGCCCAAACATATCTGATTGCTGTTTTGCGAACTCTTTTCCCATTTGTAGCTTGGCATATCTGATCTAGAACAAATAGTTTTTCAAGTTCCGCAAAGAATGCTTTCAGCACATCACCATGATAACGTGAACTACCTTCTGATAGCATCCTAGTAAACAAATTATCAGGGAAGCGAAGGTCAACTCTAAAAGCAAAGACCCTAGAGTATTGAGCAAAAGCATGATTCATCACAGTAACAATTTTACTTAGGTTATCCTTATCGAAAGTATACCCACTATTTTGGTAGTGGCGTTCAGCCGCCACTCGATATTCATTAAGAGTGTTAAACATATTAAACTCCATAGATAGAAGAAGGGCTACATTCTGAGAATGTATGCCGGTGTTAGAATTAAGGTAGCTGTTTGCGAGTGTGCACTAGCACACTTTCATTGAAGGTTTGAAACGGTGCTATCAACTTAGCGATATGATGGTTATGGATTTCGGTATGCTGATGGTTATGACATCCACATATCTGCACTACCGATATACATAGTGTGTATGCAATTTTATTTAGTGTTTATTTTTTCTCCTTATTTACACTCTTTATTTATATATTACTATTGCCGACATCAAAGCATTAAATGTCAAACCAGCTAAATAACTCTAATCCCTGATAGGACAAGACTTGTAGCCTGAGCAAAGTGCCAATATATTTCAATTGTTCGTCAGAAATTAGCCCTAGCGAAGATTTATTTTCTCTTCAATCCACGACTCTATTTCAGAACTAACCCAAGCAACAGATCTTGGGCCGGTCTTGACTGATGCTGGAAATTTACCGTCATTCATCTGACGATAAACTGATGCCTTAGAGAGTGATGTCATTGCCATGACAACTTTCAATTTTAGTAGTTTCATGATGAGCTCCTTTGTCGTACATAGGAGAATGCCCACATGTAAAAAACATGCCTCATCAGAGCACCAGCAAAAACAACTACAGGACACACCGCACTATAAGTCCTGCAACATACATAAAAGCATTACTTGTACTGCATTTGACATTTATGGTCATACACAAGAGTAACGCTTTATTATTCAAAATGGATATCTAGATAACAGCTCAACCCCTTCATTACTGTTACAAGGCCAAGTGGATGAGTGATGCAACCTTGTTCTAGGTAGACACAATGACAGCAGCACAAAGCCATAAGCACTTTATGTAGCATTGAGCCTTAAACAACATAAATCCAGCATAGATAGAGCATCTAACTTAAGTGATCCGGCTCAGAAATATGACATAATAAAGTTGAAAATCACTCCATAAAAGGTCATAAATACATAACAAAAACACATTAATTGCACAATAAATTACTAAGTAATTGAAAAGGGTGAACACTAAAATGCCTCAAACAATCAATTCAATTGGCCTTACAAATAGACAAGTAAACTATCTATCAAAAATAATTCCTAATGTAGACTTCAATCATATTTATGATGAAAATACCTTTTTAAAAGAAATTCAAAAAAACGCCACCGCTATATTAAACCGCGCGGCATATAAAGTTTTCAGTGCCGGACAAAACATTGACAAGGTTACGTTGATTGATTATATCGATTTTGAATGCATGAAACTAAGTAACTTTGACTGGATTGATACAGAAAATGAAAGGTTATGCGATTATATTTGGTCTTACGTTAGAATTTTAAAACCATCAACATCATACTATAATCTTCATATAGATAAAGCGGATATTTTCAATACTGGAGTAAGTCTGAACTTAACTAACAACTATCTCTTTGAGATAAATAAAATCCGACTACTGCCAAAAGATAGTAAAGCAAAGAAAGCATCTATCATTTGTTTTTTTGATTTATTGAACAATGAACCAAACATAAAAAACACCATACTTAATACTTTAAAAGAAAAGTGGATATTTGTAAGTAAGATACGTGATGTTGTCCAATGGGCAGACTCAAACAATAAAGAGTGGGCTTGGAACTACCTTTACAAAGGTAGCAATCCGATATGGTTTGTCGAAAATGGGCATCCAAAAAATCACCTAAATGGAATAATAACAACCTTCGACTTACTCAACGACTCTGAAGATAGAAGAGAGCTATTGCTAGCAAAAATGAAATCAGCTTGGTCACAAAAGGCATATCGTGATAAAAACAATGGTAAAAAGGCGGTAAGTATTGTTCTATCCGAAGATATTATTAAAAAACTAGACTTTGTATGTGAAAACACAGATAGAAGAAAAAATGAGGTAGTCACAAGACTGATTCGAGAAGAATATGATAAAATAAAAGAAGGCGGACACTAGTCCGCCTTCTTTTATTTTGCATTTCTTACAAACTCAATAACATTTCCATGATGGTTAGTTTTTTGTGGCTCATTTGCTACTTCGAGTTCAACCAACTCCCCCCAGCGTTGCCATAGCATTTTTTTCTTATCGTCATGTCGCGACCGATGATAGGTTCTAACCAACTTATTGAGTGGGAGATGATTCAAACATAATTCGATCACCCTCTCTTCTACATCTAATCTCTCAGCCCAATTGGTTGCAGCACTACGTCGTAAATCATGTATGGTAAATGGTTCCATATCAGATAATGAACGAGAAATAAAACGCCTTAAAGATCTGGTTATCGAGTCAACTAAAATTGGCTCGATTACGTCGTTTTTAGGTCTATCTGATTCAAAAACGAAATCACCGTTTACATATAGTGCCTGTTCATCAATCAACGCTTTCGCCTGTCGAGATAAGAATACCGAATGTGGCCTCCCATTCTTGGTATCAGGGATCGTCCAAACATCATCTCTAATATGTGAAAAACGCATATTAGCGACTTCGCCTCTACGACATCCGGTCAATATCAATAGCTTGATCGCATTCGCTGCGGGCAGAGAAATAGTGGCATGGCGAGAAACACCACGCCCTCCAGCCGCTAAGCTACCACCACTTCCAAGATCCTCGTCAATCGCCTTCCATAACCTGCGCAATTCGGGGACTGTCAGCCATCTCTCTCTTGGCGAACCGGCACTGGCACCAAAATCCTTGGGTCGCAACAGTCTCGCAGGGTTGGCCTCGATCAGGCAGTGAACCACCGCATAATCCAACATCTGGTTCAGCGTTCCCAACCCCTTACGGGTTTCGTCTTTTGTTGCTCGTCGGGTTATCTCTAATGCTTGTGCCAAGTGTGCACGAGTCAGATCGATTAAACGAATATTGCCGAGGGTCTTCTTGAGATGACGATTCCAACGATCCTGATGACATTGGAGGGTTTTGGGTTTGACGACCTGAGCAATACGCTGTGCATCGAGCCATCGTCCAAGCAACTCATCCATCGTCAGGGCGGTTTCATTTTTAGCCTTTTCACTAGCAACATGCTTGCGTGGATCAATCCCTTTCTTTACCAAGGCAGCCAGTTCTGCATGCTCAAGCCTGGCTCGCGCCAATGACAGCGCCGGGTAATTACCCAGAACAACTGTCGCCTGAGTACCAGCAATCCGATAACGATAGACAAATCGCTTGCTCTTCCCAGCCCTAACTTCAATGGCTAATCCACCGCCATGAGGAGATTTCACCGCATAGCGGGTAATCGAGGCCTCCCCTTGCAAAATCAATGAGGGGATCTCTCGATCCTGAGTTACCGGTTTTCTTGCCATAGCATTCTCTCCCCCCTGTTTGGGGTACCACTTGGGGTACCACAGCAAACATGATATAGGGTGAGACTTCATGAAACTAGCTGAAACCCACCACGAGAAAAATAAACATTAAAAACAATACATTATAATCATTTCATCAACCTTATAAAACCTTCTGAAACACTGCCGACCTTGGCTCCTAAGGGACAGGCCACTGGTTCGACTCCAGTCGGGAGCACCATATAAAACAAGGGGTTGGCATCGTCATGGTGCCAACCCCTTGGTCGTTTTTGGCTTGGGTGTTTCTGCACATCCCAAATTCTCGAATGTGTCATCTTTTGTTACGGTATCTCTGCGTCAGCCTTGAGTACTAGGCAGACCATACAAAAACAGCGCTTACCATTCCTTAAGCGAATGGAAGCCCTGCATTGACCTTTTCGCCATGGAAAGAGTAAATGAGCAATGGATATCTACCGCTCATGTAGCCGCCACTTTACCTTCGAGATGCTGTTTCACTGTGGTGAAACTTGGCAGCGTATTCAATGCCCCAACTTACCCGAGCAAAATGACAGCTGGCTGGCCTACCGTGAACTAGCAACCCATATTCTCGACCCGCTGGTACACATGTTCGGACCTGCGTCACTCACCTACGGGTTTTGCGGGGCGGTGCTGCGTAAAACTATTCTGGCCAATCCCTCACCCGGCATAGCCCCCCCCCCCTTGATCAGCATGCAGCATGTGAACTCAACCAGCGGGGAAGACTTATCTGCCCTCGGCAAGGAGCAGCAGTTGACTTGATATACCCACAGGAAAACAGCTATCAGGTAGCACTTTGGCTGGCTCAGCACACCCCGTTTGATCGTCTTTATCTTTATGGGGCGGATCGACCGCTTCATATCAGCTATGGACCGGAGCAGAGTCGCATGATCGTACAGCTGGCAACTCATCAAGGTCGACGTATCCCTAAGCGTCTTACCCTCGAACAACTCAAAGGTCTGTGTTGATGCTAAGCCCCGAGCGTTTCACGCAACTGGTCTCAGCCCTGCCATACAAAAAAGTGCTGCCCGATGCGGTTTATCTGCATAAAGAGACCCTGGCCGCTACCAGCCCGCTGCTTTATCGCTTTGTCTGCGCCGTAGCTCAAGCGCTAAAGCTGCCAGAAAATGAGTGGGACCTGCTCAAATTGGCCAAGAAAGATTTCCGGCTGTCACTGCTGAGCTACCCCAGCTTCTTTGATGAGGCTTATCCCAGCCTCAAACAGAGCGTCACCGTTGACCTGGCCAAACTGAGCCATACCGTTACCCGCTACGACAGCCAAGACAATCCCCCCATTCTGCATCGCAAAGAGTGCATGCTGACCCCGGATCACCCACAGGCAGAGAGCTGCCGCCAGATCACCGAAGAGGGAGAGCTAGCGGGACTTTACGATCATCCCCGCATGATTGGCTTTAAAGCCTCGTGGGAGCGGCTTATCGCAATACATGGCTACCAACTGGTTGATGGACGCCTGTTTCGCACCTCCGCCCTGCCGCCCGAAGAGGGTGGCCCACCGATTGATCGCCATAAAACCGCGCTGGTTCGCCATGAACTCTCTGCCCCCATGAAAATGCTGGCCCGCCATTGTTATCTCAACGGCGACCATGCGTTGTTTGATTACGGCTGCGGCCGGGGGGATGACCTGCGTGAGCTGGAAGCACACGGTATTGATGCGCTGGGCTGGGACCCGAACTTTCGCCCGGATGGCGAGAAGGTTGTCTCCCATCTGGTCAATCTCGGTTTTGTGATCAACGTGATTGAGGATCAAGATGAGCGGATGGAGGCGCTGCTCGGCGCCTGGGAGCTGACCCAAACTCTGCTGGTCGTCTCGGCCATGCTGGCCAACGACAGCTTTATTGCCCAGTTCACCCCTTATAAAGATGGCGTCATCACCTCTCGTAACACCTTTCAGCGCTACTACAACCAAAGCGAGCTCAAACACTATATCGATAGGACCCTGGATGAAAATGCCATCGCCGTTGGGCCCGGCATCTTTTACGTGTTCAAAGACAAGCTCGAAGAGCAGCGCTTTTTGGCGCAGCGCCAACGTCGAAGCCATAGCTGGCAGCAGCTGACCGCGCCCCCTCCCAACCATGGGGCCACTGCAGCACTGCTGATTGCTCGCCATCAACCGCTGTTTGAAGCCTTTTGGCAGCGGGCACTGACCCTTGGACGCATACCGGCCAATGACGAATTTGAACAAAGCGACGAGTTAAGGGAGATAGCAGGCAGCCATCGCAAAGCCATGGCCCTGCTTGGGCAGCATTTTGACCTGGCCCAGCTAAAACAGGCCGAGCAAGAGCGACAACAAGATCTGCTGGTTTACCTGGCACTCAACCTGTTTGGCAAACGTCAAGCCTATACCCAGTACCCCAGCGAACTGCAGCGGGATATCAAAGCCTTTTTCGGTGGCAACCCGCAGGCACAGCAGGCTGCCAAAGCACAGCTCTATCAGATTGCCGACATTGCCCTAATCAACCAGGCCTGCGAGCTGGCCCATCAACAGCTACCCAACAGCCTGCTCTATCCCAGCCATTCACTGCTGCTGCACAAATGCTTTATTGCGCAATTACCGCCGCTGCTGCGTGTCTACCTGGGGGCGGCTTGCCAACTCTATGGTGACGTGACCGATATAGATGTGATCAAACTGCACATTCGCTCCGGCAAGGTGAGCCTGATGGGGTATGACGACTTCAGCAAGCCCATTCCCTATCTGGTGGAGCGAGTGAAGATCAAGATGGCCGAGCAGGAGGTCGATTTCTTTGACTACATCAATGAGCAGACCCGGCCACCAAACATTTGGATAGGGCCACCTCGCAAGAGGTGGCCCTTTTTATCGAGCTTTCAAGCCTCATAAAAAGCGCAGGGGAATATTCACACTAGTGGCTGTCACGTCCACAAACTGGTCAATACCACGCCACAACCGGGCATGCTCACGGACTGCTTGCTGATAGGCCCAAGTGGCGATTGAGGTAGAACGCTCGGCATCGATGCTCACCAGGGGGGCCAGCTGGTCAGTGAGGTACGCCCCGTGAGTTAGGATATTCTGCTCGTACCAGGCATCCCTATGCTCGGGAGCGGCGAGAAAGTCCCGTTTGCTCCGGTTACAGTTGGCGTGTGCCAGTACGAAGTTGTGGCCCAAATCAATTGGATAACGACGCCATGGGATAAAATGGTCTACCTCACCAGGCCCGTGTATCGCCTTGTTACAGTAAAAACAGGTTCCTCCCTGCAATTCTCTTAATACATGTCCTACCCGCCCAAGCGCCTGACGGCTTGAACCAAAGAGAAAATCCTCCAGTCCCACACTTGGGCCAATCAGTGGCTGATTCCCCTTGATGTCGCAGATAAGCTGCAGCCAATGCTGTCGGGAGAGGGAGACCACCAGATCGTAAAAGCGGTGAAGACAGTAGAGAATTCCGGGGTTAAGGCAGATATGATCCGCGCCCCTTTGATGAGGATAGAGGTGGCACTCCTCTCGCCCACCCAGGATCTGCAGACGCCACAAGGGGCCCTCAATGAGGATGCGCCGAACTCGAGCAAGAAGAAGCCGCCAAGCGTCGTGACAACGCAGTGCTGTCACCGAACGGACACCCTCTTCACGCAGCCTGAACAACTCCGTCAGCATGATGGCCTGACGACCGCTGCTCTGTTTGAGCAAAGTAGCCGTTTCTCCCGTCGCGGAGTAGGGCAGACTGTGCTGCCAATAGAGCTCCACAAACTTGGTCGCCAGTTCGTCCAGCGTAATGGTGCGTGCCAAAGTCAGATCATGGGTCTCGGTACTGCGCTCAATCGCGATATCTGCAATCCCGTGCAGCAAGGCGCACTTGTAAGTGGCAACAAAATCGCCTTCGGTAAAGATACGTTGCAAATAAGCAATAAAGGCGAGTTGCTGCTCAGGGGAGGCGTGCATGCTCGCCCCCAAGGATCAGACTCTGCCAACTCAACCCGGTACGCGCCAAGGCATCCCCCTGTGGTTCTGACACATGGAGCAGTGTCATCGCCTCCCCCAATGCAAGCTGCTCGACTTCATCGGCAGCCACCGGGTACATGGCTCGCTCCCGCATCTCCTGCTCCGATACAACCAGGCGAAGACTCAGTACCAGATAACCATCTGGTGAAAGCAGCTCATGAAGACGTGCCAGAGCCAAGGGACGAAATTCCGGGGGTAGATGTATCCAGACTGCACTGAGCAAAATCAGATCAAAAGTGCCCGTCACGCGAGAGAGAGCAGGCATAGCGTCATTGACCCACGCCACCGCAGCCTCACGGGTATGACATTGCCCCTGTAGAGCGAGTGCCTGACAGGGCTCGACAGCGACCACACAGTGGCCCTGATGGAGCCCTGCTAAAAACGCGGCATCACGACCACTGCCAGCCCCCACATCCAGCAACCTGCGCGGCGCAGCCAGGAGCCGAGGTTCCAGCAGAGTGAGCCAGTCGCCGTGAACAGCGCGAGCAGATACCTGCTGGTAACGGGTCGCCAATTCGGTGGCGTGGCGCTGGTAGTAATCGAGGGACACAATGCGTTCCGATCGGAGAAGGAAGGGAAATAGTCTCACAAGATCAGTGGGTTGACCATGACAAGGACGACACTTTCCAAACATGAACCATTAAGGATGCAGGGACATTTACCAAAACGGGATGCCAGCAAAAAGAACTGCGACCAGAGGGCTCTGAATGATGCCACCGTTCAACATTTCGGGTAATATTCGGCCAACTCACTGATCTTTTGGCACTTATTATCGCCATGAGAGGTCAACGCCAGATGGAGATGGCTATTGATGAACTCGACTGATGTCGTGGCCCTGTTTGGGGATGACAAGATTCTTTCCTTTGACCTTGAACTGACCCGAGATGAAAAGCTCCGTCATCTGGGTGCACTCCTGGCTGATCGTGAGCTCAATCTCAAGGGCCCGCAGGATCTCTCCCTCAAGGAGTTAAATGCGCTGGCACAAGAGGCTGATGTGGTCCTTGGCCACAATATTCTCGATTTTGATCTCCCCTGGTTGGCCAAACAGGCTGTACGCCCCCAGTTGCTTCTCGAAAAACCGGTAATAGATACCCTCTATCTATCTCCCCTTGCCTTTCCCAAAAACCCCTATCACCGCTTGGTCAAGGATTACAAACTGGTTCGGGATACCCTCAATGATCCGGTCGCTGATGCAAGGCTCGCCTTGCAGATTTTCTCGGAACAGTTGATAGCCCTGCAAGCCTTACCACTACCCCAATTGCAGCTTTATCAACACCTGTTCAGCCAGGGAGTCATGGCGCAATTTAACACTCAGGGTCTGTCACTGGTGTTTGCCAGACTGACAGGTCGTCCTCCAGTAAGGGTCTCCGAGCTACCCACCCTTATCAAGAGCATTGCCCATGAGAAGGGTTGCCCCAATCAGCTCAACCGAGTGATTGGCGATGCCCTGCGTCAACCTATGCTGCTGTTACCGTTGGCTTATGCCTGCGCCTGGTTGCCCGTTTCCGGCGGCAACTCTGTGCTGCCGCCCTGGATTTGGCGCCGCTTTCCCCAGACCGCAGAGATCATTCACACTGTCCGCGAGCGCCACTGTGGTCATGCCGACTGCAGTTATTGTCAGGAGAACCACGACGCACGCCGCCATCTGCAACGTATCTTTGAGCTCGACAACTTCCGTAATTTGCCTGATGGGACACCATTGCAGAAGACCTTGATCGAGGAAGCCATGGCTGGCGTCGCACTGCTCGGAATCCTCCCCACCAGCGGCGGCAAGTCGCTCTGCTACCAACTCCCGGCACTGGTTCGCAACCAGCGCAGTGGCGCGCTCACGGTCGTGATCTCCCCCCTGCAGGCACTGATGAAGGATCAGGTGGACAACCTTAAATACAAGGCCGGTATCGAAGGGGTTGCCGCCATCTCGGGGCTGCTGACGCTACCAGAGCGAGGCGCGATTCTTGAGCAGATCCGCATGGGGGATATCGCCCTGCTCTATATCTCCCCCGAGCAGCTTCGTAACCGCACTGTCAAACAAGCAATACGACAACGTCAGATCGGTGGCTGGGTATTTGACGAAGCGCACTGCCTGTCGAAATGGGGACATGATTTTCGCCCTGACTATCTCTACTGCGCCAAGGCCATCGCCACCATTGCCAGCGAGCAGCAGGTCCCCATGCCTCCTGTCTTCTGCTATACCGCCACTGCCAAGCCGGATGTGATTGAGGATATCTGCGCACAGTTTCTCGACAAGCAGCCCCGACCACTTCGCAGACTGGAAGGGGGGGTTGAACGTACCAACCTCGAATATGCCGTCGTTGAGTGCCCAGGACTCAATAAACAGGGCCATATCCTTAACCTGCTCGAGCAGTTCTTTGGTGGGGAGAAGCCCGGCTCCTGCGTTATCTACTGCGCAACCAAGCGTAGCGTGGGCGAGTTGGCTGATTTCCTCGGCCAGCAACAATCCCTCACCGTCGCGCGCTTTTACGCCCGAATGGACAGTGCCCAAAAGAAAGCAACCCTCGAACAATTTATCAGTGGCGAGATCCGGGTCATCTGCGCGACCAATGCCTTTGGGATGGGCATCGACAAGGATGATGTGCGTCTGGTCATCCATGCCGATATCCCCGGCTCGCTCGAGAACTATTTGCAAGAGGCGGGGCGAGCGGGCCGCGATACAGAGCAAGCCCACTGCGTGCTGCTTTTTGATGCACAAGACATCGAGAAACAGTTCCAGCTCGAAGCCATGAGTGAGGTCAGCCTGCGCGATATCAAACAGATCCTGCGCGGAATAAGACTCCGGGCCAGCAAAGGAGGAAAGCAGGAGAACAACCCGCCACTGGTCGCAACCAGCGCAGAGCTCATCAACCAGCCAGAGGTGGAAACCAGCTTCGCTGCCGATGACAACAATGCGGATACCAAGGTCAAGACAGCTATCGCCTGGCTCGAGCGAGCTGGCTATCTGGAGCGCAGCGATAACATCACTCAGGTATTTCAGGGACGCCCCCTGTTTGCTTCCACCGAGGAGGCGATGAAAAGGGTAGACAGTCTGAAACTGGCTCCCAAGGCCAACGCCATCTGGCAAGCTGTTATCCAGGCGCTGATGAGTGCTGCCGATGATGATGGTCTCAGTGCCGATACCATTGCCGAAGAGGCAGGCCAATACATGGCGGACCAAGGAAGTGGTGTTCAGGCCAGCGAAGTGATGCGGGTACTCACCCAAATGGCGGATGTAGGTCTGCTCTCTCAGGGGATGTTACTGACTACCTGGCTTCGCCCCAAAGGAAGAGACAACGCCCGGGTGCTCTGCGGGCAAGTGCACAGTATTGAAAAGGCGATGCTGGACACCTTGCGTGAACAAGAACCCGAACCTGATACAGGGCAAGGTCTGATCTTTAACATTCGACTGGTCAATCAGGCCATCAAAGATCTGGGGCATGAACGGAGTAACCCTGGCTTGCTGCGCAATTTGCTGACCAGCTGGTCCCAGGATGGTCGCTCGGGGGGCGAGAAAGGCTCCATTGATGTCAAATATCTCTCTCGGGATCTCTACCAACTCACCTTCAACCGTACCTGGTCCCAGATTGAGCAGACGATTGATCAACGCCATCGCGTCACAGGTGCCACCCTCGATTTTCTCTACACCCTGTTGGCAAGCAGCGAAGAGAGTGTCCAGCGCCAGGTAATGCTGTCGTTTGCCCTGGAACAACTGGTCAAATACCTGCGAGAAGACATGGATGTGGCCCAGCTCATGAACAAGCGTGAGGCAAACAGCCAGCAGGAGTGGTTGCTCAAAGGGGCCGAGCGGGCACTGCTCTACCTGCATGAGCAACACGCCATCGTGCTGCAAAATGGTCTCGCCGTGTTCCGAAGCGCCATGACCCTCACTCTGACAGCGGAGCGGCAGCAGCAATACAACAAAGCAGACTATCAGCCGCTTGAACATCACTATCGCCAGAAGGTGATTCAGATCCATGTGATGAATGAATACGCCCGCATCAGCCTGGAGCACTTCAAACAAGCCAAAAAGCTGGTGACAGACTACTTCTCCATGGAAGCTGACAAGTTCCTCGGTCACTACTTCAAAGGGCGCAACAAGATCCTGGAGCTGGCGACCAGCGAACACTCCTGGAAGCGCATTGTTGAAGATCTTCACAACCGGCCACAGGAGCAGATAGTCCAGGCACCACCCGAGCAAAACTTGCTGGTACTGGCAGGCCCGGGCTCAGGCAAGAGCAAAGTGATTATCCACCGCTGCGCCTACCTGATGCGGGTCAAGCAAGTCGCCCCATCCAAGATCATGTTGCTCTGTTACAACCATAATGCGGCGATGTCCCTGCGCCGACGCCTGACCGAGCTACTGGGGCGTGACGGAGCAAGGGTCTCGGTATTCACCTTTCACGGTCTTGCGATGAGCCTGACAGGTAATGCGGTGCAAAACCGGACATCAGACGATATCGACTTTACCACCATCATTGATGACGCTATCAAACTGCTCCGGGGAGAACAGAGCCAGCTTGGTCTCGAATTGGAAGAACAGCGGGAAAAGCTGTTGGGTGGGCTGCAATTCCTGCTTGTCGACGAATATCAGGACATTGACGAACAGCAGTACCAACTTATCGCTGCACTGGTTGGAAAAAGCGAAGAGGATGAAGAAGCCCGCCTGCACCTGATGGCGGTGGGCGATGACGACCAATCCATTTACGCCTTCCGCGAAGCGAACGTCAGCTTTATCCGTCGCTTCGAACAAGACTACAACGCCCAGACGCACTATCTGACCTGGAACTACCGCTCAACAAACCACATCATCGAAACGGCTAACCAGCTGATAGAACACAATCTGGATCGCATGAAGCGTTCGCATCCCATTGTGATCGATGAACGGCGCAAGATGGAGGTACCGGGTGGCGCTTGGGAAGGGCTGGAGACTGCACGCGGCAAAGTCATCGTACAATCCTGTACTGACGCTGCCCAACAGGCCGCTGAAATCGTCAGACACATCGCACTGATTCGTGAAAAAGATCCGACATGCCTGCTGGAATCTATCGCAGTACTGGCTCGCAATGGGCTGGATAAAGAAGAGCTGGCATGGGTACGTTCAGCACTCGCGGATGCCGCTATCCCCTGCCGATTTACCCTGGATCGAGAGCATGGCTTCCCGATACATCGCTGTCGCGAGATCTTGCGTTACCAGAACTGGTTGCATCAACAAGGCCACGCACTCCTGACAGCGCAGCAACTGGCCGCTCCACTCCCTCCCTTTGCTCAGGCAAACCGCTGGGAGGCCTTGCTGTACGATCTGATTGCCCAATGGCAGGAGAGTCAAGGGGAACAAGCGCTGTCAGCACACTATTTCCTGCAGTTCCTTTACGAATATCTGAGCGAGCAGCGTCGGCAGATCCGCTTTGGCAAAGGCGTGCTTCTCAGCACGGTACATGGCGTTAAAGGGGAAGAGTATCGCCATGTATTGATCCTTGATGGCGGTTGGCAACGCAGTGCAGAAAGTGCCTCGAACAACATTGAGGAAGAGCGACGTCTCTTCTATGTCGCGATGACCCGAGCGATCCAACGGTTAGTGGTTATGTCCCGCGCTGACCAGCGGCATCCTCACCTTCCTCTCATTACCGAGCGTTGTCACAACGAGTCGATCCAGGCCACCGCCCCTGTACGGCAACGCCGTTTTGCCATCATGGGTATGCGCCAACTGGATATCGGTTATGCCGGCCGTAGCAACGAAAACCACCCGATACACCAGAACCTGCGGCAATTACACGTCGGGGACGCTGTACGGATCGATCTCGACAAGCTTCAGAAACTTCATATTTTCCATGGTCAAACGTCCGTAGCTCGTCTCTCCCAAAGTGCCCATCAGATCTGGCTGAACCAGTTTGCAACTATCCGGCACGCCAACGTCATCGCCATGATTGAACGGAGCAAAGAGCAGGAAGACGATGCCTATCAGGGGCAAGTTCGAAGTGAACGATGGGAACTGCCCATTATCGAGCTGGAGTTATAACGATCTGGGAGGAGAGTGGTCTATCACTCTCCTCCAAGGCTCGTCACCACAACGGCATCATGTCGCGCCGATTGCGTAAACGTGAGCAATAACAACGCCAATAGCACTCCCTTGCTGCCGGGCTCGACAAACACCGGATTATCCGCATTTCCTTGATCTGACCTTTGGCAGAAAAAAACACTAGGCGCATCATCTCGCTGTGGAGCACAAAGGCCTTATGATCAGGTTGCAATCCCGGGGCACTCGACTCGGCTCACGTCGGTATGTCGCGGATCAATATTGAGTAAATTGATGTTGGCCACTGCATTTTTAATGCACTTACAATACGCGCCCAATTTTCGTTGGATTCCTTTCATGCTCAGCCAATGTAATGGGCTATTCCTGTTTCTCCTGCTACTGCTCTGAGGCATGGCAGCGCAAACCAATACCAGTCTGAATGAGGACGAGTTCGGCAACCATTAGAGCAGGCAAGGGAGGGTCGGTCTGCTAGACTGGCCCTCTTTTTATTCATCTTATTCATCTTGCAAAGGAGTGTTGGATGGCGGGTTCTTCGTGGTGGGACAAGTCCACCGGCCTTGCGCTGTTGACCATACTGCTGTGGGCCTCGCTGGCGGCGCTCACCTCCCGGGTCACCAGCGTGTCGCCACTGGTACTGGTTGGCCTGGTGCTGTTTTTCTGTGGCGTCGGCGCCCTCCCGTTCTGGCGCCAGTGGCGGGCCCGTCCTGTCAGCTGGCTGGTGACCATCACAGCGCTGCTGCTCTATCACCTGCTGCTGTTCATGAGCTTTCGCCACGCCCCCGTGCTGGAGGCGAACCTCATCAACTACCTCTGGCCCCTCTTCATCATACTGTTCACCCCCTTGCTGCTGCCCGGTCACCCGCTGCACAGCCGTCACTTGCTGGCCGGCGCGCTCGGTCTGGCCGGATCCGTACTGGTAATGGTCAACGGCGAGTTGCAACTGCAGGTCGCCTATCTGCCGGGCTACCTGCTGGCACTGGGTGCCGCCATCATCTGGGGGGCCTATTCGGTGCTCTCCCGCCGTCTGCCACCTGCACCGGCCGTGGTGACGGCTGCGGCCTGCCTGCCCGCCGGGCTACTGGCGTTGCTGCTCGCCTGGTGGCTGGAAGGGCCGCTGCCCATTGCACAGATCCCCGCCGACGACTGGTGGCTCATCGTCGGGCTCGCCCTCGGCCCCATGGGAGCGGCCTTCGTTACCTGGTATCTGGCATTGCGGGACGGGGATCCGCGCCGCATCGGGGCGCTTGCCTACCTGACACCGCTACTGAGCACACTATTGCTGGTGCTGCTCAACGGAGAGGAGCTGACTTCCCGCCACCTGCTGGCCGGGGCCTTCATCATGGGTGGGGCCCTGCTTGGCATGCTGGGCAAGTCGCCTGCGGCCCGCAAGCAGGAGGAGCCCGCAGCATCATCATTGTCATGACTTCACAGTCATGAACCGGATGTCATAAAAACGCCATCTTTCCTGCTTAAGCTCACGGCGACTTCCAGTCCCCTGGCTCAAGCAGGAATTCTGACGTGAAAATTGCCCACTATGCCTCCCTCTCCTCCCTGGTACTGCTGCTGGTCGCTGGCGTACAGGCTGGCGCCCTGTTTCATGGCTGGCAACAGCTGGATCAGGCCGAACAAGCCCAGCATCAACATGAACGGCTGCAACAACGGCTGACCGATACCCTGCAAGGCACCTTGCGCGACTACCTGAGCAGCGGCGATCCCCTGCGCCTGGCCGAAGCCCAGACGGTACGCCAGCTGGCGCTCGGCCAACTGGCGCAGCAGGACGAGCAGCTGACAGCCCCGCTGCGCGCCCTGCTCGAGAAGATGGGAGAGCGCATCGATGGCGATTATCTGGCGGCGGGCAAGCTCTCTGGCAACAGCCAGTGGCTGTTGCAAAATGCCGAAAACGAACTGACCACCCAGGCCAGGGCGCTGCTGCGCTACGGCCAGCAGGGAGCCATGGATCCGGGTACGGATCAGGCCAGTGCTGAGGCTTACCGCAAAGGGGCGGCCGATCTGCTGGCTACCCTGCCGGGGCTGGGCCACCTGCGCCAGAACTACATGGAGCAGGCCAGCCCCAAACTGCTGGAGGGGCTGCAATTCGAGCTCGCCGCCTTGCAAAAACAGGCTGAGCAACTGGCCGCCCTGCCGCCGCTTGGCCTGTTTGAGGCCCCCCCCGCCGACGAGTTCACCCTGGGCGAGCCGGTGCGCAAAGAGCTCGGCGCCCAGCCGCGCAGCGAACTGCTCTCCCTGCTCAAGCGCTATCCGCAAGAGCTGGAAAACAGCCGCAAGGCGCTGCAACAACAACAGGCTGCCCACCAGGCGGTGCAACAGGACATCACCCGCATGCTGCAAGCAAGCGGGGAGATGGGAGAGCAGCTCACCGCCGGGCGTCAGGCCGTCAACCAGGAGCTTGCCCTCATCCTCGGCAGTCTGGCGCTCTGTCTGGTGCTGGTCGCCCTGCTGTTTGCACTGGTGCAGCGTCGCTGGCTGGTCAAACCGCTGCTGCGGCTGCGCGGTGCTTTTCTGCAACTTGACGAAACAGGCCAGGCCGAAACCCTGCCCCCGGGGCGCGAGCGCAACGAACTCAGCGACATAGTCGAGAGCTACAACCGGCTCATCGTTCGCCTGCAACTGGATCAGCAGCAGAAAGAGGGCCAACTGTCAGCGGTCTCATTGAGCCTGCAGGGTATGGTCAATCAGGTCGAAGAGATCCACCACAGCACCCGTACGACCGAGCAGGCGGTGGACGAGAGCGACCTGATGATGAGCGAGTTGAACCAGCTGGCTGGCGAGGTCCATCAGGTGGCCGCCGAGATAGCGCAGCATGCCCAGCACAACGAACACTCCATGAGCCAGAGCGAGCTGCTGGTAGGGGGCATGTTGCAGGCCACCGCCCAGACCGGTCTTGCCATCGATGAAAGCGACGTCGCCCTGACCCAGCTCAAGCGTTCGGTGGATGACGTAACCGCCATCGTCGACGTGATAGGCCACATCGCCCAGCAAACCAACCTGCTGGCGCTCAATGCAGCCATCGAAGCGGCCAGGGCGGGCGAGCAGGGGCGCGGTTTTGCGGTAGTGGCCGACGAGGTACGCCACCTCTCCGCCGATACCCAGCGCTCCCTTGGCCAGATCACCGAGATCCTGGTGCGACTCACCCAATCCGGCGATCAACTCGGCACTGTACTGGCGCGGATCACCACAGAAGCAGCCGCCCAGCGCCAGCAGGCGGAGCAGTTGCGCCAGACCACCCAGGCGGTGAGAGAGATGGCGCGCAGCACCGCCGTCATCGCCCTGCAAGGGGCGGACAACGCCAAGAGCCAGGAGCACAAGCTGGCCAGCTTCGCCGACCTGATCGCTCGCATCAGCCAGCACGCACGCCAGGGCAGCCGGCTCTCGGTTCAGGTATCTGAACACATCCATCATCAAGCCAGCCAGATCCCCCGAATCCTCGGCCATCAGGCCTGAATCAGCCGCTGGCCCCCCCTCCAAAACGCCCTGCCTCCGCGTCCCGACGCGGGGGCATATCTTTTTTTGTGCCACAAAATTATCTGTTGCATACAGGTTAACGAAAAAAGTTATGCCCCTTGTAAGAGATCCGCCCACATCGGCAGGTCATTTCACTTGAAAACGCTATCAGCGGCGATATGAGTGGGCTGGGAGTGTCCACACCAAGATCCATGATTATTTGCACTCGGTCATATTTTTGAAACTTGGTGGGAACTTTCCATTGATATTTCGCACCGCGAACGTACTCTTGGAATTGTCCGATAGCCAAGAATCGGAACATAAAAAATAAATGATGTGATGAACAGAACTGCACCACCGCAGATGTGCCAAGACGTCGCGGCCGCAGCCGACATAGAAAGAATTTTTTGCCCTACGGGGTCTTGATTGCAATGCCAATACCGAGCGGCGGGCCCTTGCCTGACTGCCGGACAAAAAGCTAAGTCCATAAAATCAGGAGCAATACAAAATGGAAAAAGTGATCTTCAAGCGTGCCGCATTGAGCGCAGCTGTTGTTGCCGCCTTGGTCGCCCCCGGTATGGCATTTGCTGCCGACGAAGCCGGTCCTGCCTATGCCGCCGCCGCCAGCAAATTCTATGAAGAAGGCAAACTCAACGGTGGCCTCTTCTACTTCCAGCGTGATCGTCAGCGTATCGATGGTGACCCGACTGCCGCCAAGAAAGAAGGCAAGTACCAGTCCAACCTGAGCCACGCCACCACTCAAGCCGCTCTCAACTTCAACTCGGGTTATGCCTGGGATATCGTCGGTATCGACGTGGGTGGTTTTGGTGCCTATGACCTGGCCGTGACCGAGAACCATGCGGTCAACCAGGAGAACGAATTCTCCTTCGCCGGCAACAAATGGGGCGAAAACTACAAGGATGGCTCCCCCAAAGGTGGCTTCAGCCTGGCCAATGCCTCCCTGAAACTGAAAGCACTGGACGGCGCAGTCACCGCCAAGGGCGGTCTGACCCAGCTCTACGTACCGGGCGTGATCGGTGTGAACTGGTCCTATCAGCCGGGTACCTACCGTGGCGGCCAGATCGAGGGTAACGTCGGTGGTCTCTACCTGACCTACGCCATCGCCGACGAATACAAGTCCCCCTGGTACAAGGAGACCCAGAAGTTCTCCCGTGCCAAGGCATGGATGGATCCGTTCGCCAATGAAAACGTCATCGACTACATCCAGGGTGTAGCAGCACGTTATACCTTCGAAAACGGCACAGCCGTGACCGGTTCTTACGGCAACTCCGAAAACTACATGGACAGCTACCACTTCAAGCTGGCTCACAAGTTTGACGTGCTGAACGGCCTCTCCACCAGCTACCAGTTCTACGGTTCCGAAACCGACACCTATCAGAAGGGTGGTGCCGACATCGAAACTTATGACGGCATGGCATGGCAGCAAGCCCTGACCGCCGCCTGGGGCATGGGTCCGTACGGCTTCCGTGTGGAAGGTCTGTGGACCAAGGCCGAGGGTAGCGAAGGCAACTACCTGCCCCGTCTGACCCGTGGCTACGGCAACTCCCAGGGCGCGAACGAAATCTGGTGGGACTCCCGCTCCGACTGGAACGCAAACAACGAAAAAGCGCTGTTCTTCGGTGTGACCCGTTCCCTGGATGATCTGGTGGGTGCACCAGGCTGGTCCGTCGGTGTCTCCGGCGCCTACGGCTGGGATATCCAGAAAGGCGACGGCACCAAGGCCACCAACGGTGAAGATACTGAATGGGCAGCCAACTTCGACGTCATGTACACGGTGCAAGATGGCAAGCTGAAAGGCACCCTGTTCAAACTGCACTACACAGATTACAACAACGACATCAGCCAGGGCGGCGGTTGGACCGAATACCCCAACATCTTCGCCTCCGAGCATGACGTCAAGTTCCACATCATAATGCCGTTCACCATACTGTAAGCAGGCGGTGCAACCTCAGCAAACCGGGCCCCTTGGCCCGGTTTTCTTTTTGGTCGCACTCAGGCTACCATGCCCACCTTGGCCACACTCAGGCCGCCACCATGGATGATTTTTATGCCCAACCCCTTCGTGCTCATCACCGGCTGTTCCAGTGGTATCGGCCTCGCCGCCGCCAAGGCGCTCGGTGACCACGGCTTTACCGTGATCGCCTCCGCTCGCAAGGCCGACGATGTAGCACAGCTGCAACAGCAGGGTTTACTGGCTTTACAACTGGATCTGGCCGATACCGCCAGCATTGAGCAGGGTGCCGCCGAGGCACTGGCGCTGGCCGGAGGCCGTCTCTACGGCCTGTTCAACAACGGTGCCTATGGCCAGCCTGGCGCACTGGAAGACCTGCCCACAGAGGCGCTGCGTGCCCAGTTCGACACCAATCTGTTTGGCTGGCATCACCTGATCCGCCAGATACTGCCGACCATGCTGGCAGCCCGGGAGGGGCGCATAGTGCAGAACAGCTCGGTGCTGGGGCTGGTGGCCATGAAGTATCGCGGCGCCTACAACGCCAGCAAGTTTGCCCTTGAAGGCTATACCGACACCCTGCGCCTCGAACTTGAGGGAAGCGGCGTGCACATCAGCCTGATCGAACCCGGTCCCATCGATACCCGCTTTCGTGCCAATGCCCACGCCGCCTTCGTGCGCCATATCGATCCGGCCCAGAGTCGTCATCAGGGCGCCTATCGCCAGACCCTGACCCGATTGGAAAAAGAAGGGGCCACCAGCGGCTTCACGCTGCCAAGCGATGCCTGCATTCCGCCACTGCTCCATGCACTGCAGAGCAAGCGCCCCAAGCATCGCTATCCGGTCACCTTCCCGACCCGGTTGTTTGCGATACTGCGCCGCCTGCTGCCAAGCAGCTGGCTTGACCGGATCCTCTCCAAGTCGGCCTGATCCTTGATTCACACAGGGTGAGTGGCACCGCCTGCTCGCCCTGCGGTTGATGATGTGACCCCCGTCTGCCCCTTGCCCGCCATCTGTCCCGCAGCCAGGATGAACGTCGATACTCCCCTCAATAGTGCTGACCGTTGCTGTAATAGTGACTTTTGACTATGGGTAGCACCTGCACCACCACATAAGTCTGCTCCCCCAGCACCGCCTTCAGATGGCGGGTGATGAGCGCAGCGGCAGCATCTTGCATCGCCTGCGGCCGCTCGAACCAGACCAGCTCCACAAACGGGAAGCCAGCTTCGATCGCACCATTGCGCACCCAGCTGCTGTCGACACACTCCAGGGTGACAAATTCAGGCTTGCCGCCAGTGAGGGCGCACAGCTCAGCCAACAAAGGGGTGCTGATCTGCTGGAGGGTATCGACTGAAACGGCCCTAAAACGAAGATGGGGCATGGGAAACCTCTTGGCTGTGACGAATGAGGACTTATCATAGAGAACTCAATCCGCTCACATAAGGTGCCTCATGAGATTTCATCGCACGCTGATTTCCTTCCTGCTCTGCCTGTTGCTGCCTTTGACCGCCTTTGCCGATCCCGCCTTCTATCGGGTGAACAAGGGCGACCAGCAGCACTGGCTGCTGGGCTCCATCCATGCGGGCAAACCCTCCCTCTATCCGCTGCCCGACCCCATAGAGCGCGCCTGGCAACAGAGCCATGCCCTGGTGATGGAAGCTGACCTGACCCACATAGGTGAGGAGCAGTGGCAGGATATGGGCACCATCACCCGCCTGACCGATGGCAAGACGCTCAAGGATCATGTCTCAGCCGATCTCTACCGACGCACCATCATAGCCGCCGGTCAGAACGGCCTGACCGAGACCATGCTCTCCCCGCTGCGCCCCTGGTTTGCCGCCATCACCCTGACCCAGGCCGCGCTCGAGCGCACCGGTTTCAGCAGTGCACTCGGGGTGGATCAGCACTTTGCCAAACGTGCCACCGAGAGTGGCAAGCCCATAGTGGGCTTCGAGACCCTGCTCGAACAGCTCGGTTATCTTGCCAGCGTCGGCGACAACCAGACGCTGATGCTATCCACCACCCTGGATGAGCTGCCCCAGCTGGAAACCGGCTTTCGCGATGTGATGAAAGCCTGGCAGGACGGGGATCAGGCCGCCCTCGTCAGCCTGCTGAAAGCGGAGATGGCGCCGCCCAAGCTGCAAGCCTGGCTGGAGCAAACCCTGCTGGCGGAACGCAACCACAACTGGCTGAAAAAGTGGCCAACCCTGCCAAACGAGAGCTTTATCGTGGTAGGCGCCCTGCACCTTTACGGCGACCAGGGCCTGATCGCCCTGCTGGAGCAGCAAGGGTGGCGCGTCACGCCGCTCATCAATCCAGCCGCTAAGTAAACGACCAGGGCATGACGTGAAGGCCCTGCCAAACCGGGGGACCGTCCCCACACGCACTGGGCCGAATGGGAGGCGGCTCACAGATCAGGCTGCCGATTAAATAACCGCAAGGGGACTTGATCGAGATCATCTCGTCAGGCCCAAAGAGGTATCTATCATGCCTGTCATCAATGGGATGACAGGAGTGTGTGAGATGGAATTCTGGATGAACCTGATGTTCGGCAACAGCGTGGGACTCATGTCCATGTTGGTGATTATCGGCACCTTCCTGCTGATCAGTTCCTATGCGGTCTATTTCATCTACAAGGTGATGAGCGCCAAGCCGCCGAAAGAAGAGCAGTAACGCCCCTGCGTCAGGCGATCCCCCGATCGCCTGCCCATGTCTCCTGGCTGGCATTGTCTATCGGCCAATAGTGCCCGCCTGTCGGCCAGCATCAGCCAGCCGATGCTGGCCGCCATTTTCTGACTCGCCCCCGCCCGCTATAATGCCCGCCCATTCCAATGCGGGGAGCCTGCCGTGTCTTGCAACGACGAACTCTCACTGTTTCGCAATGAAGTGGCCGATGTGCGCCCCATTCGCAGCGACAATATCCATTCCCCCTACGGGCAAATCCGTCCCGACGGAAGCGCAACTGGCACGCCGTCAGGCGGCTACCGCCGAGCAACTGGCACTCGACCACCTCACCATGGAGGCGGTGGAGATGCGTGATCCCCATGACATCATCGGCTTCAAGCGCGATGGGGTGCAGGAGGGGGTCTACAAGAAGCTGCGACTCGGCAAATATGAGTTGCAGGCGAGCCTGGATCTGCATCAGAAGACCCTCAATGAGGCGCGTCAGGCGCTGGTGCAATTCATTGCGGATTGCGAGGTGCGGGACATCCGCTGCCTGCTGATCATGCACGGCAAGGGGGAACGCAGCACGCCGCGTGCCCTGCTCAAAAGCTATATCAGCGCCTGGTTGCCGCAACTGCCCGCCGTCATGGCCATCCACAGCGCCGAACGCCGCCACGGCGGCAGCGGTGCCCTCTATGTGCTGCTGCGAAAAAGCGATCGCCAGAAGGCGGAGAACCGCGAGCGACACCAGAAGCGGCTCGGCTAGTCAGCAACCGTCATCTGGTCAGGCCCCTTCAGCCAGGGTGGTAAAACGCGCGATGGCAGTGTTAGCATCGATCGGCCCCGATCATGCCAGGTACGGGGTGCATACCATCAGGGACGATAACAAGGACAATCCCATGTCATATCAAAAACTTGAACAACATCAGCAACAGCTGCACCGGCTCTCTCACCTCAGCGCCATCTGCGGCTGGGATCAGGCCGCCATGATGCCGGAGGGCGGCAACGAGGCACGCGCCGAGGCCATGGCCGAACTCGGTGTGCTGATCCATCAAAAGCGTACCGCCCCCGAGCTCGGCGACTGGATAGCCAAAGCCGAGAGCGAGCCGCTGGATGACGTTCAGCGCGCCAATCTCGCCGAGATAAAACGCCACTGGCAGGATGCGAGCCTGCTGCCCACGGATCTGGTAGAGGCCTTGTCCCTCGCGGGCAGCAAGTGCGAGCACGCCTGGCGCAGCCAGCGCAAAAACAACGATTGGGCAGGCTTCGCCCCCAATCTGAAGGAAGTGGTGACGCTGTCGCGAGAAGTGGCGAGCCTTCGCGCAGAGGCGCTTGATGTGCGCCCCTACGACGCCATGCTGGCGCTGTACGAACCCGGCATGACGAGTGCGCGGCTCGATCAGATCTTCGGCGATCTCACCGGCTGGCTGCCCGGCCTGATCCAGCAAGTAAGCGAACAGCAAAAAAGCGAGTCCTTGCTGATCCCGCAAGGTCCCTTCCCCATCGCAAATCAGCAGGCGCTCGGTCAGGAGGTAATGGGGCTGCTCGGCTTTGATTTCGCCCACGGCCGGCTCGATGTGAGCAGCCATCCCTTCTGTGGCGGTGTGCCGACCGACGTGCGCATCACCACCCGCTACAACGAGCAAGAATTCGTCTCCAGCCTGATGGGTATAGTGCATGAAACCGGTCACGCCCGTTACGAGCAGGGCCTGCCGCGCCGCCTGCTGGGCCAGCCGGTGGCCGAAGCGCGCTCCATGGGCATTCACGAAAGCCAGAGCCTGTTTTGCGAAATGCAGCTCGGCCATGATGCGGCTTTCCTGGCTCTGCTGGCGCCGCGCATTCGCGCCCACTTTGGTGAGCAGGCGGCGTTTGACCCGGAAAACCTGGCGAAGCTCTACAACCGGGTCGAGCCCGGCTTTATCCGGGTCGATGCGGACGAGGTGACCTACCCGGCTCACGTGATCCTGCGCTACGAGCTGGAGCGTGACCTCATTGAAGGGCGCATCGAGGTGGCGGATCTGCCCGAGCTGTGGGATGCCAAGATGCAGCAGTGGCTCGGCCTCTCCACCAGGGGCAACTACCAGAGTGGCTGCATGCAGGACATTCACTGGACAGACGGTTCGTTTGGCTACTTCCCGAGCTACACGCTCGGCGCCATGTATGCGGCGCAGTTGCGTTTTGCGCTCGAGAAAGAGCTGGGCAACATGAGCAGCGTGATCGAGGCGGGCCGCCTGCCGGAGGTGCTCGCCTGGCTTGGTCGCAACATCTGGTCACAGGGCAGCCAGCACAGCACGGATGAGCTCATCCGCCGCGCGACTGGCGAGGCACTGAACCCGCGCTGGCTGCGCCAGCATCTGGAGCAGCGCTATCTGAAATAACGGATGCGGCGGCAGCAAATGAAGAGGGCAACGGGGCAGCGAGACTGCCCCGTTTTTATGGGCAATCCATCACAGCGGGTCGGGGGTGGTGAGAAGCTCGCGCAATTGCAGGATATTGCCTTCCGGATCGAACGCATTGCGCAGCACCAAACCCGGTCCCGGCCACTGCTGCGGCAACAGGCCGCCACCGAGGTCGGCCGCCTTCGCCTCGGCCCAGGCGAGGCTTGGCACGGTAAAGAACAATTTGATCGCCCCCTGTTCCCGCAGGATCGGTGGCACCTGAATATCGATATCACAGGCAATCGACTCGGGGATGGCGTGGATCAGCAACTGGATGTCGTGATTTTCCATCACCACAAAACCGGCTTCCTGACTGCGAATGTCCATCTGCAGCAAGGTGCGGTAGAAATGGGTCAGCAGGCCGAGATCCTTGGCGTAGATCAGGGCGCCGGCGCGAGCGGGTCCGGGCATGGTGCAATCCTCCTTGAATGTTGTCACACCAGATTCTCACACTTGCCCGCCCGGTTCGACCGCTTTCAACCTCATCATCGGGTCTCTCCCGACGACAATTTTATTTCAATTCCTGTCCGTTTCTGGCTAGTCACTGCGCCCCCTCCCCCTTACTCTCAGCCATACACCCAATGCAGAGCTTGCATCCCATGACCCCACAGCCCGTCAGTGACAACCCTCAGGATGAGGGGACCCCGAGCCTCAGCCGCGAACAGTGCCATGCAGCCCGCCTCGCCCGCGATGCGCGCTTCGATGGCCGTTTCTTTACCGGCGTGCTCTCCACCGGCATCTACTGCCGCCCCGTCTGCCCCGCGCGGCCACCGCACGAGCACAATGTGCGCTACTTCCGAAGCGCAGCTGCCGCCGAGCAGCATGGACTGCGCCCGTGTCTGCGCTGTCGCCCCGAGCTGGCCCCTGCCGCCAGCGGCGATCTACCGCCCGGACTCGCCCGTTTGCTGGCGCGGATAGAACGTGGCGAGCTGGCAGACACAACGCTCGCAATGCTCGCGCAGCAGGCCGGGATCACGGAGCGCACGCTGCGCCGCCAGTTCGAACAGCACCTTGGCGCCTCGCCAAAACAGGTGGAGCAGACGCGCCGCCTGCTGCTCGCGAAACGGCTGCTGACCGAAACTGCACTGCCCATCACGGATATCGCATTTGCGGCAGGCTTTGCGAGCATCCGCCGCTTCAACGATGCATGGAGCCAGGCGTATGGCCTCGCCCCCCGGGCATTGCGACAACAGCAAGGGAGTGAAGCGACGGCGGAAGGTGGCGCTGCACTCACGCTGCAATTGCCGTATCGCCCGCCCTACGATGTGGCGGCCATGCTGGCGTTCTACCGGCTACGGGCCATCCCCGGGCTGGAGCGGGTTGATGGAAATGTGTATGAACGGCGCCACAGGGTCGGCGATCAGTCTGGATGGATCCGCATCGAGCAGGGCAAGGGCCATAGCATCAGGCTCACAGTGCATGATCTGCCGCCCGCTGCACTGCCTGATCTCTTGTATCGCGTGCGCCGCATGTGGGATCTCGATGCCGACATGCAGCGCATCGGCGAGCGGCTCGGCCAGGATCCGCTGCTGGCCCGCTTGCAGTCACGCTGGCCCGGGGTGCGACTGCCCGCCGGTTGGGATGAGTACGAGGTGATGTTGCGCGCCATTGTTGGCCAGCAGGTATCGGTCAAGGGCGCCATCACCATTATGAGTCGGCTGCTGGCGCGTACCGAGGCGCAATTCGGCGTGGCCCAGCTGCCCACACCAGCGCAGCTGTGTGCACTGGATTTGGATGGCATCGGCATGCCCGGCAGTCGCATCCGCACGCTGCAAGGGCTCGCCGCTGCGCTCGCGAACGGTGCACTTTCCCTGAGCACAGCCAGCGACGAGCAATTATTGGCCTTGCCGGGCATAGGCCCCTGGACGGTCGCCTACTGGCGGCTGCGCTGCGGGCAGGATCCGGACGCCTTCCCCGCCTCCGATCTGGTGCTGCAAAAGGCGCTGGGGGGCGGCGACAAACTGCCGGTGAAGGAGGTATTGGCGCAAAGCGCAGCATGGCAACCGTGGCGCGGCTATGCCGCGAGCTGGCTGTGGCACGCCATGAGCGAGCAACCAGAGCTGCTGATCAACAAGCCATTGACCACCACTGCGAGCCTGGTTTCACCCACAACGGGGAGCAATGCGCCCCAAAGCCATGACGAGGAGATAACCCATGATCCGTTATGACATGCTGCCAACAGACTGCGGCGATCTGCTGGTCGCCATCAACGGCCGCGGCCTGGTACACGTGGACTTTGTGGCAGGCCTGCGGGCGCTGCCCGATATGAGCGGCTGGCAACAAGATGGCGAGGCGCTCGCCCCCTATCTTGCCGAATTTGCCGCCTATTTCGCCGGGCGTCTGCAGCGCTTTACCCTGCCACTCGCCGCCCACGGCACGGCTTTTCAGCAGGCGGTATGGCAGGCACTGTGTGATATCCCCTATGGCGAAACCCGCAGTTACGGCGATATTGCCCGCACCATCGGCAAACCGGCGGCGGTACGGGCAGTCGGCGCGGCGAACGGTCGCAATCCGCTATCGATCATAGTGCCCTGCCATCGCGTGATAGGCCAAAACGGCAGCCTGACCGGTTATGCGGGCGGTCTTCCCATCAAGCAGCAGTTGCTGGCGCTTGAATGTGCTCAGTCACGTTCAGCCAACCAGCCATGAAAACCGAGCGCCTGGAAATAGCGCCAGCCAGTGCCAAACCCGGCGGCCCCCAACAGTTGCCGGGTTTGGTCCTCATTCAAGGGGAAAAAGTCCCGATCCAGACGCTGTATCATCTGCTCGCTGGCCGAGAGCGGTAAACCGGCCAGATGGGCCTGCAGGCCCATAACCGCTCGCTCGGTGTCATCTTGCGCCGCCATCAAGTCGGCCATCAGCAAGGGAGATCCCGCCCGGATCTGACGGGCAATATCCCGCAGTAGCGCCGTTTTTTGCTCAAAGGGAAGGAAGTGCAGCACCAGCAGACAGAGCGCACCGTCACACCCCAGGCTCTGTGCCGGTAGCGGCCCTTCCCACCATGTGACCCGCTCGGCCATGTCAGCCAGCTCCGCCCGCTGGCGGGCCTGTGTCAGCATGTCCGCCGAAATATCCTGGGCAATAAACTGCCATTCGGGACAGGACTGGCCCAGCAGCAAGAGTTCACTGCCCGTGCCGACCCCCACCAGCAGCACACGAGCGCGAGGGCCAAGCCTTGTCATCAGCTGGGCTGCACTGAGCTGATGCAGCAGCGCATAACCGGGTACCAGCCGCGAGATGCGCTGATCATAATCTTGTGCCCCGTCACCTTTGAATCGTTCCACCATCTGCTCCTCCTTGCTCGTTGGAACCCTTGATACGGGCTCCTGTCGGGAGAAGGTAAAGCGCCATGATGACGCCAGAGTTCAGGCCTTGTACGCCGCCCACGAGATGCCCCGGAAACGGCGACCAGGAGTGCCGCTAGCTATCTCTCTTGTTTCTCAGGGCCGGATTGAATATTCGCTTGATGGAAGCCGGACTGTTCGCCAGCTTGGCCGTGGGGCGGCGGGGACGCCTGACCAGTTCGCCGCCGCAGTTGGGGCAAGTCAGTTGCAGATAGTGCTCGCTGCAATCGGCGCAGAAGGTGCACTCGAAAGAGCAGATATAGGCAAGCCCGGTGTCGGCGGGCAGGTCCTTGTCACAACATTCACAGTTGGGCCTGAGTTCGAGCATGGTGGTTGACCTCAGTGGCAGCGGAAGAAGGTGAGCGGCTCAGTCGACGATAAAGAGCTTGGCACCCAGCTCGGTGAAGGATCTATGGGGCTCGGCGTTGTCGGCCACCTGATAGCTCATGCCCGCCGTCAGGGTGAAAACCCGGCCATCCTGCAACTCTGTGTGCAGCTCCCCCTCGATGCAGAGCAGGACGTGCCCCTTGCTGCACCAGTGATCCGCCAGGTAGCCAGCAGAATATTCCACCATCCGAACCCGCAGCGCACCAAAGGTTTGGGTATGCCAACGGGCAACGCCGGTTTCCCCCTTGTGCTCGGTCGGCGCTATATCGGCCCAGCGGGTCGTGCAAAACGGCAGGTCTTTGATTTCCATCACAACTCCATTTGTCGAAAAAACGGGGATCCCAAGGACGACTCGCTTGCCCCCACAGAAGGCATTGCCATGCCAGCCGTTGACCGCGGCATCTCGGGCAAGCGGGCCCTCTCTCGAGCGTCTTATACTGCCATCAAACCCACTCCTGTGGCATGCCCCGTCTGGTCCCTTGATGGGCCATTAACGCTTGAGGCTCCCCATCACCTGCATTTCGCAGCGGTGGCAGTCAAAGCGCAGGCGGAAGGTATCTTTACCCATCTTGAGCTCCAGCGGCTCGGCCTTGAGGCCGGGCACCTCTTTCGGGCAGAGGTTCTGGCTGTAGCGGATGCAGTGTTTGGTGATCATCAGCACCACTTCTCCCTCCTCCTTGTTCGCCTCATAGGCCGGGGCGATGCGCTCCACCCCGTGCTCGCGGAAGAACTGCTCGGCGGCGCTGTTCAGCACATTGCCAAGGTAGGAGAGACGGTGCTGGGGATAGCTGACATCCCGCAGGGTGATGCGCCGCTCGGGCCTCTGGTAGCTGGCAAGACGAGCCTCTTCCAGCGCGGCTATGCCGTCACGACGCAGACCGTTGAGCATGGACGCGGCGATGAATAGCGGGTAAGTGAATGCCAACTCAATCTTGCGCGCCACAAACAGGGTATTGCCGAGCTTGCCAAGCTGGTCGCGCGCCTGTTGCAACGCCCGCTCCGGATTGTCGGCAAGCTGTTTGTCGCAGGGAAACCGGACGGTGGCGCTGATGCCCTGCTCATCGGTGAGATCGAGCCGGATCCCTTCGTCGCACTCAGAGAGCTGCATGTCGACCCGGATACGGCGATCCGCGCTCGCCTTCTCCAGCATCTTGCTGAATGCCTGATCGTGGTTGCGATATATCTCGGTGCCTACTTTCAGACCAGGAATGGACTCGGAGAAGAGTAACTGCTTACGTCCTGCCCTCTCTTCCACCTTGTTGAGGCGCATCCCCACCAGCTCCTTGTTCGGCTTGAAGAAGCCGAGACCGTCACCGTTGTTGAGGCTGACCTGGTTGCCGTCTATCTCGATACCGTCACGAGTCACCTTGGTGACTCGCCCCAGCGGCTCGCCCACGTATTTCGGACTTTGGGTGGAGTCGATCCCCTGTTGGCGACCATGGAGGAAATAGTCGGTAGCGCCACGGTTGAAGCTCTTTTTCGGATCCGGCTCGAAGCTGTAGCTGCAACGACCCGCCGAGGCGGCCACCAGATCGGAGCGGCTATCGAGAATGGCGTCGAGCTTCTTGCGATACCAGGCGGTGACGTTCTTGACGTAATCGAGCCCCTTGAGGCGCCCCTCAATCTTGAAGGAGCGAATGCCTGCCGCGATCAGCGCCTCCAGATTGTCGGTCTGATCCATGTCTTTCAGGGAGAGCAAATGACTGTCGGCCACCAGCACTTCCCCATCGGGCTTTTGCAGCGAGCAGGGCAGCCGGCAGAGCTGGGCACACTCGCCACGATTGGCGCTGCGGCCGGTACGGGCATGGCTGATATTGCACTGGCCGCTGTAAGAGACACAGAGCGCGCCGTGGATAAAGAACTCCAGCTGTACATTGGTCGCTGCGCTTATCTCACGGATCTGTGCAAGGGACAGCTCACGCGCCAACACCACCTGAGAGAAGCCCACATCCTGCAGAAACTTCACCTTCTCCGTCGTGCGGTTGTCGGTCTGGGTACTGGCATGGAGCGCTATGGGCGGCAGATCCAGCGCCAGCAGCCCCATGTCCTGCACGATAAGTGCATCGGCCCCCGCTTGGTAGATCTGGTGGGTTAGGCGCCGGGCCTGCTCCAGTTCGTGATCGTGCAGCAAGGTGTTGAAGGCGACAAAGACCTGGGCGCCGAAACGGTGGGCATGGCGCGCCAGCGCTTCAATATCGTCGAGGGAGTTGCCCGCCGCGCTGCGGGCACCAAAGGCAGGGCCGCCTATATAGACGGCATCAGCGCCATGGTTGATCGCTTCGATGCCGTAGGCGAGATTCTTGGCCGGAGCCAGCAGTTCGAGGCGGTTCAGGGTGTGGTGATTAGTCTGTGGATGCATGGTCTCTGAATCTATCGGCAGACAGAAAATGCCCGTCACTCTAGGCCAGTCACCCTGGGTTTGCCTTGATCCCGCTTAAGATCACCGCGAAATACAGGATTGAACGTCTGGCGCTCGCAGTCCCGCCTGTGGAGCCGGGAATTCGTTCAGCGGCCCTGCCCTCATGGCACGAGCCGCTGACAAGCGAACCTCAGAGCACCACTTTGAGCGCCAGCCCCAGCAGCACCAGACCACTCACCTTGTCGATGACAACGGACTTGGCCTTGAGCCAGGCCAGCACTGGGCCACGAGAGAGTACCAGCGCTACCAGCACGTACCAGACAGCATCTATGCCGCCTGCGGTGAGCATCATGATCCCCCCCTCGTTCCAGCCTGTATCGGCACGCACAAACTGGCTGAACAGGGCGATAAAGAAGATGGCGAGCTGGGGGTTGAGAAAGGCCACCATAAAGCCTTCGAATGCCCCCTGACGGCCACGCAGTTGATGAACCACCTCCTCGGTCCTGGCGCTGACGGGCTTGGCAAGCAACGCCTTGATGCCGAGCCAGGCGAGAAACGCGGCGCCGCCGTAGCGGATCAGATCAAACAGCAGCGGCGTCTGGGTGATCAGCACCGACAGCCCCAGCGCAGTAATAAGCGCATAGATCCCCACCCCAAAGCCGTGGCCGAGGGCGGTCGCCACCCCGTGCCCCTGCCCACCCTGCACAGTGTTGCGAATGATCAACGCCAGACTCGGCCCCGGGCTGATAGCCCCCATTACACAGATCGCGGCCAGTGCCAGCCAACTCGTCAATTCCATACCCTTTCCTTGTCTGCACGCTGAATGTAAATACCTGGGCTCAGGGTAAGGGGCGGCTTGTTATGCCAGAAGTGAAAGTTGTGAATAGATTCCATAGCCAATGGCTATAGTCTGGTACAACTGACTGGGCTAGCGGGCACGAACCAGCAGCTTTCGGCTCTCGGCAATGGTGCGCTGCAGGTGCTCCCGCAAGAAGGGGTAAGCCAGCTCGCGAAACCACTTGTGGGCAGGATCCTGATGATGGCGCTGATGCCACAGCAGATGATACTGCTGGGATCGAGTCGCAAACGGCAGATCCTGAAAGGTGAGCCCGTGCTCGCGGGAGAGCTGCCAGGCAATATGGGCAGGCGTCGTCATCAGGCAATCGGTGCGCAGCAACACCTCCACCGCAGCCTGAAAGAAAGGTACACGGGCAAACCAGCGCCGAAGCAGCCCCTGCGGCGCCAGCACCTGCTCTACCGGGCTGTCCTTGTCGCCACCGCCACTCACCTGCAGATGGGGCCAGGCAAGATACTCATCCAGGCCTAGAGGATTGCCCGCCAACGGGTGGTGGCTGCCCATCAACACTACCAGCCGATCTTCTCCCTGATGCAGACCACGGATCTGCTCCGGCACCAGATCCGTGATAGTGGAGACCAGATCCAGCTCGGATTGCCACAACTGTGGCAGCTGGCGCTTGTCCCACAGACTGTATTCCAGCGCAGCCAGGGGCGCTTCCCTGGCCAGCGCCGCACAGATATCCGGCAGAATATGCTGGGCCACGTAATCGGACGAGGCGAGTCTGAATACCCGCTCGCAGCGGCCAGGGTCAAACCCGGGCGCCTCATAGAGCCGCTCCAGCGCACAGAGGGAGTCAGACAGCTGAGCCGCCAGCGTCTCGGCCCTGGGCGTCAGCAACCAGCGTTGCCCTTCACGCACCAGCAGTTCATCACCAAACTCGTTGCGCAACTGGCCGAGCTGCTTGCTGATGGAAGGCTGGCTCAGGTGCAGCAGCTCCGCCGCCCGGCTGATGTTGCGGGTCTCCAGCAACACCTTGAGGGTAGGCAACAGGTTGAGATTGGCTTTGTGCAAGGGGTGACCCCATCCGTGGTGGAAAGCCCTATCTTAGGGCAGAGGCGTCTTTCGTTTTAAGCAAAATTTCCCGCTATTTTCGGCCACAGATGCCACCTGTCGAGCCGCCTTGCAGCCAGATGACCACTCAGGTAACCCTTCAGATAACGATGACCACAAGATGACAGTGGTTGTCTCGTGCGGCATAATTGCGCGATTTTCCGCCCGCGGGCGATCCACTTTGAGAAGCGGTAACAAGATGAAATACGCCAATATCACCGGTTGGGGCAAATGTCTGCCTCCCTCTGTGCTGACCAACGATGACCTCAGCACCATCATGGATACGTCGGATGAGTGGATCTATCCGCGTACCGGTATCAAGGCCCGCCGGATCTCCCATGTCAGCACCTCGGATCTCGCCACCCTGGCCGGTCGTCGCGCCCTCGCCTGTGCCGGTCTCGACGCCAGCGATCTCGATGGCATCATACTGGCCACAGCTACCCCGGATAATCTGCTGCCGAGCGCGGCCTCTGCGGTGCAGAAGAAGCTCGGCGCCGTCAACGCCGCCGTGTTCGATCTCAACGCCGCCTGTACCGGTTTCGTCTACTCCCTCTCCGTCGCCACCTCGCTGGTACAGACTGGCATGATGAAGAGGGTACTGGTGATCGGCGCCGAGCGCCTGACCTATCTGCTGGACTGGGCACGCCGGGACACTGCCGTGCTGTTTGGTGATGGCGCAGGTGCCGTAGTGATCGAAGCAAGCGAGCAGGAGTGCGGCCTTATCGCCAACAAGCTCGGTTGTGACAGTGAGGCGCGGGAAATACTGCACGTCCCGAACTTTGGTACCGATCGAGTGCGTTTTGCCGATGTCGATGGCCTCTTCACCTTCAACTTCGAAGGGCCAGAGATCTTCAAACGCGCCGTGCGCGGCATGGGAGAAGCCACCAGCTCAGTGCTGGCTCAAGCTGGCATAGACCCTGAACAGGTCGATCTCATAGTGCCGCACCAGGCCAACATCCGCATCATCGAGACTCTGGCCAAGCGCATGAACGCCCCCATGGAAAAGGTGATGGTCAACATCGAAAACTACGGCAATACCTCCGCCGCTACCGTGCCCATCGCCCTGTGTGAAGCGCTGGAGCAAGGCCGCGTCAAGCCGAACTCCTATCTGCTCACCGCCGCCTTCGGTGCCGGTCTGACCTGGGGCGCAGCCATCATCAAATGGGGCGATCGCGTTACTCCTGTCGGCCAATGCGATGCCGAACTGCCTCCGTGCGACAAGAGTGCGCTGGAGCTGATTGCCCACGCCGTCGAAGGCTGCCAGAAGGCCCACGCCAACCAGGCCTGATCTTCATCGGGAGCCTGATCATCAGGCTCCTCTCTTCTCCCTTCACCGCCTTCCCACTCGTTAGTTCATCACCACGCTACCGCATCCATATTCCAGTTTTCTCAGTACTCCCCCCCGAATAAGACCAATTCGCAACCAAGTACTTTTTTTGCGCTAACCTTACTGAGCCATTTGTAACTATGGGTTCAGGCGCAGCTCATCCTTCTTGTCACCAGCGGGAGAGCAGCGGGTTCCCATCTCAACTCACATGCAGGGATGAGTTCGCGTATGACAGATCACAAAACGGCAGAGACCACTGCATTCTGGGACCCGGTGAGCTGGGCATCTTGCCTGGGCATAGGCCTGCTCAGCACCCTCTTGCTGGTGCTGGCCGGCAGCCCCCTGCCTTATCTGCTTGCCAACGGCGCGCTGGCGCTGGGCGCCGCCGTGTGGAACTCACACCACTATCACAACAAGCAGGAGTCAAGACCCCACGAAGAGGAGCAGGCTCATACCTGGTCAGCAGCCCAGCTCAACCATTCCATCATCGGGCTCGAGCAGGTGTGTGAAAAGGCCGTCCCCATCTGGTCACAACAGATTGAAAACTCTCGACTGCAAACCGAAGAGGCCATGATCGATTTGACCCAGCGCTTTGCGGGGCTCACCACCAAGCTGGAAGAGGCGGTAGCCGCCTCACACGATGCTGCCGGGGATCTGGGGGGGGCAAAGTCGGCAGGCATGGCCGCCGTACTCGCCGAGAGTCAGGCCCAGCTCAATCAGGTGCTCACCATCATGCATTCGGCGCAGGCCAATCGCGACGCCATGCTGGCAGAGATCAAGACCCTCACCGCCTACACCATAGAACTCAATACCATGGCGCTCGACGTGGCCAAGATAGCCTCCCAGACCAACTTGCTGGCGCTCAATGCCGCCATCGAAGCCGCGCGGGCCGGTGAGGCAGGTCGTGGTTTTGCCGTGGTGGCCGACGAAGTCCGCACTCTCTCACGCCTCTCCAGCGAGACAGCCCAAAAGATGACGGACAAGGTCGACACCATCAACACAGGTATCAGTCGCGCCTTCCAGATAGCAGAAAGCGCCGCCGCACGAGACCAAGCCGCGGTCAGCGACTCTGAGCGTGCCATCGAGCAAGTACTGGAGCGCTTTCGTATGGCCACCACCAGCCTGTCGGAATCAGCCGCCTTGCTGCAGAGCGAGAGCGCAGGGATCCACAGGGAGATCTCCGATGTCATAGTGTCGTTACAGTTCCAGGATAGGGTCAGTCAAATACTCAACCACGTACGCCAGAACATGGACAGTCTCTATGACCACCTGGTTTCTTCCCGCAACAGGCCCCATCAATCCGGCCCCCTCCAGATCGATGCAGACAGCTGGCTGGCTGAGATGGAGCTCTCCTATGCCACCGATGAACAACGCAATATTCACCACGGCCGCCGCCAAGCCGCTGTGGTCAACGCATCCAGCAATGCAGACGTCACTTTTTTCTAGGAGACAACTATGCCCAAAACAGTCCTGATCGTGGATGACTCGGCAACTATTCGCCAAGTGGTCGGCATGACACTCAAGGGAGCCGGATACGAGGTGATGGAAGCCTGCGATGGCAAGGATGCCCTCAGAAAACTCGACGGCAAGAAGATCAATCTCATCATCAGCGACGTCAACATGCCGAACATGGACGGCATCAGCTTCGTCAAGGAGGCCAAGAAACTGGCCAGCTACAAGTTCACCCCCGTCATCATGCTGACCACGGAATCCCAGGACAGCAAGAAGCAGGAAGGACAAGCAGCCGGGGCCAAGGCCTGGGTGGTCAAGCCGTTCCAGCCAGACCAGATGCTGGCGGCCGTCGCCAAGCTCATCATGCCCTGAGCCTGGAGGCGACCATGCCGCTGCACATAGAGACGGGTGAGCACAAGACCCTGGTCAAAGTATCGGGGGAGATGACCATCTATACCGCCGCCGAGCTCAAACAGGCACTCACGCCCCTGCTCTACCGCCAGCAGACGCTGGAGCTGGATCTTTCTGGGGTATCCGAGATGGATAGCGCCGGACTGCAACTGCTGCTGGCCGCCAAGAAAACGATGCAGCAAGGGGGTTATCCGCTGCATCTGGTCATGCACAGCCATGCGGTGCTCGATGCGCTGGAGCTATGCCAGCTGGCTGCTTTCTTTGGCGATCCCACCCTTATTCCCCACGCAGATCACGCCTAGGCAGTCCCAGTGACAAGGAGGCATTCGTGAGCATCAATCTTGATCAGGCCCTGCAAACCTATATAGCCGAGGCACGCGAACTGCTGGAAGAGATGGAGTCTTCCCTGCTGACCCTGGAAAACGACCCGGAGAACAGCGAGCTGATCGGTGCCATCTTTCGGGCGGCACATACCATCAAGGGCTCCGCTGGCCTGTTCGGCTTGCAGCCCATCGTCAGCTTTACCCACATAGTCGAGGATCTGCTCGATCAGGTGCGCAATCAGCAACTGGGGATCACGACTGCGCTCATCAAGGATCTGCTGGAGAGCCGGGATCATATCGAGCGGCTGGTCTATCTGGTTGCAGAGCTAGGGTCGGCGCCAGGGGACGATGAACTGGCGCAAGACGCTCAGCTGAGGCTTAATTTGGCTCGGCATCAAACTGCCAGCCAGAGCCAGCTGCCGGAGCGCACTGCGTCAACCACCCCGGACCCGGTCAGCAAGGAGGAGGGGCACACCAGCGCCACTTCCCTGTGGCACATCTCTCTGCGCTTTGGCCCGGATGTTCTGCGTAACGGCATGGATCCCACCTCGTTTTTACGTTATCTCGGCACCATGGGTACCCTCTGCGCCATCGAAACCCTCCACGATGCCCTGCCCGACTGGGAACATTTTGATCCGGAAACCTGCTACCTCGGCTATGAACTCGATGTCGATACCCAGGCCGACAAGAGCACCCTGAGCGATGTGTTTGAATTCGTACGTGACGACTGCCGCATCACCATACTGCCCCCGCATAGCAAGATTGCTGAATACATAAACCTCATCAATGAATTGCCGGAAGACAACGACATGCTGGGGCAACTGCTGGTCAAGACAGGAGCATTGACGGCAAGCGAACTGGCTCTGGGCCTGCAAACTCAGCATGACGACCAGCGAACAGAGAACAGCAAGCTGGGAGAAATACTGGTCGCTCAGGGCGCAGTCGACGGAGTCGTGGTGGACGCGGCGCTCAAGAAACAGAACCAGAACAAGGAGAACAAAAACAAGGAGGGACGCTACGTTCGGGTGCACGCCGACAAACTGGATGAGCTGATCAATCTGGTCGGCGAGCTGGTGGTCGCCAGCTCGGGTGCCAGCCTGCTGGCACAGCGCTCGCGGGACAGCCAGCTGCAGGAGGCCAACTCCACCATCGCCATGCTGGTTGAAGAGATCCGGGACGGGGCCTTGCACCTGCGTATGGTGCCCATCGGCGACACCTTCAACCGCTTCCAGCGGGTCGTGCGGGATGTCAGCCACGAGCTGAACAAGGACATTGCGCTGGTCATCACGGGCGGAGATACCGAGCTCGACAAGTCAGTGGTGGAGAAGATTGGCGATCCCTTGATGCATCTGGTTCGCAACTCCATGGATCACGGCATAGAGTCGGCCGAGCAGCGCCTCGCGGCCGGCAAACCGGCAAGAGGCACCTTGACCCTCAACGCCTATCACGACTCCGGCAGCATCGTCATCGAGATCCTGGACGACGGTGCCGGGCTCAACAAGGCAAGGATCCTGCAAAAGGCGCAGGAGCGGGGGCTGGTGGCCGCCGGCGCAACATTGACGGATCAGGAGATCTATCAGCTCATCTTCGAGGCAGGCTTCTCTACCGCCGAGGCCGTTACCAACCTCTCGGGCCGGGGCGTCGGGATGGACGTGGTCAAACGCAACATCACGGCCCTGCGCGGCAGCGTCGAGCTGGACAGCAAGCCGGGACAAGGCACCCGGGTTCAAATCAGGCTGCCACTGACTTTGGCCATCATCGACGGCTTCCTGGTTCGAGTCAGCACCACCCATTACGTCATCCCGCTCGACATGGTGATCGAATGCGTGGAGCTGACCCAGAGTGCACTGGCTGACACCCAGGGACGCAACTACATCAATCTGCGTGGTGAGGTGTTGCCATTTGTCCGGCTTCAGCACTACTTCGACGTCGAGGGGGCAAGAGGACGCAGGGAAAACATCGTCGTCGTCAGTCACGGCGGCAAGAAGTCCGGGCTGGTGGTCGACGAGCTGCTGGGGGAGTTCCAGACCGTCATCAAGCCGCTCGGCAAGCTGTTTCAGCGCCTGCAGGGGATCAGTGGCTCCACCATTTTGGGGGGTGGTGAGGTCGCCCTGATCCTGGACATCCCCTCCCTCATTCAACATGCCATCGATCAGGAGCTGGGTCAGCTGAGCCAGTACGCCATTCCTCGCATGCAAACCCAACCAAGAGCCAATTAACGCCAGGAGCCAGTCATGTTCAAAAACTCCACCATTAAAATGCGCCTCACCATCTTGCTCTGCCTGTTATGCGTGCTGCTGCTGGCGGTGGGCGGGCTGGGACTTTACAACATGCAGAGCAGCAATCAGGGCCTGCAGAGGGTGTATAACGACCGGGTGGTACCGCTCAAACAGTTGAAAACCATCTCCGACAATTACGCCGTCGCCATCATAGACAACGTCAACAAGGCCAATGCGGGTCTCACCAGTGCCGAAGATGCGCTGCAACATATCCAGCAGGCCCAGCAGCAGATCAAGCAGGAGTGGCAGCACTATCAGTCCACCGAATTAACGGGTGCAGAACAGAAACTATCAGCAGAGGCGGGCAGCCTGTTCAGCGCGGCGGATCGCGATATCTCCCAGCTGGAGCAATTTCTTTCGACCCAACGCGGTGTCATCACTGGTACGCTCAATGACTTTGACGGCAAACTTTATGGCTCCATCGACCCCATCGGCAACAAGATAACCGAGCTGGTCAACCTGCAACTGGATGTCGCCAAATCCGAATATGAGCGGGCCCAATCCTGGTATGACACCATGCTGCTCACCATGATGGGGGGGATAACAGCAGGCATAGTGGCAGCTGCCTGGTTTGGCATCGTCCTCATTCGCAGCATCATTGCCCCCATCAATCAGGCGCTGCAGGTAGCCAACCACCTGGCAGAAGGCAATCTGGATGTCACCATCACCATTGGTGCCCATGATGAAGCAGGCCAACTGCTGATGGCCATGCAGAACATGGTCAACAAGCTGACCTCTCTCATCAATGACATTGAAACCCTGGTCACAGCGGCCGTCGAGAAGGGGGATTTCAGCTACAAGATAGCGCTGGACAATCGGCAGGGGTACATCAAGCGCTTGTCCGAGTTGCTGAACCAGTTGTCCAATGTTACTGACACCAGCCTCAAGGATGTGATGCGCATCGCCACCGCCCTGTCTCAGGGAGACCTGACCCAGAAAATTGAGCAACCCTACCCGGGCATTTTTGGTCAGACCAAGGATGGCCTCAACAGCACCATAGACGCCTTGACCGCCATTATCGAAGAGGTGCGCAACGCCGCCGACAACCTCACCAACGCCTCCAATCAGGTCAGTACCACGGCTCAATCCCTGAGCCAGGCCACCAGCGAACAGGCCGCAAGCGTCGAGGAGACCAGCGCCTCCATCGAACAGATGAGCGCCAGCATCAACCAGAATACCGACAACGCAAAAGTCACCGACAACATGGCGAGCGGCGCCGTGCTTGAAGCCACCGAAGGGGGTCGCTCGGTGCAGCAAACCGTGGCGGCGATGCAACAAATCGCCCGCAAGGTGAGCATCATCGATGACATCGCCTACCAGACCAATCTGCTGGCACTCAATGCTGCCATTGAGGCGGCACGGGCTGGTGAACACGGCAAGGGATTTGCCGTGGTGGCCGCCGAGGTGCGCAAACTGGCCGAACGCAGCCAGATAGCGGCGCAGGAGATAGGCGAGCTCTCTTCCAGCAGCGTCGATACCGCGGAAAAGGCAGGCAGCCTGCTCGACAAGATAGTGCCTTCAATTCGCAAGACATCCGATCTGGTGCAGGAGATCAATGCGGCATCCGGCGAACAGGCCAGCGCCGCCAACCAGATCAGCATGGCCATGAGTCAACTTAACCAGGTGACCCAGCAGAACGCGGCCAGCAGCGAAGAACTCGCCGCCACCGCCGAGGAGATGAGCTCCCAGGCCAACGAGCTGCAGCAAACCATGGATTTCTTCTCGCTGGCAAACTTGGCCAAGCCCTCAAAGCCGAGTGACAACTCGCATAGAGGCTCGGCCCCCAGAGGCAAGTTTGTCATGCCTGCCCAACACCCGCTGCACGGCAACACGGCGCCGCAACCCCTGGTTGACGAAGCCGACTTTGTCCGCTTTTAACCGGAGAGACCCATGAGCATGTCAACCGAAGTGGCCGCGCCCCCAAGCACACTGGCCCATGACAATCAGGGCGACGCCCAATACCTGACATTCCTGATCAATGGCGAGATGTTTGCCATCAATATTCTCGGGGTCAAAGAGATCATCGAGTACGGCAACATCACCCCTATCCCCATGATGCCAAGCTTCATCCGGGGCGTGATAAACCTCAGGGGAGCTGTGGTATCAGTGGTGGATCTCAATGCCCGCTTTGGCAATGCACCCTCCAGCATCACTCGCCGCAGCTGCATCGTCATCATCGAAGGAATACACCCGGATGACTCGGAGCATGGCAATCAGGACATAGGCGTCGTAGTGGATTCGGTATCTGAGGTGCTGACCATTCCCTGCGACGAGATAGAGCCGCCCCCCAGCTTCGGGGCTCACATCCGGGCCGACTTCATTAGCGGCATGGGCAAGGTGAATGGCAAGTTCGTCATTCTCATCAATACCGAGAAGGTGCTCTCCATCGACGAAATGGCACAACTCAGCGAACTGACCCAGCAGCAGGAACGGCAGCTGGAGCACAGAGTGCAAACCCCTTAAGCAGGGTATTAAAAACAGCAAGGGTGACGCTCACACCACACAGCAATGGCATGTCGCACAAGGATAAGGCTCATGACTCAATCATTCTTTGGCAATCTCTTCGGCAACGGCAACGCGCATGCCTTGCTGCAAACAGAACTGACCCAGCTGATAGGCGCCACACGCACCCTGCAGCAAGGGATAGCACAGGGTGACCTGCCAACCCAGCTTGAACCGGGCACACTCAGCGGCCCACTGCGGGAGCTCTGTCAGGAGTTCAATGCCGTGATCACGCTGCTGGGGCAGCGGCTCAGCAGCAGCCTCACTACCATCAGTGACAATCAGGCGCTCTATGACGAGAACCTGCGAGTACGCAAGGCGCTGGATGGCGCCTCGACCAATGTGATGATCGCCGATAACAACCTCGACATCGTCTACATGAATGAAGCCGTGCTCGCCATGCTGGGGCAGGCGGAATCCGACATCCGCAAGGATCTGCCCAACTTCGACACCAGACAACTGATGGGCAAGAACATAGATACCTTTCACAAGGATCCGTCCCACCAGCGCAGCATGCTGGCCAAGCTGGACAAGACCTACCGCGCGCAGATCTCGGTCGGTGGCCGCATCTTCTCCCTCATTGCCAACCCTGTCTTCAACGACAGCGGAGAGCGACTCGGTTCAGTGGTGGAGTGGGCCGACCGGACCAAGGAAATCGCCATCGAAAACGAGGTGAAAGCGGCAAACACTGCGGCCAAGCTCGCCGCCGCCGAAAGCCTGCGGGTCAAGAAGGCGCTCGATGGTGCCACTACCAACGTGATGATTGCCGACACAGACCTCAACATCATCTACATGAACGAGTCTGTCAGGGCAATGCTGAACGAGGCCGAGTCCGACATTAAAAAAGAGCTCTACAGCTTCAACTCCGCCACCCTGATGGGTGCCAACATCGACAGCTTCCACAAAAATCCCGGCCATCAACGCAGCATGCTGGCCAAGCTGAACAACACCTACCAAACCCAGATACTGCTCGGCGGGCGCACCTTCTCCCTCATCGCCAACCCTGTGTTCGGCGACGATGGCGAGCGGTTGGGATCCGTGGTCGAGTGGTCGGATCGCACCAAAGAGGTCTCTATCGAGCGGGAAATGTCGGAGATAGTGCAGGCAGTGATCAAGGGCGAGCTGCACCGCCGCATGGATCTGACCGGCAAGAGCGGCTTCTTCCAGACACTGGGGGAAGGCATCAATCACATTGCCGAGGTAATAGACACCAGCCTCAACGACGTCATCAGGGTGGTGCAATGCCTGGCCAGGGGCGATCTGACCCAGACGATCGAGGCCGACTATCCTGGTGTGTTCGGCACCACCAAGGACTCCCTCAATCAGACCATAGTCTCGCTGACCAACATAGTCACAGAGGTCAGAGGGGCTTCTGACAACCTCTCCAGCGCCTCTGAGCAAGTCAGCGCCACCGCCCAATCCATCAGCCAGTCGAGCAGCGAGCAGGCATCCAGCATGGAGCAGACCAGCGCCTCCATAGAGCAGATGAGTGCCAGTATCAACCAGAACACAGACAACGCCCAGATCACGGATGGCATGGCCAGCAAGGCCGCCAAAGAGGCGATGGAAGGGGGTGAAGCGGTCAAGCTCACGGTCGATGCCATGAAGCAGATCGCCAAGCGGATCGGCATCATAGATGACATCGCGTACCAGACCAATCTGCTGGCCCTCAACGCCGCCATAGAGGCGGCGCGGGCGGGAGATCATGGCAAAGGCTTTGCGGTGGTTGCCGCCGAGGTACGAAAGCTGGCGGAGCGCAGTCAGGTAGCCGCCCAGGAGATCGGCGAGCTGGCGTCCAGCAGCGTCGACATGGCGGAGAAAGCGGGTCGCCTGCTCGACCAGATGGTGCCCTCCATCAACAAGACCTCGGATCTGGTGCAGGAGATCAGCGCAGCCTCCGCTGAACAATCCACCGGCGTCAGCCAGATCAACATCGCCATGAATCAGTTAAGCCAGGTGACCCAGCAAAATGCTTCCTGCAGCGAGGAGCTGGCCGCCACCGCAGAGGAGATGAGCAGCCAGGCCGAGCAACTGCAACTGGCCATGGAGTTCTTCACCCTGGAGCAACACAAAAGCGGCGCGAGTCAGAAAGCCGCCCCCCCCCGTACTGCTACCCGAGGACGATTCGTGACTGACGGCAATGGGCAGGATGGCTTCGGCGCCTCCCCTCGCCCCCGCAACGATGGGGATTTTGTCCGGTTTTAATCGAGGGGCCGGGTGAGCATGGATCCCCCGACCCAACCCTATCGCCACAGGGAGTCCGACCGTGTATCAGACCCAGTTGCATGATGATGAATTTGCGCAGTTTCAACGCTGGATCCACCAGACGGCGGGCATTGATCTGTCACCGGCCAAGAAAGCCCTGGTCGCCAGCCGGCTGTCAAAACGGCTCTGCCACTATGAGCTGGAGAGCTATGGTGACTATTTCAGCCTGATCATGAACCAGAGGGGGGCCGAGCTGCAGGTCGCGCTGGATCTGCTCACCACCAACGAGACCTACTTTTTCAGGGAGCCAAAGCACTTCGAGTTTCTCAGCGAGAAGGTACTGGCACGACTGCCAAAAGAGAGGGGGGTGAGAGTCTGGAGCGCGGCCAGCTCATCGGGCGAAGAGCCTTACAGCCTGGCCATGACCCTGGCCGAGACATTGAGCCAGGGCAATTGGGAAGTAATCGCCTCGGATATTTCGACCAGGGTGCTGGAACAGGCGAGAGCGGGGCAATATCCCATGGAACGAGCCCACAATATTCCGCTCTCCTTCCTGATGAAGTACTGCCTGAAGGGTGTGGGATTTCAGGAGGGAACCTTCATCATCGATCGCAAGCTCAGGGACAAGGTACAGTTTCGCCACATCAATCTGAATCAGGAGCTGCCCGACATCGGCATGTTCGACATTATTTTGATCCGCAATGTGATGATCTATTTCAACCGGGACACCAAGGGACAAGTGCTGCAGCGTCTGGTGCCGCGCTTGAAGAAGGGGGGCTACCTCATCGTCAGCCATGCGGAAAGCCTGAACGGCCTGCCCCACGGCTTGCAACTGGTGTCGCCGTCCATCTATCTGAAACCATGAGGGTTTCAGAATGAAAGAGATCATGCTGCAACCAGGAGAGTTCTTTTTTGGCCAGGATGATACCATCATTCGCACCCATCTGGGCTCCTGTGTCGCCATTACCATGTGGCATCCGGAGCAGAAACGGGGTGGCATGTGCCACTACATGCTGCCAAGCCGGGCTCGCAGCGATGACCCACTGGATGGCCGCTATGCCGATGAAGCAATCCAGTTATTTATCAATGAAATAAGCAAGTACCCCGCCCCCATTCACGACTATGAGGTCAAACTGTTCGGCGGCGGCAACATGTTTATAGAACAGCAGACACTCACCACCATGAATGTGGCCATCAAGAACATCAAGGCAGCCTGGCAACTAACGCAGCACCTGGGCCTGACCATCAAGGCCCATCATCTCGGACATGCAGGACACAGAAGCCTGATCTTTGAACTGGCCAGCGGCAATGTCTGGGTTCGTCATCATCGGCTGCCACATCGTTAAGGGAACGGGAATGAAACAGATCAAGGTCATGCTGGTGGACGACTCCGCCGTGGTCAGGCAGGTGTTACAGGCCATTCTCGAACAGGAGCCGGACATCAAGGTGATAGCCACCGCCTCGGATCCGCTGTTTGCTCTGGAAAAACTGAAAAAGGAGTGGCCCGACGTGATAGTGCTGGATGTGGAGATGCCACGCATGGATGGCATCACCTTCCTCACCAAGATCATGGCCGAACACCCTACCCCGGTAGTCATCTGCTCGTCCCTGACGGAGAAAGGCGCGGAAACCACGCTGCAGGCCATGGCCGCCGGAGCGGTGGACATCATCACCAAGCCCACGGTCGGCCTCAAAAGCTTCTTGCAGGAGTCGGCACAAGCCTTGGCCATGGCGGTGCGCGCCGCCGCCCAAGCCAATGTCAAACGGCTAGGCAAGGCGCCCCCGTTGATCGTGGCGGCCAAACTCAGCGCCGATGCCATCATGCCGCCGGCAAGCCAGCATGCCATGGCCCAGACCACGGAGCGGATCGTGGCGATCGGTACCTCTACCGGCGGTACCCAGGCACTGGAAGCCGTGCTGACGAACCTGCCGCGGGTCTGTCCCGGCATCGTCATAGTGCAGCACATGCCGGAGAAGTTCACCGCCTCCTTTGCCGAGCGGCTCAACAACCTGTGCCAGATCGAGGTGAGAGAGGCCAAAAGCAATGACAGGGTCATTCCGGGTCTGGCACTCATAGCCCCCGGCGGCAAGCACATGCTGCTCAAGCGCAGCGGCGCCTATTATCACGTCGATGTCATGGATGGCCCCCTCATCAACCGCCATCGCCCCTCGGTGGATGTGCTGTTTCGCTCGGTCGCCAAGTTTGCCGGCGGCAATGCCACCGGCATCATAATGACGGGCATGGGAGATGACGGCGCTCGCGGGTTACGGGAAATGCTGGAGGCGGGGGCCAACACCTTCGCCCAGGATGAGGCATCCTGCGTGGTGTTCGGCATGCCCAAGGAGGCCATCAAGCTCGGGGCCGCCCGTCACATACTGCCGCTGCAGGATATTCACCACGCCATAGTGGGTCGATAAAGCGCGCGTTCAGCCACTGGCAAAATGTGCCCGGCCTGCCGGGCACAACTGTTTCAGGCGGGCATGTCGTCGAGCAGGGCAAACAGCCGGTCGATCTCGGCCAACGTGTTGTAGTGCATGCAACCTATCCGCAAGACCCCCTCGCTCACCCCCAACTGTTCCACCAGCGCCAGCGCATAGAAGTGGCCGGCCCAGCTACAGACCTGATGCTGGCCTAGAAATTCCGCCATCTCGACCGGCGTATGGCGGTTAGAGGTGAGGGCGAAGGTGGGGGTGCGCCCCTGGCTGTCATTGATACCATGCAGGGTAAACCAGGGGCGCTCGGCCAGCTTGGCCAGCAGATGGGCGCTGAGCTGTTGCTCATGGGCGTGGCTGCGGGAAAATGCCAGATCGAGACGGGCCTCCAGATCATGTTCGGCCGCATCCAGCCCGGAGAGGGAGGCCAGATACCCTATGGTGGCCTCGACTCCGGCTAGCGCTTCCCAGCTCTGGGTGCCGGTTTCCCACTTGCCGGGCGCCACATTCTTTGCAGGTTCCACCTTGTAAGGGGTGAAATGCTCCAGATGGCGGTGCTTGCCATACAGGATACCAAGGTGCGGACCGAAGAACTTGTAGGCGGAGCAGCCGAGAAAGTCACAATCCCAGGCCTGCACGTCAATGCGCTCGTGAGGGGCAAAATGAACAGCATCCACATAGAGCAGCGCCCCGGCCCCGTGCACGGCATCGGCGATGCGAGGGATATCGACCAGAGTACCCGTCGTATTGGAAGCCGCCGTCACCGCGACCAGCCGGGTCTTGGGGCCCAGCAGGCTGAGCAGATGCCCGTAGTCGAGCCCGCCGTTCGCCACATCTACCCTCACCTGATGCACCACAACGCCGCGATCAGCCGCCGCCTGCTGCCAGCTCGACACATTGGAGTAGTGATCCAGCCCACTGACGATGATCTCGTCCCCCGCCTGCCACTCCCGTGACAGAGCGCGGCTGACCGCAAACGTCAGGGTGGTGAAGTTGGCGCCAAAGACGATCTCCTCAGCTCTGTCCGCCCCAAGCAGGGTCGCCACTGCCTCTCTGGCTCGCTGTGCCTGCTGCTCCGTGGCTCGGGCCGAGAAAAAAGGCCCCCCCAGATTGGCGTTGAAGCGGCCGAGATAGTCAGTCATGGCGGTGAGCACTGAGTGAGGCACCTGGGCGCCGCCCGGGCCGTCGAAGAAGATGGGGGTCTTGCCATCAACCAGTTGATTGAGGGCGGGAAACTGGCCGCGCAACACGGCAATATCGAGAGGCTGCATAGAAGAGTCCACAGTCCATGTTAACAGTTGAATAACATGGTGAGAGTAAAATGGCGCAGCAGCAATGTCCATCCATGAACCGGTCAGCCATCACAGTTACATGATGAGGCCATATTTTCAGTATAAAATGCTGGCAAGCTCTCCATGGCATGCTTCTCCATCAAGGCTGGGACGCGCGGGCGACTCGCCGCTTTCATGCCGGCAATCAGTGTAGAAGTCGTTGATAAGGATGAAAAATGAGCGAAAGATATCAAAAAATGACCGACTCGCACTTTTTTGTCGCCAGATATCACCAGAAGGGGTTCACAAAGCTGCCGGATCTGGTAGTATGCGCCTCGCACTTGGGGAGGGGTTCCCGAGCGGCCAAAGGGATCAGACTGTAAATCTGACGGCTCTGCCTTCGAAGGTTCGAATCCTTCTCCCTCCACCATTCAAGTGCAAATGCAGTGACAATCAGGAAATACCCCGTGGAGGGGTTCCCGAGCGGCCAAAGGGATCAGACTGTAAATCTGACGGCTCTGCCTTCGAAGGTTCGAATCCTTCTCCCTCCACCATTTTCCCGATTGCAATGGCTGAATAACCTATGCTTTACCCCTGTGGAGGGGTTCCCGAGCGGCCAAAGGGATCAGACTGTAAATCTGACGGCTCTGCCTTCGAAGGTTCGAATCCTTCTCCCTCCACCATCATTTAGAAGACCCGGCCTGGTGCCGGGTTTTTGCTTTTTAAAATTGCATCCATTTGACACTGTCAGATCTGACAATTGCATCATCCGCTACTTTTAGAAACAGTAGCCTTCATACCTTTCAGGGACATAGCGCGCCATGTTTGAGATTTGGGATGAGACGGGACAAGCAAGCGGCTTGACGCTGCCACAGCTGCAACAGCGGCTGATCAGCTATCAGGGCGACGTCATGGTGCGCTACACCAACCGCATCGGCCTGCCGACCACGCTGTTCCTGACCATAGCCAAGGGTCAGGCCTACCAGCGCTTCAAGGCGGATACCCCCCTGCTCGACTGGTCGTGGCTGGCGCAAGCCGTGCATCCGGATGTCATCCGTGAGCCCCGGTTCTCCTATCTCAGCTCAGTCTCTTCCTGATCCCTCTTCCCGAGGACTGGCAAGCAGCAGAGTCAACTCATCGACTATCTGCTGCAACACAGCTCTGAATCCGGCCAATTCGGCCCCACACAGCTCGGCCCCCTCCTTGCGGATCTTCTCCTCCAGATGCCAGGCCTGCTGCGCCAAGTCATCTACCATCATCATGGAGATGGTGCCGGCCTGACGGTGCACCCAGTTAGCCAGCCCCTTGTCGTCGTCATGTACCAAAGCAAGGGATTGTTCCAGCTCCTGACGAAACAGCGTCATCATCTGCTCAAAAGGCTCCCCAACGCCGAAAAACGTCTGCAGGGATGTCACATCAAGCAGTTTGGGGACGGACAATATGCGCCACTTCATCAATATCTGGCGAAGCCCGTCCAACAGCACGGGTTTGCCCAGCACATCATTCATGCCTGCCACCAGGCAGCGCTGCGCCTGCTCCGGCATCACGTTGGCGGTCATGGCGATGATGGGGAGCCGCGCCAGTCCCTCAACAGTGCGCACCTGACGGGTAAAGTCGTAGCCATCCATCACCGGCATCTGGCAATCACACAGGATCAGGTCGTAACTGTGCTGTGCCAGCATGGCGAGCGCCTGCTGGCCATTCTCGGCCAGATCGCACACCAGATTGAGCTGCTTGAGCTGGCGCTGCACCAATACCTGATTAAGATGATGATCCTCGACCACCAGCAGCCGGTATGGCAAAGGCCGGGAAGTTGGCGCCACGGGAATAGGGTCGGGCAGCAGTTGCTCACCCTGGCCCAGCTGGCGATAGCACACCTCCCGCACCGCTTGCCAGGTCAAGGGATTGCTGTTGAGCCAGTAACGCCCTTCACGCAACTGATAACCCAGCGCATTGCCCAGTGGGGCAACAGAGATGCAGGGCTCAGAGAGATCCGCCCCATCGGCAAATAGCAAGTCGGCCCCCTGCCGTTCATCGCTTATCTGCACGCCCAACGACAGCAGGTGCAGGCGCAAGGTATGGCGCAGCTTGCCATCCTCCAGTGCTATAAAGGCACGCAACCCCATGAGAATGGAGTCATATTCACGGCGCAGCTCAAGAGGTAACGTGACCGAGAGCCCGATGAAAGTCCCAAGCCCGGGCGCGCTTTCCAGCCTGATCTCTCCCCCCATCAATTCGGCCAGGGTATGACTGATGCTAAGACCAAGCCCGGTCCCGCCATAACTGCGGGTGGTGGCGCCATCTGCCTGCTCAAAGGCATAGAAGATACGGGCCTGCGCCTCGGTACTCATGCCGATGCCGGTATCCTGCACCCCGATCAGCAACCGCTGCTCCCCGTCTGTTTGCGCCTCCAGCTTGATGGAGAGTTCGATAAAGCCGCGCTCGGTGAACTTGATGGCATTGCTGACCAGGTTGAACAACACCTGCTTGAGTCGCAGCAGATCCCCAGTGAAGCGGGCGCCCACCTCATCATCGACACGCAGGTAACACTGCAGCCCCTTGCGTTGTACCTCGCTGCTGATCATGGTCAACACGCTGTCGATGAGTTCGCGCAGCAAAAAAGAGCTCGGCGCCAGCGCCATCTTGCCCACATCCAGCTTGGAGTAATCGAGTACATTGCCGATCAGTTGCAACAGCCCCTCGGCCCCCCGGTTGATGATGGCAACCATCTGCCGCTGCTCCAGGTCGAGCGACGTGAAGCTCAGCTGCTCCGCCATGCCGACGATGCTGTTCATGGGGGTACGGATCTCATGGCTCATGGTGGCCAAAAATTCAGCCTTCTTGCTGGCCGCATGCTCGGCGATCTCCTTGGCCCGCGCCAGAGCCTCCTCCACCTGACGGCGGTGCAGGATCTCCTGGCGCAAACGCCAGTAGGCGATGGAGAGTGCGAGAATAAACAAGGTGACACCCGTGCCAACGGGGATCAGGGTTTGTATCAGCTTTTGCCACGGGATCCCTTCGCTGTAGTTCACCGCCAGCCAGGTATTGCGGATCTGCTGCTTCTCCTTGTCACTCATGCTGACAAGGACCCGATTGATCAGCGGCAGCAGGGGAGCATAGGTGTCACGCACTGCAACAGCCAGTTCATCCTTGAAGGGGGTGGGCGCCACTATATGCAGGCTATCGTCGAACTGCTTATTGATAAGGCGCGACACTACCACCAGATTGCCTATATAAGCATCCCCTGACCCTGCGGCTACCATGGCCAGACCGGCTTCAGGGCCCGAGACTACGCTAACCCTGATATCGGGAATGCGATTCTTTAGCTCGGCAACGAGCATGCTGTCGGTCACGATCAGATGCTTGCCTACCAGTTCGGCAAGGCCGCCCACTGTACTGTTGCCACGGGCCATGGCGATGATCACTGGGAAGGCGGTAATGGGCTGACTTATTTCCCAACCAACCATGCGTTGGCTGATACGGGTTGGAATAATGGTCAAGTCCACCTCCTGATGCAGCAATGCCTGCAGCAGCTCGGGCCAACGTTGATCAGTGCGGTAGCGATAGGCTAGACCCAGCTTGTCCTTGAACAGCGCAAGATAGTCACCGATAAGACCGCTCACCTTGCCACTGTTATCCGTGTAAGAAAAAGGCTCCCAGCCCTGAATAAAACCTAATTGCAACGGAGGAAGTCGAGAAAGCCACTCACGCTCATCGGGCCGCAGCAAAAACGCGCTATGCCCCAAGAAACTCAGGCTGTTATCCCCCAACCAGCGCTGCTCCAGAACACTGCGATCTTCCACACTCAATGCCTGAATAGCAGTGTCAAACCGGACCCCCAGCCTGGGCTTCCGCTTGCTGATCCCCAGATGCAAGCTCTCCATCAGCAAAGGGGACTGGGCCACCACGGCCAATTCGGGGTGCCGGGCAATAAATTGATTGGCAACATGCAGGTTGCCAATATAGGCATCGGCCTGCTTGTCGAGCACAGCCTGCATGGCAGAACCGGAGTCCTGAAACAGAATACGAGAGACATCGGGATAATGGAGACGGACCAACTTTTCGGTCAGAAAACCGGCTTCAATAGCAATCCTGGATTGACTTAAGGCACTGACATCCTGAAAAAAAGAGGTGTCATGGCGTACCACGACCACGGTCGGTGATGAATAATAAGGGCGCGTGTATGAAATACATTCCCGTTCTTCCGAGCGAAAGGCATCCAGTAAAATATCGACCTCACCTTTGCAACTGGCCGCATATAACCGGTTCCAGTCGGGGTATGCTTTCCACTCAATCTGGTAGTCAAGGTTCTTGGCCAAGATGGTCATCAATTCGGCGCTAAAGCCGCTGCCATTATGGCCATCCCACTGTTGATACGGCCCCCAGCCGCCCACCAACAACCCGACTTTGATAGTGGGTAAGGCGACTTTGCTTTCAGCAAGAAGAGGTTGACTTAATATACTGATATTAAATACCAATATGACGACCATGCATCGAAATATCACCACGAGAGGACACCTCATCGTGACAACCCAGAAGGAAATGACATCATATTAACGCTCGAAAAAATGCGGTGCGCAAAGTAGTATAGAAATGAGATGTTTGATAGTTTAAATATTATTCGCTGTTTTATATGGGGCTCACCTATGTCTTTCAAGATCATTCTTGCCGACGACCATCCGCTCATACTGACCGGGATCCGCAGCCTTATTGCACATAACCAACCTGGTTGCGAGATTGTTGCCGAGGCGCATCAAGTCTCCGAACTATTAAACACATTGCAGCAACATAGCTGTGATCTGTTGATCACCGATTTCAGCATGCCAGGGGATGAGCGCAGCGATGGCTTGACCATGATCCAGCAATTAAAACGGGATTATCCCACCCTGCCTATTCTGGTGCTGACCCAGATCCACAATGCCGGTATCTTGCAGTCGCTGCTCCAGCTAGGAGTGAGCGGTATTCTGCTCAAAAAAGCAGTGATCGGTGAATTGTCCGATGCCATCCGCCAGATATTATCCGGGCACAGCTATATCGGCAGTTCGGTGAAAACCCTGCTGGCCGAAGCCGGGCTGGATCATCACACCACCTCGATTCAACTCACCCCCAAGGAGAGCGAAGTTGTGCGTTTATTGGCCAGCGGCATGTCTGTCACCCAGGTGGCTGAGTACCTGCATCGCAGCGTCAAGACCATCAGCACCCAGAAAAAGAGCGCCATGTTGAGATTGGGCATTACCAGTGACAGTGGCCTGTTTTTTTATGCCAATAAGCACGGTCTTTGTTAAATACTTCAGTTATAAACAGGCTCTATCATAGCATCCATGATGATAGTTACATTTCCTTTATATGTGCTGCCCGGATAATTCATCATATCCTTCACTTTATCTTTATTAATTTTAAAAGAAAATAACCCATTGGAGATTGGTTCATTTTTTTCAAAAGTTTTCTTCACTGTCGGACTCAATAACACATTGCCTTTTGCACTCTTTTTATAAATAGACATAGAGACCAAACTGGCATTCTTGTCACTTTTTATCTGGCACGAGTCATCGACAGCACTCAGGTATTGGCACTCCAGCTTAATCCAGTATGGAATACTACTCGCAATCTGGACGGGCATCACTCCGCTTAAAGATGGCGTTTTGTTTCCATGGTGCCATCCTCCGTCAGGCTGTAAAACAACTTTATTCCCTGCTGGAGGAAAAACAACTTTCAGATGATTTCTAACTACTAATGAAAATTCTAGATCAACAACGATTGGATAGCGGTACGTTGCGTTGGTAAAATCAATATCCTTAGTTGAACCAACACTTAAACTCAGCTTTCCTTTATATGTACCATTACTAATGGTACCGATATTGACTGGTGTGAGTTTATAGCCAAGATAAAATTTTCTTATTTTTCCAACATGAGGCGTAGGACGACCTGACCATAGACTAAAATCGCCACTATAACATACCCCCCCTGTTTTCTGTGCGCTTAGATCAATTGCATAAAAAATTGTGTCCGTTCTATCCCCCGTTACTGACAATATATTATCAACCAGTTTACACTTTGCATTTGAATCTGCCTGCAAGCTTTCATTGGTAACTTGGAAAAATGGGTTGTCAATACTATATCCTGTATGGGTCATAGAGAACTTCATTGATGCTGGCGAGCCATTCTCATTGAATAATTGAACTGTTTTTTCACCAGGGAAACTGTGATAAAAAAGACGTTCCCACCAAGTCCCTCCCTTTACTAAAGGCCGATCAATATCTGAATCAATTGAAATGACCCGTGAAAGATTGTCATTGCAAAATACAGACAGTGGTAGTGGTTTACATGGATCAGTAATCCTGAACTCATTCTCACCTGGATTTGTTAACGACTGCGCATACTCAGCATTTACTTTTATAACGACAGCCTGTGCGAAAGAAAATGGCATTAACACTGCTATCAAAAAAATAATTTTAATCATGGTTTAACGAGCTCAATATGGTTTCAGGCTGTTGGCAGGATAGATCACCCAGTAGAATCACTTCTTGTTGCGAAGGCTTTTTCTCGATGTTAACCGGCAGCTCACATTTCAATAACCCATCCATCTCCATTCTCAGCATGGGATTATGCTCGCTCATCTCCACCGCAAAGAAGCCATCGGCCTCGCTGACGGTGCGGCCCGCATGGTTGACCACCATGGCCCCTTTCAATGGCATCCCCTGCCCATCCAGCAGGCGGCCTATCACTGTCACCGTCTTCATCACCCGGACCTGGTGATAGGCCACGCCGCCCTTGTTGAGATGATAGGGCAAGACGTTGGGACGAATGGTCATGGAAGGGGCATTCTGCCCGGCCATATCCAGCTGCACGGCGCCACTGCGATAGGCGGTGACGGGCACCAAATTTCGACCTGGCCGCAACTTGATATTGCCACCCTGATCGTCATCGGCGCGCAGGGTCAGCTCGGGTATATCGGACTCCACATCCACTATCATGCCCGCCTCCTGCCCTTGCGACTGGCCTGTCATGATCAGGCGGCCCTCATCGCCAAACGCCAGGGTACTGTCAAGGTTGATCCCCCCGCTCAGGGCCTGGTTATAGGAAGACGACTGCAGGTGAGCATCACCGCTGACCAAGGCCCCCTGAAACCTGGCGTAGCCCGCCGTGCCGACACCGTAGCTGTCGGTGGTCAGGTTGGCCCCCACGCTCTGCAGGGCGCCCCACTCCAGCAACTGCTGGTAACTGAGGGAGGCATTGCGCTCCTGCCCGCCGGAGCGGGAGGTCCGGCTGCCGATGCCGATGGCCAGCAGGCTGCGGTCTCCCCCCAGGTTCATGCTCAGGGAGAGCATGCCCCCCCTGTCCCTCGCATTATCGGTACTGATGCTGCCCGGGCGGTCAAACACCGTCAGGTTCCAGCTCACCGTCTGGCCAAGCAGATCACCGTTGTAGCGCCAGCCCAGATCGGCCCCCAGCCCGCGCCCCACCTGATGAGCCAGATAGAGGTTGGCGGAGTGGCGCTCATCGAGCCGCTGCTGCAACGACAGGTTGCTCTGCTTGAGGTCGCGGCTCTCCCCGGCGGCTTGCCCCTGCTGGCGCTGCTGCTGATGGCTCAGCACCAGACTGCCCTCGCCATAGTGATACAAGGCCTGCATATCGAAACCGCTGCCCAGCGCCTGTGTCGCCATCAGGTTGCCAAACAGCCGCCACTGATCATTCAGGCTCCAGTCGGCCGAGAGGCCATGCTGCCAGCGCTGGTCGATATACTGGCTGGAAGCCCCGACGATCACCGAGGCGGTGAGCAGATGGTTGAGCATGACGCCGCTGCTCAGGGGCCGGACCGTCTCCTCTTCCCAGTTGCTGAACAAGCGGGTCTGCTGGCCCACAAACAGGTTGAAGCGCCAGCTTTCATCCGGGTTTTGCCAGTTCATCGGCTTGTAGATCATCTCTCTGCGCCGCTCGGTCACCTGACCATCTTCCAGCACCCGCAACTCCACCTCGTAGATGCCGGCGGGCAGCACCTTGGTGTCGAGGGCCTGCAAGCCCGAGATCACCTGCTGCGAGTTGATGAGCTGCCCGTCCCGATAGATCTCCACCATGCCGGGCCGGCTCGGAGTGACATAGAGCGGCGTCGTACTGGCCTGGCCCTGCTCTATCAGCAGGGTGTCAGAGTCCCCCAGCATGACCCCCAGCACGGTCGGGGTTCCGCCGCCAAACAGGGTGGGTTGGCGTACCAACCCCTGGGCATAGGGCGAGAAGTAGCCCAGCCGGTAGAAACGCCCCTCTCCCTCACGCTCGGCATAAAGTTGCTGCACATGGTGCTGCGCCGCCTGCCCGTTGCCGGACTGACTCACTTCCCCCTCCAGCAGCGGGGTCCACTGGCCTATGCTGCCCTGGGCCATCAGGTTGTAACGGCCACTGCGCTGCTCCCCTTCCCCCTGGGTCAGGTTCAACTGGTGGCGCAGCAGGGCGCCATAGCTGCCGGTTGTGGGCAGACGGTAATAGCGGCTAGCGTGCAGTCCCTTTTCGGCACCCGCCGTCAGCACCGACAACTGGGAGTTTTCCAGACTGTACTCCAGCGCCAGCACCTGGTCAGCGCACCGATTCTGGCAAGGGCCCAGCAAGTGAGGCTCGCTCAACACCTTGCTCCATCGCTGGCGGTCCCGTTCTTCCAGCTCGCTCTCGTGGCTGTCGGTCAGAGCCAGCAGTTGCACACTGGTGTCTTTGCCCAGCACTATCTCGCCTTCCCCCAGCAGTTGCCCATCCACCAGGATGCGCACCGCCAGCGGGACGCCGAAGAAGTGATCGGCAAAACCATCAGGCAAATCTTCCGCTTGTTGCAACAGATCAAGGGGTTGTGTGGTTCGCCCTCCCGTGGCCCAGGCAGGTACGCACAACACAACCAGGATCAGCAGGAAAGAGGAATACGGCACGACCTGTCTCACTCTTCTAAACGCAGACGAAAAGGCTCCCCCGATACAGGGAGCCAATTTTAATGACCGTCATTTATTTACGGACCTTTTGGTGGCGCTTCCGATTCAAATATCATGCTCACCACCCCCTGGTAGTTGCCTGGCTTGTAGCCGGCGTCAGGGGCATCCGCCGGGATCACTTCCAGCCCCAGCAACTTGCCGGTCTTGGCATCATCGGCCTTCATTACTTCCGCCGAGGTGGTGCCTAAGGTAACGCCATCAATCTTGACGGTCAGGGGAATGTAGTCATTGCCGCTGGTCATCGCCGCCGGGTTGGTCAGATAACCTTTAATCGCGCCTATGGTGCTCTTGGCATCCAGCTGCTTGCTCAGCTTGTCCAACTTCTTGGTATAAGGGTTGTAGGCCAGCTTCTGCGGCGTGCTCATCCAGTTGTCCCCGCCGGTCGGCTGCACATAGAAAGCCTCGGTCGGGATCTGGGCGGTCACAGTGACCTGATGCTCAATACGTTCCGCCGCCATCAAGTTGGCCGATACCAGCATTGCCAGAGGCGCAGCTATCCATACTTTCATCACTCTCTCCTCTCTCGGATATACGAAACATCAGTGACCAATCACCATGTTTCTGCTCTTGTCACCTTCGATCAGTTCGAACCGATAAAGGTGATCGCTCTTTTTCATCAATTGCTTTTTCATATTCGGCAATAGATGAATTTTTCCGGGTGTTGAACAGTTTTTTCCCCGTCCATCACACTCCTCAAAAAAATCCAGCACTATGGTGGCATTGCCTTTATTCACGACAGTGGTCATGGTATCGGTCTTGATCAAACGGGTATCAAAGCGACTCTCTTTTGGCATCACGAAAATAATGGCACCAAAGCCGGTCAATATATTGACCCCGGCAGAGACTTGCTGCTGATTTTCTTGAGCCATATTGGCATCCAGATCGAACCCGTCCTCCTGTTTTGGCAACACAGGAATAAAACGGACTCTGAAATAACGCTCATTATCCCGTTCCCCCATATACAACAGCCGTGTTGCCTGCACCCCGCTGGCCGGAATAATCATGCGTGAGGGGCTGGCGATCAGCGCCCGGCGCCCCTCTGTCAGCTCCGGTGACTCATGGGGCTGACCGGCCTCGTCATAAGTTATTTCGTGAATCGCCACCTTGACAAAGGCGGTAGCGTCACCCTGATTTCGAATGCGTTTTAAATAGGTGCTTTGCTGGCCTGACATATAGTCATAAAGCGTCCCTATGCTGATCTCAGCCGATGCAAACAGGTTACCGCTGAACATCAGCAGCAGGATGAGATATATTCTTTTCATTTTTATTCCAGACTGGTTTTCACATGCCGACGTTCATTTAATAAATGCCATTTATTAAAAATGGAGTCAGTTGCATATCACTGGAGCCAGTCTAGGTAGAATGACGGGGGAAGTTAATCAGAATAGTCCTATATTGACTAAGCAAAATCACGCCAATTATCAGACTATTCCTACGGTGCTTTGATCTTTCCCTCCTGTATTATGCGCAGCCATATCCGTCTATCAGGTGAGTGCCATGTTTGCGTTCAAAGAAGAGTATCCGATGAGTGACATGGCAACCGTGGCGGTAGCCGAGGTAGCCGTGCCCTTTTATCAGCCGATCATAGGTCGCGACCGTCAGGTCAAGGGTTATGAAGTTCTGGCCAGACGTTGGGATCCACAACGTCAGAGCTATCAGGGCATCGACTTTCTCTCCCTCAGCCAGGATGAGTCCCTGCATGTGGATATCGTCATGCTCAGGGCCATCATGCGCGATCTGCCTACCCTGGCGAAGGGCGGGCCCTATGCCCTCTCCATCAACCTCAACCCCATGCTGTGCAGCCCGACCTATCAGAATCTCTTGCTGCTGGTGCTGCTCCAGGCGAGCAAGGCAGGGATCGAGATCTGGTTCGAGGTGCTTGAACACGCGCCACTGCACAGCCAGCACAGAGCCTTGATCGAAGTGCTGCGGGATCATGGCGCCCATATCGCCTGCGATGATTTCGGCACTCTGGAATGCAACTTCCAGCGGGTGATGGCGCTGCCCTACGAGATCATCAAGCTGGATCGCTCACTGCTGCTGCAGGCGGCGCGCACGCCCCATGCCCTCAAGATGTTGACCGGTCTGGTGGAATACCTGCAGCGACTCGGCATGAAGGTGGTGTGTGAAGGGGTGGAAACCCTGACCCATATCGAGGTCGCCAACCGGCTGGGCTGCGATTATCAGCAGGGCTATGCCTACGCCATGCCCTCCCCCCTCTCCCGCTGGGCCTGATCGGGCTCACACATTCATTGCGACTCGCACTGGCATCAGCTACCTGCCAAATTGCATGATGGCGTGGGGGCGAGTACAATCTCGCACCCCGTATATCAGGTGCATCCCCTGTGATCCTACATAATGATGTACGCCATCGGGTAGTTGTGACGCGAGCGCCGTCTCGCACCACGACTCAACCAATCCGGCGCCATCAGGTGGCGTCGTCCTGATTTGCAATCAGAACGCAACATAACATACCACTATAAATTCAGTAACTTACAACAATTTTTAAATTGATATCCATGGAACTATACACAATGCTAGTATGAGACTGCGTTGAGTATTAGGGGCTTCTCATGAGCGATTTGATCGATGTGTTGAGTAAATTTTCTGTACACGACTTGGCTAGAATGCTGGCAGAGAGGATCGAGGCTGACAGTCAGAGCACGTTCAAAAATCGTCATGATTTAGGCGGAGGCATAACACTATTCAAGCAAAAAGGCAGCGCCAGGTGGCACTGTAGAGTCCATCAACCAGCAGATGGCATTCATGACTATCGTCAGAGCACACGGAAACTCGACTTACGAGATGCAACGTCCGAAGCACATCAAATAGCACTGATGTTAAAAATGAAATTATCGAGTGGTGTTGCGCTTAAAAAGGGGATTGCGTTTAAAACAATAGCGAATGAAATCGTTCAATTCTACTTGAAGCGCTCTAAACCTATAGATACATATTACATAAGCCTGATCAAGAATCACCTCCTTCCATATTTTGGTGAGCAAGAGATTGCTAGCATCAACGATAGATCAGTTAGACTGTTTTGGAATAAATACTGTGAGACTCATGATGCTCCAGGGAAATCACTTGCCAACTCAATCCATATTGTATTGAGAAGGATCTTGCTTGAAGCAAAAGAACAAGCCCTCATAAGCTCGATACCTGACATGAGCAATAAAGTAGAAACTAAAAATATTATAAAAGGAGAGTGCTGGGAACCTAATCAAATAAAAACAATTTTTGATAAACTAACTAAATGGCAATCATTATCCCCAACAAACACCGATAGAGTAATTTTTAACTTGTATTGCAAGTTTCTTTATCTAACCGGTATTAGAACAGGGAATGAGGCACTTGGTGTTAGATGGGATGATCTAAAAACAGAAAAAGATTACTACTTAAAAGTACGCAAGGGGAAAATGGAGGGCACTATAAAAGAGGGCCGTGAGATGATTATTTCAAGGAGTGGGCAGGAGAGCAAGGTTATAATTGAAGTAATGTCTCCGCTTGCTAAAATACAGGGATTTGAAAAAATATCTGAAGCCAAAGCTAAGGCTCCAAGCCAGTGCCTATTCGAACTAAAACGTCCTGCCGAGATTTGGCGATCTTTCGCTGATGAGATGGAAGTTGAAGGAACATTGTATTGGTTCAGGCATACCTATATAACTAATGAGATACTTAGGGGAGAGCCGCTAGCACACATTGCTGCGCAGGTCGGCAACAGCGTAAAAATGATCGAACAGCACTACTCTCATGCAACTATGAGACGAATTCGAACTGCTGAATTGGATAGAAATAAAAAAGATAAATAGATAGATTTCTAACGTTGAATAAAAATACTATCACTACCATAGCGAGTGAGTGATATCTGAGCACAATTAAAATTTAAACACCCGCGTGTTAGCTTCGCACACGCTCTTGCCACTTCGTTGTTATTCGATTTGTATTATCAGGCGCTTCGCTTTAAAATTTTTAGGGCTTCGCCCTCATTTTGATTTTATCAAAAAATTGACACACGCATAAATTCTTGGATATGGTCTGGACTTTTTATGAATAGATGGCATTACTATTTTTACTTGTGGAAATCGTTAATTGTTTACCAGCCAAATTGAAATTCGATGGCACACTACTTTTCCATGATTTTCCATGAAGAGGCGGTTATTTCTATGAACATCATTATGATGAACCCACTTATCTCAATATGAGGGCTGAGGGTGATAATACCATTTTCATGGCTGGTATTGATTCTGTGTATGTAAAACGCATAGATTGACATCATAGCGAAATAGCGAAATAGCGAAATAGCGAACGGAAAAGGAACTGGCCATCATGATGCTCAGTGTTTTACACTGAGCAATAGAGATACTGAGTTTTTTTCGTATGAGAGTTCGTATGAAAGGAGTTTTCATTTAAGATCTTCTTAAACAGCAGGAACATGAAATGGCTAAGACCCTTGTAGGACAAGGGCTGTAAGAGAATTTAAAATCAATTTTCGTACCATGAATTAACGTAGCGACGTACCATGCTTTAACGCTGATTGCGTACATCGCTTTAACGTCATGGATTACTCTTTTCTACAGCCCCATTGATGACTCTTAAACGCTTCACCTCGACTTTCTTATTCGAGCCAACCTTGTCATTAAACCGAACTCTCCAGCCGTCCAACTCGCTGATCTGCTTCAGTGCAGTAACAATCTCAGCACGTTTACGCCTTATCTCTTTTTTTTCATACTCTGTTTTTGATTTAGATTGGTGAGGCTTGCATGGCTCTCCCCAAATCCGCTGTACTAGGGTATCTATATAAGGAGATAAGTGGTAGCCATGATTGATATTGAATGAAAGCCATGTATGAAGCAGCTGGGCTATATTTGAGCTAAGCGAACGACGCTCCTCCAAACATATCCTAGCGTACTGTCCCCCATCGACAGCCTTTGCAATTTTGGAGTTCAAAACAACATAGACGATATCTTCCTCACCAATTGCCGACGTGTTGTTAATTAGATAACTCAGCAGCCCAGATCGCCACTGTCTCTCCCCCTTAAATATAAGTAAACTTACATTCTTCAATCTATTTAAGCATTTCTTCAACCTATTGTATTCATGACCTGATCTATTCCACCCTAGAATGTTTAAAATGTCGGTCTGTGTAGTAGTTACTAATGCGCATTGTTCAGTTTCAGCATCGAAACTTACATTCAAATCATTCCACAACAGACTCGACTTCGGCCCTGTATTGGCTGACGAAATTATTTTACTATCAATTCCAGCTAGGGCGATTAATGCGAGAAGCACACTTTGGTCTGAACTATCAAGCCCTTCCGCCAATTCAACACGCAGTCTTTCATGACCACTTTCAGCATCTAGTATAATATTTATTGGACGCTTACCACTTGGCATAGGCATGAACAACCTAGGTACTCTCCCTAAAAAAGGAGCAGCCAGAGCGAAATTCTTTATATTATGGTCATTATTTTTAGAAATTTTCATCAACTGTTTCTTTAGGTTTTTTATCTTTACGGAGTCGCTGGTTGTTCTTATCTTGTATAGTACTTGGGGCTCCGACCAAACGACTATCATGGTCTATGACAACCAAGGTATCAATGGTTTTTCCTTTTGTCGTTTTCCCTATAGCCTCGATCTGTAGATGTATTTCCATTTTTAATCCGTCACTCCCCTCCTTATTTTTAGTGCATTCTAATTTAGTAGTTATAGTACCATTGCCTTCTATCTTAGTTATAAAATACTCACTGTCTAATGCAGCTTTGAATGAATAGGCACCTCTTGCACCCTGACCTAGGTCTTTCCCTGTGTGATGCACAATGAGAATTGTTGCACCAGTTTTGTATTTTATTTCATCACAACCAGCGAGGAATTTCCCCATATCCTCAGCAGAGTTTTCATTACCAATAAAACTGCGTGCAAGCGTATCAATAACGATCAATCTTACAGGCATATTAGTTTCATTTTGAACATTCTCTGTAGCCAAAATCAAATCGGTAACAACCTGTGGCTGTGATACAAATATTGGTTGTGATATACGGTACAGATTGTCCAGGTCTTGCCCATTATTGTATTTATTAATCCAGGCGTGCATGCGTTTTTTCATGCCATTGCTTCCCTCGGCAGCAACATAGATTACAGCACCCTGTTTTACCTCCCGGCCCTGCCACCTCTTTCCTGATGCAATCCGACAGGCAATATCTATTATAATGAACGATTTTCTCGAACCGCTGGGCCCGTAAAATCCAGCTAACGAATTTTCGTCCAAAAGGTCTTCAACTAAAAATTGGTCGTGATCAAAGTTTATCGACCCTGCGCCCCTTTCCATAATAAATTGGCTTTTCTGGGGGGATATAGTTTCCATTTTCAATCCACTAATAGAGCAATCAAATATAACAACATAAATATTTACAATATTTTTTCAATTTGAATTAGCTGAACAGAAACTCAGCTACGGAAACCAAAAAACGTTCAATATACTATCATTAGCTATGCAGCTAACAAGCAAAAGCAGTATCACCATGAGTTATCAGCAGTTGGCCGAGGGGCAACGATACCAGATATCCGCGCACTTTGCGCAGGGCGTGTCTGTGTCCGCCACTGCGCAGGCTATTGTCGTTCATCGCGAGAGCGACGTCGTAATGCCCACCAGGAGGGTTACCTGCCTATCTGGCGCATCAGCAAGCGCACCTTCATCTAGGACGAGCGCTCGGTTGATGAACGCCCGCCATCGTCGATAGCCGGGAGCAGTTTGGCAATTGGGAGGCAGATACCGTACTCGGCAAAAAAGCTCGGGCGTGCTAGTGACGCTCGCGGAACATAAGAGCCGTCTATCTAACTTGTGCCACTGTCGACCTATGTGATTCACCCAAGGGTTGTAGACTGGCTGGAATACCAAGCATGACTCATAATGGCCCCGAGAAACGACTCCATATGAGCACCAACATTTTATGTCAGAGACTTGTTCACCTTCTTAGCTCCTGAGGTATCGGCCAATTTTTCTTAAAATCCATAAACTCAGCAACAAACGAACCCATCACACTCTTAACAAATTCATCATATATGGATTGATTGATAGTGACATGTAAGAGTGAATCCACTCTAAGGGCATCTCCTACTGCGGCTAGGAAATCCGCATTGTGAAAAATTAATGTCACTGTGCCACTTTTTTGATCCTGGCTCAGGATGATCTGTTGATTGGACATTACCCACCCTCAAATGATGCTTATATACCGTGTCATTATACAAGTGTACTGATAGCCGTGTACAGTGTGCCGTATAACGTAGACCATAGCTCCTCTTGTGAGGAGATAACATGGATTCTGACGAGTTTGAGCTGACGATGCTCGCAACTGCATTCGGTAAAAATGTACGAGAACTGCGGTCTGCACGAGGTATGCAACAGGAAAAACTAGCGCTAATTGCTGGTATAGACCGTGGTCATATGGGAAAAATCGAACGTGGGGAGACTAGGGTAACCCTTGAAAAAGTTTATTTGATCGCAAAGGCCCTTGGGGTCTCGCCTGCATCATTGCTGCCATAGCCATAGCATGGCTGTTGCTCTTACCCAATGGCCCGCCCTGGATTTGCAATAAACTCGAACACGCCAAACACCTCACCTTATCACTGCATACAAACCGCCCTGAGCTGGTTTGGTACAGTTTCAGCTCCAGCCAGTGCTAGGCGAAACCACACTCGTTGTCATCGGACGCATCAGGGAGATGCGTCACATTCGGCCAGAAGTTTGCCCACAAACGCTACATCCGTTGCTCCGTCGACCCTCACAGAGTCTAGGCCGTCCTCTCATGAGGCCTGTAGGGAAAGGAGATCTTGTTTAGGAAATCGTCGGTGTCACAACTTACAAACGCATCGGCCAGACGGCCGATTAGGAAGCCGGCAGGTATCTCAATCCTCTCGTTGTGACTACAACAAAACCGTTGAAAACAACAACCCTGTGCCTAGGGGCGATTCAAAAATCGCTGATACCGAGATTGATGTAATGTAAGCATTTCACGATACTTATAATGCAAATGCTTGCGGGCGTTGATGTACTGATCACTCCGTTGTCAGCTGACAATCGCCATCGCTGGACAGGCCGAGTTCCATTTCACGATACCGATAATGCGGTTTCCAGCGGCTACTGATGCGCAGATCACCCCGTTGTCAGCTGACAATCGCCATCGCTGGACAGGCCGAGTTCCATTTCACGCTACCGATAATCCATCTGCCAGAAAGCACCAAGCCGAAGATCGGCCAGCAGCCAGGCTGATAGCTATCCTAGCAGGCGTTACGCCGCAGTTCCCGATAGACAGTGGAACGATAACACCAATGGAGTGAGCCATAGCGGCAACGGATATCCTTTGCCGATATCTGGTATCGTTGCCCTTCAGTCACCTGCTGATAACTCATGGTGATACTGCTTCTACTTTGGCGAGCTGAAGCGTACCACCGTCAGCAGTTGACTACCTCTCACCGCTTAACCATGAGTGTCGCACTTATTATCTGAATTCCCGGGCTGCCTTGAAGAAATGCCCTGGGGTGCTAGAAATACCCGCTATCAGATCAAAATTTCTCTGTAACCGTTTTCGCCATCCGTACCGGTAAAATCAATTTAAATATGACCATTTATTATGGTCAAAATATGATCAATCACGTAACTGACATAGCTATCATCAAAACTAAAATTACGAACCTAGAAATTTACTCATAAATAATTTTTTAAAAATCAATAATCATTTCATTGTGAGGGTTGATATCATTTTTATAATTTGCAATAATTAAAACAAGATTATTGATTTAGACTTTTCCTTGTAGCTTAACATCAATATTTATGACAGATTATATTTAAATTATTATGTTCTGGATAATTTTTCTTAACCAGCTATATTTAGGTGGCTACTTATCTGGTCTTATTGATCACAGATAGGCACAAAAACACTAATAACAACTATAAGAGGGTGTTTATGATAAAAAGGCAAAAATGGGGTAGACCCCCAAAATTAGACTCGGACAAACGCACCCTGCGAGTTCGAGTTTCGTTTACAGCGGACGAATATCAGAAATTACAGGCACGATGCCATGCATCCGGGGTAGCTAAAATTAGCGAACTCGTTCGCGCAATTGCACTCAACGAGAAACACATAGACTCGGAACCAGCTATCCGTCATGTAGAATTGATCCATTGGTTAGCTCAGCTAAATAGGCTGGCGGCAGATATCAACGAATTCATTTTGGAGTGTAGACTCCATTTACATTCTGATGAAGTCAAAAATAATCACTCCAAAAATGTTTTGATCCTCCAGAAAATCCAATCCGTCTATAAATTACTGATAAATATTTCAGGCGTAGCACATGCGGAGGGCAAACATGATCGGTGAGGTTTTTGATCTGACGCCAGGTTTTTCTGGGAGACTAAATTATATATTCAGGAATTCTCCATTCAAAAATCCTAACAACAAAAAGAAAGACCATAAAAAAAAGGCCACAACACAGATAAATTATCTTGGCGGAAATGTATTCAGCTACCCAGAGTTGGCGCTCACTGAAAGCGGTAAAAATTATAATGTCAGTGGGCTGCTCACAGAACTAGAGCAGCAGGCGAATTTGTATTTGGGTTCTGGAGAAATGAAATGTGCGCATTATTCAATTTCGTTACCTGCTGGTGATAACCTCAGCCCATATCACTGGTTCGTGTCAGCTCGAATTTTCATGGATCGGATGGGATATGGAAATGACACGAAATGGACCTCTGTAATACACAATGACGCTCATTGCCAACATATCCATATCGTTGCATGTCGCGTAAAACTAGATCGCACTCTAGTCAATACCTACAACGATTATGACCGTTGCATACAGGCGGTGCGAGATATAGAAAAAATTCTTGGCCTCGTTAAACAAAAAAATCCTGATGAAAACTGGGGAATTGAATATTCTATCACAGACATGAAAACCGGCATTGGTAGAGGAACGTTGTCAGCTCAGCAAGATCCAAAAAATCTTATAAGATCTGTTTTAGATAGAGTGTTTGAATGTAGACCGAGCACCATCTCTGGACTCGTAAAAAAGTTGCGGGGCTATAATGTGATGGTTGCCGTGCGTAGAAAAAATGGTGTCCCAACAGGCATTATGTACAGTGTTGATGGACTGATATGGATTTCAGGAACGCATGTTAAACGCCGCCGTGCGACCTGGGGAAGGCTACTAGAACAGGGTATTACATACTCACCAACTAGAGATGATAAAATTTTAGAGTTACGTACTCACAATTTAGAGGAACAAAAAATAAAAACTGAACTTCAAAAATACAATAAAATTTCACCAGAGCCAAATTTACATTTAAAACAAACCATCCCTATAGCATCAAAGGTTAGTTTAAATGAAAGAAAACATAACCAAAAATCACTAACATCTAAATGTGACACATATATAGAAAATTTCATAGCATTGGTTCGCTGTACTCAAAAGCAATATAAGAAAATTATAGGTAGGGTTAAGTCATACATATACAGGGATAAACAATTTAACGCTCATAGCCTGCTACAACTGAATTTTTCATGTGAATGGAAAGAAAAACCTTCCGATTCAGTGATTGAGGAGTTCTTAGCCGCGATAACGGCTGCATTAAAACGTATATTCAAGAATGGTTTTGAGTCAGTTAATCACGGATTGGAACCAAACCTACCCGATGGGTACGTTATGGATGCAGAGGCACAGGCGCCAAACATCGTTGTGATTACATCATCCAATCAGGAGAAGTTAGTCACGTCAATTCACAACACTAACAAATGGATTGATGATTGGACTGGAAGAACCATCCCAAATGGCATTGAGTTATTAAAGATAAAATAATAAAAACAATAAATTATGAGGTTAGTTATATGGCAATAGCAAGATTGAATTCAAATTTAAAAACAATCACATTCAGTACAACAATCAGCATTCAAGAAAATTTAGAGCTCAAGGACGGAACCATTAGGTCAATATATAAATCCAAACATGAGCACCTTGGCACTGTTGATATAGATTCTGATTACTCACTCATTTCAAGTCTAACACAGGATGAAGTGATAAAATTTACCGAATGGGCTAAACAGCAACAAAATGACGTTAAAAATTCCTATCTCGCGAATCATGCCAGAGGGTTTTGGGGTGGTTACCCCGTTATAAAAAGATCAGTTTCCGATGATGAAAAATATCGCGATGAATTTGGGTTTATTCAAAATAGACGTATAGGTGAGTTCATAGGCGTTATCGCTGATCCGATAAAAATAAACCACCTCCCCTCGACATCAGATAAAGATAATTCATTAAATTTCCACCTTATACGTAAGGATGGGACACTGGTCGACATGCTAAGTCCGTTGTGTGATGAAATTATCAGATCTCACAGAAAAACAAAATTAAACATTGAGGAAGCTAAGAATATTTTCCAGGGATTGAAACCCATTACCTACCTGATAACTGAGGTTATTGGATTTAAACAATCCGACCTAGAAAAAAAACTACCTCCTAGTTACAGAGCAAAAACTGTATCATTGTTAAAAAATAAAACTAACGGTAAGTTTGGATAGTAAATACCGATCACAGTTCGGTCTAAAAACTAAAAAAATGATGAACAACGGATTGTATGTACGCAGGAATATTAAAATAAAAGTATTTTATTATACTGGCATCCTGCCGTTGACTAACGGCAATTTAAAAAATTCTACACGGTGGGCATAGCGTCAAAACTTGCCCACTATTCAGCTGACAGACGGCGATTGTTAGCTGCCCTCATTCATCAGAGGGGCACTGATCGCGCCCCTCTGACTGTACAGATCTAGTTATTACCTGACACCGGCCTCAAACCGGTGTCTTGTTTACGCTACTTTCGTGCGCCCTTCCTTTGGTATCAATTTCAGAGCCTATTCAACATGCTGTAACGGCCTGCCCTTCCACCATCCTTCCTGATGGTCAGCCAGCTCCTGCGCGTTCACTAAAGCGCCATCAGTTGGCTTGGTGAGGAAGTAATCGAGAACTCCCTTTGCAACCAAGCAAGCTGTCGAGCCAGCCATTATGAGGTAGTATTCTCACATCCACAATGGTCGCCGAGGGCGAGGCTTCCACTGAAGTGATACTACCATTGATACCCATCCTGATATTCAAGGGCTTGTTTAAGCAACAGTTGCAAGCCCTGAAGGTTTCATCAACTACCAATTTTTCAGTCAAGGCTCGGTGGCTAACCTGGTCATTGATTCCACGGTCTCAAGGTCTATGTAAGTACCGCAAGGAGAAACGCCAAATATGGCGAAAGCTCCATATGGATGTGAACATCAGACCCATGCTGTCGTCACGGCCAAAGTCAGCTTGGAGAGGGGGCGGATAACGAGGTACAGCCGACGCTACCCAACCCCCTACGCCGTAAGATAAAGCAGGTCAGAGCCAATGTCACCAAGGCCCCAATCTGCTCTTCCCTCCCCCCACTATGAATAAAAAAGCTGTAGAAATACCTATACTGAGATATATTGTGCATAAGACGATGTATACCATTACAGATTAATATTTTGAGGGTTGATGAACATGGATGAAGTTGCCCAAAATGAAAAACCAATTACACGGGAAGAGGAACTCGATGAGTTACAACAACTTAGTGCAAACTTTAGGACTGCGTTATTACGTCATCGAGCAGCAAGATTAGCATTGTTTTATCGACTTCAATTCTCCAAATTATCTCGCCAAGATGAAAGCGAAGATAGCATTATGAGTGACATCAATATTTCACAATCCATAGGTGAAGACATTCCTGGCTCAATATCAAACCACCCTCTATATATAAGTATGAATGAAAGGGTAAATGCGCTTCTTAATGATATCCCTGAGGCATTTTCTGCTGTGGAAAAAGGGAAGCTAACACATAGGATATTTGTAAAATTACTATCTCACATGCGTAAGATTGATATTTTAGTTGACCGATTTTATGCTGGAGTGCATGCATCTTTGTCTGATGTGGATACTCTCACTGGATTACTTAATCGCTCAGCCATGGAGCGCGATCTAGAATGTGCCGCTGAGCGATTTAAGAAAACGGGAAAACCACTGTGTATCGCAATGGTCGATGCAGATCACTTTAAAAATGTTAACGATACATATGGACATGCTTTTGGCGATATAGCTCTACAAACTATAGCAAATCGTATGGAAGATAGCCTCCGATTACGCGATCAAGTTTATCGTTATGGCGGTGAAGAATTTCTTGTTTTACTTCCAGATACTGATATCAGCCTGGCAGTCAAAGTCATGGATAGACTTCGCCAAACAGTTAGTAGTAAAGCAATTAAAGATCACCATAACAAAACTATTCTTACGGTTTCGATTGGCATAACAGAATTGAAGAAGTCAGACCATCTTCAAGAAGCTAAAGAGCGTGCAGATGAAGCATTGTATAAAGCAAAAGAATCAGGCCGTGACTGTGTCATTTCAAATCCTTAGACCTGTTCTTAAATATTTTTAATTTAGTATCGAACACTCTGCTATAATTAATATTTATGAGTTATATCGTAGGGAGAAAAGAGAATGCTTGGACTGTTATTACTTCTACAATCTTTTTCATCCTTAGATAAAGTTGATAACAACGATATTGTTTTCTACTCTGAGCAACACTTGCCGCTAAATGGCATAGGTGCGGATGGCAAACCGACAGGATTTGCTGTAGAAACCTTGTTCTTAATCATGAAAAGGATGGGATATCAAGAGCCAAAGATTCACTTTTTATCTTGGGCTGATTCGTGGTATTTTGCAACACAACGTCCTAATGCCGTGCTGTTTTCTACTGCTAAAACAAAAAATAGAGAGTCTCTTTTCAACTGGGCTTGTGCAATCACAACATCAAAGATTTCCTTACTCTCTAATAAAGACATATATATTGAAAGCTTAAAGGACTTACACAAATACAAGATAGGTGTTATAAAGGCGGATGCAGGAGAACAGATCTTATTAAATTATAACGTTCCCACGGAAAATCTATATCAAGTTTCACAGGGTGAACAACTCATTAAACAACTACTAAAAAATCGGACTGATATGATAGCATACAACGAGTCAGTCTTTAACTATGTAAATAAAGGCGTAAGATATAAAGTTGATGGAGTGAAGAGCATTATTACACTAGCAAATATACCGACATGCTTTGCTTTCAACAAGTCTGTTCCTATAAAATTCTATAAAAACTTCGTATCATCATTTAGCTACGTACAAAAGACAGAAGAGTACTTGGCTCTTAAAAAGGAATATGGGCTTTAGTTTCGATTAGCCAAACAGATCATGCTCATTGACAATTTCTTCTTTGAATTGGATGTTTCAACAGGTTGGGTGGTTTAATGTGAAACTGGAAGATCTTTATCGTCAAGACATAAATTTATTAGTAGCATTGCGAGTCCTCATTGAGGAAAATAGTGTAAGCAAAGCGGCTATACGCTTAAATTTAACTCAGTCAGGTGTAAGTAGGATCCTTGGTAGATTACGAGACATGCTTGGAGATCCATTATTTACTCGGCAAGGTCAGTATCTATTACCAACAGAAAAGGCATTGGAGGTCAGTAAGGCATCTCAATCCTCCATAGATGAAATATGTAAACTATTGTCACCATCCATATTTGATCCGAAACATTGCACCCAAAACTTTACTATCGCAACTACAGATTATGCAATGCAGACAATTTTACCATTTGCCTTGCCCAGAATTTATCGAGAGGCCCCACAAGTATCATTCAATTTCTTATCGCTACAGCATAATAGACTGACTGAGCAACTTATATATGATGGAGCAGATCTAGCGATATGTCGCCCCATGGGGCCTATTGAACCATTGCAATGCGAGATTTTAGGTCAAGTTGGTGTGCTTTGTTTACTCTCCAAAAAACATCCTTTAGCTGATAGGGGAATGACTTTAGACGACTATCTACACTATCCTCATGCAATGATCGCCATAAGTGATGGTGTTAAAGAGCTAATTGAACAAGCTTTAGTTGATCTGCCACAACCGAGGATGGTAATACGGGCCTATCATCTTGAGGCAGCACTAGCGATCATCGATACCATGCCTCTTATTATTACTGTACCAGCTGATCTAGCTTATCTTGTGTCCGAGCGTTATGACCTGGTTGTAAAAAAACTGCCATTTAAGTTCACGCCATTCGATTACTCTATGATTTGGCATCCTCGCTCTGAGCACTCCGCTTCTCAGGAATGGTTGAGATCTATCGTCAAAGAAGAATGTGGACATCTAATTGCAAAAAGAATTATCGATATGATACTCATATAAAATAAAGCCGGACAACTGTCCGGCTTTATGACTAATATCAACACCTTATACTTTTATCACTACACGGCCTGTTACTTGACCATTCGTTATATTCTCGGCAAACTCTGGCACTTGTTGAAAGTCAATTTCAGTACAAGCCTGTTGGAAAAACTCATTGGGCAATAATGCTGCTAGTTTCTCCCATGCAGCAATACGTTTTTCAATTGGACACATTACAGAGTCAATGCCTTGAAGGCGTACATTGCGGAGAATAAATGGCATTACAGTAGTTGGCAAAGAAAAGCCCCCCGCAAGGCCACATGCGGCCACAACGCCATTGTAATTCATCTGTGCTAAGACCTTTGCTAGTACATGATTCCCAACTGTATCAACCGCTCCAGCCCAATACTGCTTTTCAAGCGGACGAGATGGTTCTTCAAGCACGCTTCGATCTATAACTCGGCTTGCACCTAGTCCTTCCAGCAAAGTCTTGTTCTGTTCTAGACGCCCTGTAACCGCGACCACTCTGTATCCAAGCTTCGATAATAAAGTAACGGCTATAGAGCCAACTCCTCCGCTTGCCCCCGTAACCAAAACCTCACCAGCGTCTGGATTTATGCTTGCATCGATAAGAGCCTGAACACATAACATTGCGGTAAAACCAGCAGTGCCAATCATCATCGTTTGCTTACTGCTTAAACCAATGGGTAGAGGCACTAACCAGTCAGCTTTCAATCTTGCAAGCTGAGACATCCCTCCCCAGTGGTTTTCACCAACGCCCCAACCCGTTGATACGATTTTATCACCGACCTTATATCGTACATCTTGAGAACTAATGACTGTACCTGATAAATCAACACCAGGAACCATGGGAAAGTCTTTTATTATTTTTCCTTTTCCTGTTATAGCTAAACCATCTTTATAATTTAGTGAAGAGTATTCAACAGCAACTAAAACTTCACCTTCCGGCAACTGAGATTCATCTAATTGCTCAATCGATGCAACAGTGCGACCATCTTGCTTATTAATAACCAAAGCACTAAACATAAATCAACACCTCTAATAAAACTATCTGGATCAGATGGCGCGATTATAAACACCTCACTCTTATGCGCATAATGAATATTATAAATGCACCACATGACCGATAATCATGGCTTCCAATGTGATCAGAATGCACATTTACTAAAATAAATGAGAGCGGCATGCAAACGCATGCCGCTTTTAAATAGTCATAGGTCTTATTATTATTTTCTTTTCGGTCTCGGCTCGTCAATCAAGCCTTTTATAAGAGATACCGTTGCAACTAACAAGACAATAGTAAATGGAAATCCTGTTGTTACAGCCATAGCTTGCGCCGCAGCCAATCCTCCCCCCAACATTAATGCTATCGCAACCAGCCCTTCAAATATACACCAAAATACGCGCTGAGGTGTTGGAGCATCAACTTTACCCCCTGCCGCAATGGCATCTATCACTAAAGATCCTGAATCAGATGATGTGATAAAAAACACTACAACTAATACAATTCCTAACACGGAAGTTATTTGAGAGAACGGCATTGCATCGAGCATAGCGAATAGTTTAAGTGGCAGCTCAGCATTAGATACCGCCTGGTATCCATTATTGATATATTGACTTATTGCTGTTCCCCCGAATGCAGTCATCCACAATATACATACAGTTGAGGGAATTAATATTACGCATATAATAAACTCGCGAACAGTTCGGCCACGAGATACTCGCGCAATAAACATACCAACGAATGGAGACCAAGATATCCACCATGCCCAATAGAAGGCAGTCCATCCCTGAGAATAATTTACATCCTCACGGGAAAATGGAACAGATAGTGCCGGGATATTCGAAACATACGATACAATATTTTCAAAGAAACTAGTAACTATAAAATAGGTCGGGCCCACAACAATAACAAATAGTAGTAATAATGCTGCGAGTATCATATTTATTTCTGAAAGACGTTTTACGCCACTATCTAAGCCAGCTACTACAGATATTAATGCTAGAGCAGTAATAATAGCAATAATCACGACCTGAGAAGTAGTTGTCATTGGAATATCGAACAGGAAATTGAGACCTGTTGCAGCTTGAGATGCTCCGTATCCAAGCGATGTCGCTAGTCCAAATACTGTAGCTACAACCGCTAATATATCAATAATGTGTCCTGTCCAACCCCAAATACGTTCACCAAAGAGCGGATAGAATATGGACCGCATTGTGAGAGGCAAGCCCTTGTTGAAAGAGAATATGGCTAGACCTAGTGCCAACAACGCATATATCGACCACGGGTGAAGAGCCCAATGATAGATTGTTGCAGCCATACCGAGTGCAGAGGCAGCAGATGTATCTCCTTGTGCCCCGCCTAAAGGCGACCAGTCAGTACGAACACCATTCTCAATGGTCGTTCCACCTAAAGCTGAACTGAAATGAGACATCGGTTCGGAAACACCAAAGAAAACTAACCCAATCCCCATACCAGCAGCGAATAACATCGCCAACCATCCAGCATATGAATAATCAGGTTTGGCTTCTGTACCACCAATTCTAACTCTGCCTAATGGTGTGACAATCAACCCCAAGCAGACAATAACAAATATATTACCTGATGCTAAGAAGAACCAATCAAGATTTGAAACCAACCATGACCTCAAACCAGAAAAAAAAGGCTCTACTTGTTGCCTAAATAATAACGTCATGACAACAAATAGAACAATCATCATGCCGGATATTAAAAAAACTCGGTTATGAATATCAAGTCCAAAAGGGCCGACTTTCAATGCAATATTATCCTGGCCTATTTGATAGTCAGTGTCTATCGCATTGACCTTTCCATCAGGACGCGGAATTCCGCCATTATTTTCATTATCCAAGGTGATCTCCTTTTTAATAAAGCTAATCCGTAAAAAATGTAACATTTTGCAGCATAATTAAACGTCGATATAAAGTCAATGCATGTAACGTCTTTTCATATTCAGCACCTCCATTATAAATTAATAACGAAACATTATTGCCATAAATCTGAAATGAGTGTGGTACGACAGAAATGATGCTGCACTTGTGCTTGGAAAAGCTCAGCTGTTGCAAGAGCGTCAGTTAACGCATGATGAGGTGGGTACATTGGAAGTCCATACCGTTTTCTAACATCCCCCAGTCTTACAGATCCTGGTTTTTTACCTATGAGTCTATTGAAAAAACCACGACACTCACGAATTTGTAATGCATATTCGATATCTAATGTATCGACTACGGGAAACTTAATTCCTTCACCAATACAGCGGGTTATCGCTGCATTTAAGAACGTTCGCTCAATGTTTTTATAATGTACGAGTACTATTTTACCCGCGATAGCATCAAGAAAGTCACCTAAGACCTGACTTATTTGAGGCGCATGAATAACATCAGAGTCGGTAATCCCATGGATAACTACTGACTCACTATTCAATGCTCTATTTGGATTTACAATCCAGTGTGCAGAACCTGCACATCGAATACGATCTATTGTAAATGGTACAAGGCCAATTGTTAGAATGAGATCATCATTTGAATTTAAGCCTGTTGTTTCAAAATCAACCGACACAAAGGGAGTATCCTCCAAAGGGGTGTCAGCTTTAACCATCGGCACGGAATAATAGCGCCTTAGCATATCATCTATTGCTTGTTCAGATAATGTCTTGAATAAATCAGCCCAGTCAGGAGCATGTGGATCACAAACAAGACTATTTTTCTTTATTTTATTTTTAAACATAATCACTTACCACTTCTCTGATAACGAAACTTGATGAAGTTTTGAGCGCCGCTTAATATTTGAAATGCAGCTTTCAAATTACGCCTTTCAAAATCAGACATGTTTTCAGGTTTTATATTGTTGTTAGGTTCATGACCATTCTCTATATACAATGCTTGGTGACGAATTCGAACCATATAGATGAGTTCCATTGCATCTCTTAGGTCACTACCTCTACCTTTTGGTAGGATACCTGCACTATTTATATCTTCTAGGCGATCAAAAGAATTTTGAGCATGTGAGCCTATCGCTAGTGAATGAACCCTTATCAAGTCTGCAAGTGGTGCTGTGCCACGCCTTTTAAGGTTTATGGAGTTTCGATATTTCCCGTCTTTCTCCATAACAAAATCTTTGAAGAAACCAAGTGGTGGAGTTCTCTGGATTGCATTATAGGCCATGCAGGCGAGGAAATGATTGTTTTTCTTAGCTCTTCTCACTATGAAGCTATTTAATTGCTCTGCCCATTTTAAGCGACCATAGACTCCTAGTATATCAAAGAATATGCTGCTATTTAATAATCTTTCCGGTGTTGGGTTATCTATCCATTGTGCAAAGCATTCCTCCCATTCAGATTTTGTTTTACGCCATTCAGGATTAGTTGCCATAATCCCCCCAGTACAATACTCGTATCCGCAAGCAGCCAACCCATCACATATAAATTTTGATAAATTGAAGAAATACTCTCCGTGTACCTCTGGACTATAACTATTATCAAGGATTAGAGCGTTATCCTGATCGGTTACAATTAATTGCTCATCTCGGGCCATTGAACCCATAGCTACAAGACAATAAGGAATTGGCGGTGGGCCGAATTGTTGTTCAGCTAACTCTGCAAGCCGCTGTTTAAAGCTACTACCAATAACCGACATTGCGCGTCCAATCATATGCGCATTTGCATCTTCTCTCACCATGCGAACAAAGCAGTTTTTTACCTGCTCTGATACAGCTCTGAGCTCTTCAACATTTGTTTGTTTGAATATTGAACTTACTAAAAGTAGGCTATTTTGAGATTCATAACGGATGATATCCGTCATTCCAATTATACCAATAGGCTTTTTATCTTTTATTATTGGAAGATGATGTACATTATAGCGTAGCATTGTCAGTATAGCTTCAAACACATAGGAGTTATAATTTAGAGAAACTACGCTATTACTCATTACTTGACTCACCATAATATTTGAATCCACACCTTCTGCTAAAACTCGAATGCATAGATCTCGATCTGTTAAGATGCCCAGAAGTTGGTCGTCTTCATCACTATTATTTCCATCAGATGATTGAACTACAAGCACAGCTGTCACGTTCTCTTTCGCCATTAGTTGTGCAGCTTCTTGAATTGTCGAGGTCGCATTTATTGTGACATGGCCTCTAGTTAAAATATCTCGGGCCTTCACTGTTGTGAAGTCATTACCCTCCGAATGACTTGAGGCGAGCCTTTGTAATCCTGAGCCATTCTCTAGTTCCATAAAGTCAGCAAAGAATTCAAACCGCTCACACAACTCATTGAAAATACTTTCTGGTATACAATATATCAAACTATCTTCAATCGCTTTCGCTGGCATGCGAACTCGATTATTCATTAAAATTCCCATCTGTCCAAATAATCGCCCCTCATCTATACGATTATACAACTCCCCATTACGTCGATACACCTCTACTACCCCACTTCTAATCATATATAGATCGTGAATGGGGCTGCCATATTTAAGAATGTCTGTGTCTTTTTTGTAATAAGCTACTTCTATATTTTTTGCTATCTTCCTCAACTCAACTTCTGGTAAATCATTGAAGGGAGGATGCCTGCTTATAAAATTTAGGACTTCTAACTGCTCTATCTCCATGGGAAACTCCATTATTGCTTTTTCCTCATCTAGGTGTTTAGTGACACATAGATGAGAAAATTTAAGAAATTAATGTAATAATGACCTGCATTGTTTAATTAACTTGGCTTAAATCACCCTCTTTGTCGAGAGGTTCTATTTTCCACTTAATTGCTTCCAAGAGAGGAATTGCAGGAGAGAATAAAAAGCCTTGTACATTATCACAACCCAGTGATTTCAATATATGCAGTTGATGTTCCGTTTCAACACCCTCAGCAATCACTTGCATATTCAACGCATGAGCCAGAGCTATAGTATGACTGACAATATGTGTCGTCTTTTCATCAGTAGTTAACTTCCTTGTAAATTGTTGATCTATTTTTATTTTCGTTATTGGAAGCCGGTTAAGATATGACAAGGAAGAATATCCCGTTCCAAAATCATCGATTGAAATAACTATGGGGATGTCACTCAACTCCTTTAGAACTCTGATAGCAAGTTCAGGCTGCTTCATAATATCACTTTCAGTTAACTCTAATTCTAAGCAGCTTGATGGAAAGTCATACGACTTTAATAAACTTTGTATCCAATGTGGGAAGTCAGGGTCAGATAAATTATGACTAGATATATTAACAGCGATATTTATTTGCTCCCCACTCACATGAAAATAAGATGAAAAATCTGTGATTGCTTGCTTTATAGCCCAGCGAGAAAAATGTTGAATGAGATCAGTTTTTTCAATTAATGGAATAAATTCACTAGGAGAAATATTGCCCAAGTCAGGATCGTTCCACCTTGCTAGTGCTTCAAAGCCAGAAACAGTAAAGTCATACGATGAAATTTTTGGTTGATAATTTAACATGAGGGCTCCGCTTTTCATAGCTTTGCAAACCGAGCCCAATATCTTCATAGCACGATATCGGTCAATCGCCATTGAAGAATCGTATATTTCAGAACTTTTCTCTCTTGCCCTAGCAAACTCAATTGCTGTCTCAGCATTATTTATAATGCTTAAAGCATTATTTCCATGGAGATTTACAATACCTATCTTCGTAGAAAAATATATCGGCACTAAGCGATGTTCGAAGGATGCCTCAAGAGCCTTATCAAGCTTTTTGACTTGATTTTGTAAATTTTTGTTCTCATCATAGAAAATAATTGCCAGACGTTCTCGTTGATAGTGGTACACTTGAGCGCTTGGGTGGAATTCCCTAGAAATACGTTGCCATACGTCCACAATAAGTTGATCTGCGGCTTCGAAACCGAATGTATTAGAGACATCTTGTAAGTTCTCAATGCAGACTACAGCCAAACTATCTTGCACCACTCCATGGATACGATTTTGTAATCCTTTCTCCAGTTTTTCTATTAACGCGAATCTACCTGGCAAGCCCGTAAATTGATTGTTCATAACATAATAATGGAGATGATATCTGTTGTATGCCAAGTAACCGAAAAGAGCGATCAAAAATACAGAATTGAACATAAATAGAATATATAAATCATGAGGGTTAGCGCCTACTTGTAAAAAAATAAGCATTTGAGTTGCAACTATCAATAGGCTAATAATTAATGCACCCCATGATAAAACCATGCTATTTTTACTAAGTTTTCTCATACGCGCCTCCCATGCATGACTTTGTATTTTTACACTAGTATAAACCTAATCAGTAATGAACATTGCTTTTATCTTATCAATAATGATTTTTATCATTCACTATGAGTTTTTGCAATTAGATATCATGAATCTTCTTAACTAGGTTTTCAGTCCCAGCAATATTGTTTATATACTCAGTATGGGCGAGCTTTGTTAGCCGCAGTCCTAATGGCTCAACCTCACAACACCGAGACTTCGAGCCAAGTGCCAAGCGTTGAAAGAGTTGACGCTCAAAATTACCGATAGATACGGATTGAACATCAAAACCGTCGCTAAACAGCGCTCTCGAACCACCACCGCTGACAAGCCGATGGGGCAACCAACCCAGATGTGCTCGTCTGCCTGATGGGGTGGGACGTAGTGGAGTTCAGCTGACGACACTCTCAACCACTGGACGACTTGTTGGAACATTTGCACGAAGCTCTCCCAGATCTTACTCATAGTGCCTTACATTGCGCTTTTAGCGACATGGTATTGGCGATTTATCTTGCCTACATTCAACGGACCTATGACCTGTGTCTATTCCATAAAAAGTTCATGCACATTTTGGTAAAATAGTACTTGTATCATAATCGGAATAGGCTATTGTTAGTTTGCGTAGTAACATGTTTTGGCTACGTAATATATCCCGTGCACATGAAATTTATACGGGGCGCTCGCCCCGTCTTTTTGACGATAACTAAAAAAGGAGCTGAATGCTCCCTTTACGTATAACTCCCCATAAACAGTTCATCACGTCACCGCAGCAGAAGTACCGATGACTCAGTTGTTTTCAATATACCAGTTGTCGTACTTCCCACAATGAACTGCCTGATCCGCGAGTGACCGTAAGCCCCCATCACGATAAGGTTGCACCCCATGTCGGCGGCATGCTGGCAAACCACTGACACCACCTCTCCTTGCAGCGGCATTGTTTCAACCCTGATGCCCGCATTTTTCAACACCTGCTTGGCCTGTGCCAGCTGGCGTTCGTGCTCGTCACTCGGTTCGCTAACCATCACCAAGTCACACTCCAGCCCCTTGAGCAACGGACTGCTTGCAATCAACTCCAGCACCTTCTTGGCAGTCGGGCTCGCGTCATAGGCAAACAGGAAGCGGCTTGGGGCCTGAAAGCTAGGCTGCACCACCATGATGGGATTAGCCAGGGTACGGATGACGCTCTCGATATTGCTGCCAATCAGATCGTGGGCATGGGTCGTGCCCTGCTTGCCCATGATCAACATCCGCATACCGGATGCGAGCTCCTGGGTCGTCTCTACCAGCTGGCCGTGGCGTTGCAGGAGCTCGACCGCTGTCATACCCAAGTCAGCAAGATACTCCTTGCCGCTATTGAGCAGCATCCGTCCCTGTTCATGGGCGAGACGGCTGCGTTGGTGATCCAGCTCGGCGAGTTCCTTGAGCAAATGCTCACGACTGCCCAAGCCGATATTGCCGGAGAGGTCGGCTTGTCCTTCAAACTCGTTCTTTTCCAATACGTGCAACAGGGTGACAGGTAACCCAGTGTTGGTAGAGGCCCATGCCGCTGCATCACACACGGCTGACATGGCTGGGGAGCCATCGATGCAGGCAAAAATGTTTGTCATGATAAATTCCTTCTTGTGATCAGTGTCCAGCCAGCAGCTTTTCAACTTCTTCCGGTTTGTCGTGCACACCAAAGCGGTCAACGATAGTGGCGCTCGCCTCGTTCAAACCAATCAGCTCCACGTCGGTGCCCTCACGGCGGAACTTGATGACCACCTTGTCCAGTGCGGTGACGGCGGTGATGTCCCAGAAGTGGGCATGGGTGAGGTCGATCACCACTTTCTCTACCACCTCCTTGAAATCAAATCCGGCAAAGAACTGCTCGGCACTGGCGAAGAACACCTGGCCCCGTACCTGATAGGTGCGCACCTCACCATGGCGCTCGCTGTCGCTCTTGACCAGCATGAAGCGGGCAACCTTGTTGGCGAAGAATAGGGAAGCCAGAAGTACCCCGACAAATACCCCGAGTGCCAGGTTATGAGTAGCCACAACTACGATAACCGTGGCTACCATCACGATATTGGTGGAGAGCGGGTGCTTTTTGAGATTGCGCAGTGAATCCCAGGAGAACGTACCGATAGAGACCATGATCATCACGGCCACCAGTGCTGCCATTGGGATCTGGCGGAGCCATTCATCCATGAATACCACCATCAGTATCAGGATCACGCCCGCAGCAAAGGCCGAGAGGCGGCCACGGCCACCGGACTTGATGTTGATGATGGATTGACCAATCATGGCGCAGCCCGCCATGCCTCCCATCAGACCCGCGCCTATGTTGGCGATCCCCTGGCCCTTGCACTCGCGATTGCGGTCGCTGCTGGTATCTGTCAGGTCATCGACAATGGCTGCCGTCATCATGGATTCGAGCAGACCGACCACAGCTAGGCCCGCAGAGTAGGGGAAGATAATCGCCAGCGTCTCCAGATTGAGCGGCACTTCGGGCCACAGGAAGATGGGCAGGGTATCGGGCAGCTCGCCCATATCGCCTACAGTGCGGATATCGATCCCCATTGTGATGGCGACTGCCGTCAGGATGACGATGCAGAGCAGCGGAGAAGGCACTAGCTTGCCAACCACCGGAATAAGCGGGAACAGATAGATGATGCCAAGGCCCGCCGCCGTCATGGCGTAGACCTGCCAGGTGACATTGGTCAGCTCCGGTAGCTGGGCCATAAAGATGAGGATCGCCAGCGCATTGACGAAGCCGGTGACCACGGAACGGGAGACAAACCGCATCAGGCTGCCCAGTTTCAGGTAACCCGCCGCGATCTGGAGTACCCCAGTGAGCAGAGTCGCTGCAAGCAGATATTGCAGGCCGTGCTCTTTGACCAGGGTCACCATCAAGAGCGCCATAGCGCCTGTGGCTGCCGAGATCATGCCTGGACGACCGCCGACAAAAGCTATGACCACGGCGATACAGAAGGAGGCATAGAGTCCGACTTTGGGGTCTACTCCAGCGATGATGGAGAAGGCGATGGCTTCTGGGATCAGCGCCAGGGCGACCACGATTCCGGCTAACAGGTCACCACGGATGTTGGAGAACCATTCTTGTCTTGCACGTTCCAGCATGGGGGGATTTTCTCGCTTGTTTAGGATCCATAGCGCAACGCATCCACCGACTGGGAGGTCAGATGGAGTTCGGGCAGGATCAGATTGTTGTAGTGGGATCTAATGGGTGTAAAAAAGCGCTCCGGTTGTGACAACCAGAGTCAAGCGGCAGGAGCCGCAGAGGGAGGGGTTAAGGCGGCGTTACAGTCACGCCAGTATGCGATTTGTTCATGGGCGGAAAATGATAGCAGAGAGGAGCTTGTATAGATAGAGCTCTCATTTTTGCAAAATACTTTTTTAATTTTCCGCCCTACAGGGCGAATATAACCACATCTTAACTGAGGTTACATTTCTGTTTTCTGTTTTCTGTATATAGGAATCAAATTTATTACTAAGTGATGAAGCATTGATGTCTTAAGCTAAGTTAATGAAATTTAATTTATCAGAGTTCTTCAAATTTCATTGATTTAATAAAAATAATTTATAGGGGGTAGTAAAACTGGTTTCTCTTCGCTGCGCAGCAGCGGAATGTTGAAATGGAAAAAATTAATTTATAGCTCTCATAATTAGTAAATGGACAGTTTTCCGAATTTTTCAAGTGGGGGGATGTGAAAAAGTTTGAAAATAATTCTGTTTGGTGGAAGTTTAACCAATCTAGATGGTTTTATTCTCACAGCCCCCGACTTATTGCTTATACGCAAACCCCATGCCTAATCCGTCCCACCAGATCGACAACGGCCTGAACCCCCATTTGTGTCTTCAATAGCTCGGCTGGAGCTATGCCACCTAAGCCCCAGGCTGCGCGGTTTAGCCATGAAAATGCCCTAACGCTATCGTTCTGGTGAAGGGAGAGCACTGCATCAAGGACAAGGACTACCCCATATACCCTTGCGCCCTGGGATGTTGACAAGGAGGTCTGAGTCCTGAGTTTGCGGGCAATTATGCTTCGGCTAATGCCCGTTAGGCAGCAGATCATGCCAACATCAACCTTAACCAACTCAGCAAGCCGATGAATGATGCTAGGCGCAACGCCAGCAACGATCCATAGGTGAGCCCCCAGTGGGTCGCTCGGTATGCCAAGAGAGGTAAATATAGTATTGGAAGAGGTCACAGCCGTACTTGGACGGTAAACAGCATAGGACATAGTGATTTCTCCTCTGATGTGCAATGAATGCTTTGTGACCTATCCTATCTGTTCTTCACTGCGGTGGCGATGGTTCTGAGGACTATATTGGAGGAGGTACTGGATGCAAAGGCTAAAGAGCCCCAAACGGGTGGTATCAACTTTTTTGTGAATCTCTAGGCATAATTCTATCTGGGGTCTTTATGAGACTTGAATTCTCATATATTGACTATGATATAACCAAACAAGCTAGCTGAGAGAACATTCAGTGACCATCAATTTTGATTATCGTTGTGGCATCTTAGAGGCAGCCGACACAAAAACTGGCCGAGAATGGTGTTGGTACAAGGGGGATCCCGAGGTTACCAGAACTGAAAATGGCGAGTTATTGAGTTCGATAGGTGTTCCTATCGGAGCCACTGTTGTTGAGGTGAAAACCCTTATTCGCATGGATACCAAAAAGTAACCAAAAACAGGTTGCACCATATATAGTCAGTACGCGTATTATAATTCCTATTTTCATCAGATTAGGAGCGTAGCATGCTCGTAAAAGAAATTGTGCCAACAGAACAGGTCGTTGACATTCTCTGTGATGTCTGTGGTCGTAGTACAAAAACGAATTTTGGAACCAATCAATACGGCTCGTTATCGGCGGATTTTGGCTATGGTTCCCGTCACGATGGTGAGCGTTATCTGGTGCATCTGTGTGAAATGTGTTTTTTCGGTATACTCGCAACAATGAGGGAGATGCATCGCGGGGATCATATGTGTGACGATGACTATGAGGCTGCAAACCCAGACACATTTGGGCGTGATTATTCTAATAGGGAAATAATATGAATGATATGCTCCCATACCCTAGTTTGTGTGGAGAGAACTATTTCCTATCATCGGCTCATTCTGTGAGCCAATGATATTGTCCAATCGGCTCATTTCGTGAGCCGATCAAGATCGTTCATCGGCTCATCTGGTGAGGTGGTCTCAACGCTCACTACCACCTAGATTTAATTTTTGGCTACATAGTTTCATAGCAGATTGGAGCTAGACCACTAAGCAGCCCCAAACGCAATTTAGCTCAAGATTTTTAAATTATGCTATTTTTTCGAATCATCTTGGTGCCAAAAACAGTGGTGCTAATGCTGGGGTTGAGAGATAATTTCACTGATATAAAAATGTGATACATGAGGATAAAAATGAACGATTTTTTGAAAACTTTGTTGAATATCCGTAGTCTGCGAGCTGCATTGCGCGAGCTTTCTTTTGAGCAGCTGGTCGAAATCAGAGAGAAATTCGAGGAAATTTTTGCTGAGCGTGAGCAGCAAGAAACTAAATTGAGGGAGGAGTCTGCCGAGCGCCTGCAAAAGCTGGCTGAGTTTACCGAGATGCTGAAAGAGGCTGGCATCGATCCGAGTGAGCTGGTTGGTACTGCGGCTCCGGCGAAGGCTGAGGGTTCAGCCAAAACAAAACGTGCGCCTCGTCCTGCAAAATACAAGTACACCGAGGATGGTTTGGAAAAGACCTGGACTGGCCAGGGTCGCATGCCTAAGGCCATCGCAGAAGCGGTGGCGAGTGGTCGAGCATTGGAAGAATTTTTGATCTAGTGCTGAGAGCCCATGCCAGCTCGGCGTGGGCCTTTAATTCTGTTTTTAGTAGGAGCACCGTATGGGGAGGACATTGGAGGATATGATTTCATCCGAATCACCCGAGGTTGTCCAGAGAGCCAAGGCTCTTGCCGAAGAGCAACTGGTACGTCTCAGTGTGACCAAACTGCTTTCAAATCTCGGGACGGGTGATGTTCCTACAATAGATACCGATGTTCTCGATGGTTTGTTGTCGCTCAAAAGGTCAGTGGAGAGCCAAGACTGTCGGCTGAGTTTATTCGTCCATATGCCAGATGGTACGCATCATGGCGTCAATATTTAATTTTTCATAATCCAAAATGGATTAAATGGTTTCATACAGACAGCATCTTACGAAGCGATCCGGAGCCTGTAAATAATTCTGTGTAACTGCCCACTCCATTACAGGTGACCGTTCAGGCGGTCACCGAACTCGATAATAAAGCGATTCAGGGCAGGCTTCCAATTCTGGATTGGCATGGTCCATTTCTTGGAGGCCTGCTGTATCGCGAGAAACGCCACTTTGAGCGCCGACTCATCGGTCGGGAACAGCTTCCTTTGCTTGGTCGCTTTGCGCAGCACGCTGTTCAGTGACTCGATCGCATTGGTGGTGTAGATCACCTTCCGGATGGCGGGGGGATAATCAAACAGCGTAATCAGATTGTCCCAGTTACTCTGCCAGGAGCGCGCTATCTGCGGGTACTGGCTATCCCAGCGCTCGCCGAAGGTCGCCAGTGCCTGCTGAGCCTCACGTTCCGTCGCAGAGTGGTATATCTGTTTCAGATCCGCCGTCACCGCCTTGTAGTCCTTCCAGGAGACATAGCGCAACGAGTTGCGGACCATGTGGACGATACACAGTTGCACCTTAGTCTGGGGATACTCCACGGCAATCGCATCAGGGAAGCCCTTGAGACCATCCACACACGCGATCAGGATGTCTTCCAGGCCGCGGTTCTTCAGCTCGGTCAGGACCGATAGCCAGAACTTTGCCCCTTCGGTCTCGGCCAGCCACAGGCCCAACAGCTCCTTGTGCCCTTCCATATTGATGCCCAGTGCCAGATAGAGCGACTTGTTGATCACCCGCTGGTTCGCGCGGATCTTCAGCACAATGCAGTCCAGATAGACGATGGGATAGAGCGGATCCAGCGGCCGGTTTTGCCATTCGTGGACTTGTTCGATGACACGTTCGGTCACCTTCGATACCAGCCCCGCCGAGATGTCAGCGTCATACATCTCTTTGAACGCGTCCACGATATCCCGCGTGCTCAAGCCCTTGGCATAAAGGGCGAGGATCTGGTCATCCATCTGGGTCAGGCGGGACTGGCCCCTGCGAACGAATTGGGGTTCGAAGGACGAGTTACGGTCACGAGGCGCCTGGATGGTGACCTCGCCGTGCTGTCCTTGTAGGCGCTTGGTGGAATAGCCATTGCGATTGTTGCCGGTCCCGCGGCCTTATGGGGCGTGTTTCTCGTAGCCCAGATGCTCGTCCATCTCGGCATTGAGCGCGGTCTCGACGGTGAGCTTGATCAGCTGTTGGGTGAGGGTGCCGAGATCTTTTTCAGATTTGATGTCTTTTGCCAGCTCAGCGGCCAGTGCTTTGAGTTTGTCTTGGTCCATTTGCTTACCCACGAAGGTATCCTTTTGAAAAAGTTACTTATTCGTGGGCGGTTACACAATTGGATTTACAGGCTCTAATGAGGTGCCGCTCCAGGCTCAAAAACCTCAGGCCGGATTTATTACTGCTGGATTGCTCTACAGTAATCCGTCGAGATGGGCTCTCTAGCTGGTGCTCATTTTCTTTTCGGAAGGATCTTGTGATTTTGCAGCATGTGCTGCATGAGGCCCATAGTGTCGTCTATTGATTTCGAATCCACGAGTTAACCCTTTCCAAATAGCTCATCCGCTGTCAGTCACGATGAACTGATGAATCAGGATGACCCTCTATAGAGAGCAGCTGATATGTCCCCATATTGTTTTGCGATCTTCCTCTCTGCTCGCGGTTGTGCACCTTAAATCAACTCAGCAAAGCGGTGCGCGTGGCTGGCAGCTTGGTTTGGTGGTAAAATCTTGACGTGTTGGGAATCCCCAACTACACACGACTATACACACAAAGAAAAGTGCGTTAAGTTATTGTTTATTAGACTCTATTAGGTAGAGTCGTCCTGATTTGCAATCAGATACTAAGAGTCCAACATGTTCAGACCAGAATTGCTCTCCCCCGCCGGGACCCTCAAGAATATGCGTTACGCCTATGCCTATGGCGCCGACGCCGTCTATGCGGGTCAGCCACGCTACAGCCTGCGGGTGCGTAACAACGAATTCGATCACGAGAATCTGCAGCTCGGCATCAACGAGGCCCACGCGTTGGGCAAGCAGTTCTATGTGGTGGCCAACATCCAGCCCCACAACTCCAAGCTCAAGACCTTTATCCGTGACATGCGTCCCGTGGTGGAGATGAAGCCGGATGCGCTGATCATGTCAGACCCGGGCCTCATCATGATGATGCGTGAAGCCTTCCCGGAGATGCCCATTCACCTCTCGGTGCAGGCCAACGCGGTCAACTGGGCGACGGTGAAGTTTTGGCATCAGATGGGCCTGACCCGTGCCATCCTGTCGCGCGAGTTGTCGCTTGACGAGATCGAAGAGATCCGCATGCAGGTGCCGGAGATGGAGCTGGAAGTCTTCGTCCACGGCGCCCTGTGCATGGCCTATTCGGGCCGCTGCCTGCTGTCCGGTTACATCAACAAGCGCGACCCCAACCAGGGCACCTGCACCAACTCCTGCCGCTGGGAGTACAAGGTGCACGAGGGCAAGGAAGATGACGTGGGCCAGATAGTCCACCGTCAGGAGCCCATCGCAGTTCGCCCGGACAATACCCTGGGGCTCGGCAAGCCGAGCGATGCCCTGGTGCTGCTGGAAGAGTCCAACCGTCCCGGTGAATACATGACGGCGTTCGAGGACGAGCACGGCACCTACATCATGAACTCCAAGGATCTGCGAGCCGTCGAGCACGTGGAGCGCCTGACCAAGATGGGGGTGCATTCGCTGAAAATTGAAGGCCGCACCAAGTCCTTCTACTACTGCGCCCGCACCGCCCAGGTCTATCGCAAGGCCATCGACGACGCAGTCGCCGGTCGTCCGTTCGATCCGACCCTGATGGGCACCCTCGAAAATCTGGCCCACCGTGGCTACACCGAGGGCTTCCTGCGCCGCCACAACCACAGCGAGTACCAGAACTACGATTACGGCTACTCGGTCTCCGACACCCAGCAGTTCGTCGGCGAGATCACCGGTCGCCAGGGCGACATGGTGGAAGTGGAAGTGAAGAACAAGTTCCTGGTGGGCAACAGCCTGGAGCTGATGACGCCGCAAGGCAACGTCAGCTTCAATCTGGAGCAGATGCAGAACCGCAAGGGCGAGCTCATCGACACGGCGCCGGGCAACGGCCACGTTGTCTATGTGCCAGTCCCCAAAGAGATCGACATCAACTACGGCATACTGCTGCGCAACCTCGGCGATCGCCAGGACACCCGTCAGCCGCACTCGGCGGCCTGATATGTCCCTGCTCATCACCGACAAGTGCATCAACTGTGACATGTGCGATCCCGAGTGTCCGAACCAGGCCATCAGCCTGGGGGAGGAGATCTACGAGATAGACCCCAGTCGCTGCACCGAGTGCGTCGGTCACTATGAGAAGCCGACCTGCATCAGCGTCTGCCCCATCGATTGCATCATCTGGGATCCCGCCCACGTGGAAACCGAAGAGCAGTTGCTGGAGAAGTTTGTGCGGATGCACCGGCAGTAGCGCCTGCTACTCATAGACTGCATCATCCGGGATCTCGCCCACGTGGAAACCGAAGAGCAGTTGCTGGAGAAGTTTGTGCGGATGCATCGGTAGTAATTGCCGGCATGTTGTCGAAAAAAAGCCCCTGACGGGGCTTTTTTACGTTTGGTGCTGGCCGAACCTAGACGTATTCCATAAAGACCCGGGAAGTAAGCTTGGTGATGAGCTCGTAGGGGATGGTGCCAATCTCGTCGGCGACCCGCTCCACCGGCAGTCCCTCACCCCAGAGCACGGCTTCGTCGCCGGCCTTGTCGGTGGCACCCGGTCCCAGATCCACTGTGGTCATGTCCATGGAGACACGGCCCACCAGCGGCACTATGCGGCCATTGACCAGCACAGAAGTGCCGTTGGGCGCCATGCGCGGATAGCCATCGCCGTAGCCGATGGCGATGACGCCGAGCCGGGTATCCCGGTCCGACACCCAGTTGGCGCCATAGCCCACCGGCTCGCCTGCCTTGTGATCCCGCACCGCAATAAGCTGGGTCTTGAGGGTCATCACAGGCTGCAGGTCGTAATCCGCCGCCACCGTATTGGGGAAGGGGGATACGCCGTACAGGATGACGCCGGGACGCACCCAGTCGCAGTGGGAATCGGGCCAGGCCAGGATCCCCGCCGAGTTCGCCATGGCCCGCTCGCCCAAAAGCGGCGCCGTGAGGCGACTGAACAAGTCGATCTGCTCGCGGGTGGTCGATTGTTCGAGCTCATCTGAGCGGCTGAAGTGAGTCATGATGTTGAACGGCTGCACCACGTTCTTGCACTTGGCCAGACGCGCGATAAAGGCGGGCATCTCATCGGCGCGCACCCCGAGCCGGTGCATGCCGGTGTCGAGCTTGAGCCAGGCCACCACAGGAGCCGGCAGTTCGGCCTGCTCCAGCGCTTCGAGCTGCTCCCAGGTGTGCACCGCCGTTTGCAAATTGTTGGCCGCCAGCACCGGCAGATCGGCGCTCGAGAAGAAGCCTTCCAGCAGCACTATGGGCTTGACCACTGCGCAGGAGCGCAGCATCAGCGCCTCTTCGATGCGGGCCACTGCGTAGGCATCCGCATCCACCAGGGTGCGGGCAACCGGCAACAGACCATGGCCATAGGCATTGGCCTTGACCACGGCAATGATCTTGCAATCGGGGGCATGCCGTTTGACCACGGCGAGGTTGTGGCGCAGGGCCGCTGTATTGATTTGGGCAATAGCCGCTTTCATCTGTTTTCCCTTACGAGGGCATGATGGCGCGTGAATGCACCAGGCACCGTGTGGTGTCAGCCCTTAATTGTCATCATCGAAGGCCGGACCGGCATAATTGTCGAACCGGGAAAACTGTGTCTTGGATCTGGAGGGACCCAGGCAGCGATATGGGTGCGTAGATCGCTCCCTACTTAGTAATCGTCATCAAACGACGGACCGGCGTAGTTGTCGAACCGGGAGAACTGACCCTGGAAGGTGAGTCGCACCCGGCCCTATTGGCACCGTTACGCGGTTGACCGATGAGAACTCGGCTACCTTTCAGGGCTTTCGTGGTGGTATCTAATCCGCCATCACCACGGTTTTTCATCAATAGTCGTCATCAAACGCCGGGCCGGCATAGTTGTCGAACCGGGAGAACTGGCCCTGGAAGGTGAGGCGTACCCGGCCGATGGGGCCGTTACGCTGCTTGCCGATGATGATCTCGGCAATCCCCTTGTCAGGGCTGTCATCGTGATACACCTCATCACGGTAGATAAACATGATCAAATCCGCGTCCTGCTCGATGGAGCCGGATTCCCGCAGATCCGAGTTGACCGGGCGCTTGTCCGCACGCTGTTCCAGGCTTCGGTTTAGCTGGGAGAGCGCCACCACAGGGCACTGCAACTCTTTTGCCAGCGCCTTGAGGGAGCGGGAGATTTCACCTATCTCCAGGGTCCGGTTATCGGAGAGCGCGGGCACCCGCATCAGCTGCAAGTAGTCGATCATGATCATGGATAGGCCGCCGTGCTCACGGGCGATGCGGCGGGCGCGGGAGCGCACGTCGGTCGGGGTGAGGCCGGAGGCGTCATCGATATACATCTTGCCCTTCTCGAGCAGCAATCCCATGGTGGAGGAGAGGCGTGCCCAATCCTCGTCGTCAAGCTGACCGGTACGCACCTTGGTCTGGTCGATGCGCCCGACCGAGGCGAGCATACGCATGATGATCTGCTCGGAGGGCATCTCCAGCGAGAAGATGAGTACCGGTTTCTCGGCGGTGAGGGCCGCGTGCTCGCACAGGTTCATGGCAAAGGTGGTCTTGCCCATGGAGGGACGAGCCGCAACTATGATCAAGTCCGAACGCTGCAGACCTGCGGTCATCTTGTCCAGATCCCCGTAACCGCTGGAGACCCCGGTCACGCCGTTGTGGGGGGTCTTGAACAGCTCTTCAATCTTGTCGACCGTCTGCTCGAGGATCAGCTTGAGCGGCTGCGGCCCCTCGTTGGCGCTGGTACGCTGCTCGGCGATCTGGAACACCTTGCTCTCGGCCAGATCCAGCAGATCGCCGGAGGTGCGCCCCTGCGGCTCGTAGCCAGCTTCGACTATCTCGTTGGCGACCGAGATCATCTCCCGCACAACTGCCCGCTCACGCACGATTTCGGCGTAGGCATTGATGTTGGCGGCACTCGGGGTGTTCTTGGCGATCTCCACCAGATAGGCGAAACCACCGGACTCCTCCAGCTGCTCCGAGCGCTCCAGCTCCTCTTGCAGCGTGATGAGATCGATGGGATTGCCCGCGTTGGAGAGGCGGGTCATGGCCTGGAAGATCAGCCGGTGAGGGCGGCTGTAGAAATCCTTGTCGATCACCCGTTCGGCAACCCGATCCCAGGCCTCGTTATCCAGCATCAGGCCGCCCAGTACGGACTGTTCGGCCTCAAAAGAGTGGGGAGGAACTTTCAGCTGTTGTGTCTTGGCGTCTTTTTTCGCCGTCACTTGCTCTGCCATACACATAAAAACCGCAGCGGGAAGGGGACGGGAATTTTACAAAAGAAACCCCGCCATCGCGAGTGCTAATGCACGCTATTCACTTCTGTCTGACACAAGCGCCCTCCTGATGGTCAATGGCGCCGCTTGCTGATGAAATATGCCGCTGTCTCATACCATGATGAAGGGCCAGACCAGGGTCTGATCCTGCTGCTTGGCTCTCGTTTTGTTGCGCAGCTTGCGCTCCTTGCGGCTTGGTCGTCGATTTTTCATTGCCATTCTCTCCTCTGATTGCCCCGGAATGGGGTGTAATCTGTTCATGAATAATTCATGCCAACGATGTTAATCATAGTCGCAAGCTGCACTACAACGAGGGACAGGCAGCCTGTCATGCACCTCGCTGAGCTTGCTAAAGCAGACCATGTCCCCATCCACTGATGAGAGTGAAAAGAGTCAAAATGAAAAAGATGCTGACCCTGTTTGCCGTTATCCTGGCCATTGGCCTGGGGGCACCCATTGCCGAGGCCAAGAAATTTGGCGGCGGTAAATCCTTTGGCAAGAGCTACAAAACAGCTCCGGCCCAACCGGCGGCCAAACCCGTCGACACCAAGAACCCGGCGGTCGGGGCTCAGGCCGCACCGAAGAAAGGCGGCATGATGGGCGGCCTGCTCGGCGGCCTGCTGGCCGGTGGTCTGTTCGCTTACCTGCTGGGTAGCGGCGCCTTCGAAGGTCTGCAAGGCATGGACATGCTGCTGATCGCGCTGCTGGCGTTGGGTGCTGTCTTCCTGTTCCGCGCCATGCGCAAGAGCAAGGCCCCCTCGCCTCAACCACAGACGGCCTACGCCGGCTATCAGCCGCCATCGGCTGCGCCGCAGCAGTTCGAACAGAGCAGCAGTGCGCCGCAAGCGACCGGCTTTGCCGACAGCGACGTGCCGTTCCGTCTGCCGCCAGGTTTTGACATGAACAGTTTCCTGTCCGGTGCACGCGATCACTATCGCACCCTGCAAGAAGCCTGGAACGCAAACGACTTGGAAAAAGTGCGTGAGTATGTGAGCCCTGAGTTGTTCGAACAGCTCAAAGCCGAACGCGCAGAGCTGACCGGCGAGCAGCATACCGAAGTCATGTATGTGGATACCCAGCTGGTGCGTGCCGACTACGGCAGCGACTGGGCCCAGGTCAGCGTACGCTTCAGCGGCCGCTACATGGACCGTCAGGAGCAGGTCGAGGAAGACATCAAAGAGGTGTGGCACCTCGAACGTAACCTGGCCAAGGACAATGCACCCTGGCACATTGTCGGTATCGAGCAGCTGTAAACGCTCTTTATCCTGCGAAGACAACAGAGGCGGCCCAAGGCCGCCTCTGTTATTTTTAACTCCCTGCGTGCCCTCTCCAACCCCCTCCCCTGCAAGTCCAGCCACAGCCCCTCAATATGGTCGCTATGAGAATGGTTCGTGATTGTGTAGTATGACCGCCCTTTTTTTGTTCAATTTCCGTTCACCGAGGCGTGGTTCATGGCTCTCTCTTTTCTGCGTAGCGGCAACATGCCTCGTTTGCTGGCCAGCCTGCTGTGCTGCGCAACCCTGATCCTGGTTTCCCTCGCCACTCTCTATTGGCAGACCTGGTCCATGACCCGCCAGCAGGCGCAAAATGCCGCCGAGCGTGCCATGGTGCAGATAGACAGCGCCCTCTACCACTCTACCCAGGCGGCCCGGGCCGCACTGCCGCTGGTGGGCCGCCCCTGTCACGAGGTTGCCCGCGAGCTGAGAGTACTGGTTGCCACCTCCCCCTATGTACGCTCGGTCAACCTCTCACGCCATGGTCGCCTCTACTGCTCTTCCATCTTCGACGAGATCAACCTGAAAGATGAGCTGCAAAACGGCCAGCACCAGCAGCTCAAGCTCAAAGCCGTCACCCGGCTCGGACTCAAGCCCTCGCTGCTGTTCTATCGCCTGAGCGAAGGCGATCATGGGGTAGTGGTTGCCATCAACCCCTACCACCTGAGCAAACCGCTGCAATGGCGACTTGGCGGGCCCAACAGCTGGGTGCAGATAGGTGAGCAGTGGCTCGATATCAAAGGCCGGATCCACAACGGTATCGCCCCTGTTTTTCGGGGGTTCAACTACCCGCTCAGTTCGACGGTATTCGGCTACAGCCTCAATCAGGGATTCCCGCTGGAAGCCGTGTTGCTGCTCACGCTGAAAAAGCAGAGCACCGTCATCATCTTGATCCTGACTCTGGGCGGGCTGGCCGGCCTTGCCACCTATCGCTGGTGGAGCCATATCTCCACCCCGACCCAGGAGCTCAAGCGCGCCATCATCAAGCAGGAGTTCATTCCCTACCTGCAACCCATCGTTTACAGCAAGAGCGGTCAGCTCCATGGCTGCGAGGTGCTGATGCGCTGGCAGCACCATCGTCAGGGGTTGATCCGGCCGGATCTCTTCATCCCGCTGGCGGAGGAGAGCGGCCTCATCATACTGATGACCCAGACCCTGATGCAGCAGGTTCGTCTGGAGTTTGCCCCCCATGTGGCGCAACTGCCGCCCAGCTTTCACTTCGGTTTCAACATCTGTGCCCAGCACTGCCAAGAGATGAGCCTGATCGACGACTGCCGCCGATTCCTGGCTGCCTTCGCCAGCAATCCGGTCACGCTGGTGCTGGAGCTGACCGAGCGGGAACTGATCACCCCCTGCCAACTGACCGACCAGCTATTCGGCGAGCTGCGCCAGATGGGGGTCAAGATAGGTCTGGACGACTTTGGCACAGGCCACTCCAGCCTCACCTATCTGCAACAGTTTCACGTGGACTACCTCAAGATCGACCAGAGCTTCGTCGCCATGATAGGCACCAATGCCCTCTCTCGTCATATTCTTGACAGCACCATCAGTCTGGCCACCCGGCTGGGACTGGAAACCGTCGCCGAAGGGGTCGAAACCCAGGAGCAGGCTGACTTCCTGACAGAGCGCAACGTCAACTACCTGCAAGGCTACCTCTATGGCCGTCCGCTCACCCCGGCCCAGTTCCTGCGGCTGCTGCCCGCCCCGGTGCCGGAGCAGACAGACCCCTATCAAGCGGCATGATCCCTCAGCGACGCTCGGGTGCCGATGCAACAATGTGAAACTTGTCATTAGTCTGTGGCAATGGCGTTAAACAATCTGGCAAACGTTTGTTTGCTTTATTAATGTGCAGTAGCTCAAAGGAATCAGCTCTCTTTATTTCCAATTACTGCTTTTTGCCTAGAATCGCCACACTCCTGTCATACAGGAACGATATACAGGACAATAACAACAAGAGGATTATTACCAATGAAGAAGACGTTACTGGCCGTCACCGTCTCTATTACTCTGCTCGGGCTGACCGCCTGCAATTCAGAAAACAGCAGCAAGGAGCATATTCCGCTGGATCTGACCATTGCCCATATCAATGATACCCACGCCCACCTCGACCCGACCGAAAATGCGCTGGCCATCCAGCCCACCGGCCAGGAGCTGTTCAAATTCTACGCCAAACTGGGCGGCTATCCCCGTCTGAAGTTCAAGCTGGACGAGCTACGCAGCCAGGCCGCCAATGAAGGCCGCAACTTCATGGTGCTCAACGGTGGTGATGCCTTCCAGGGCACTCTCTACTTCACCCAGTTCAAGGGGGAAGAGGAGTCTCGCCTGCTCTCCGACATGGGTATCGATGCCATGGTGCTGGGCAACCACGAATTTGATTTGGGCAATCAGGCCATTAAAGATTTCGTCTCACGGGTGAATTTCCCTGTATTGGCTTCCAACATGGTGAAATCCAGTAGCGCCACCCTGAAAGACAGTGAAAATATTCATGAATATGTCATTAAAGAAATAAATGGCGAGAGCGTGGGTATTTTCGGGCTGGTGCTGGAAAATATGCATGATATCTCTTCACCGGATACCGATACCCAATTCCTGCCGATGATTGAAACCGCCCAGAAAATGGTCGACACCCTCAAGTCAAAAGGCGCCAACAAGATCATCATGGTCACCCATATCGGTCTGCAAAATGACCAGGCCGTCGCCAAGGCGGTCAACGGTATCGACCTGATTGTCGGCGGTCACTCCCAGACCTTCCTCGGCGACATCAACGAGATCAACACCATAGGCTACACGGCCCACAACCAGAATCCGGACGACGACAACACCTATGCCCAGCTGGTCGGCAATCCGGACGGTGGCAAGACCTGTATCGTGCAGGCCGGTGAATGGGCCAAAGGCTATGGCCTGGTCAATGTCTCCCTGAGCAAGGAAGGCCAGATCACCAAGTGTGAGGGGCGCAATACCCTGATGACGGGCGACGATTTCACCAAGGACGTGGCCAAGAAGAAAGAGCCCCTGAGTGGCAGCGAGCAGACCAATGTGGTCGACTTCATCACCAAGTCACCCGTCATCGAAATCGTGCCGGAGAACACCGCCATGCGCGATGTGATCGACACAGAGTACAAACCGGCCGTGGCCGAGCTCGAGGCCAAGATCATCGCCGACGTGCCGACCAAGTTGCCCCATGTGCGCGTGCCGGCCACCCCGGATGGCGCGGGTCTGATCGATCCCCTGGTGGCCGAATCCCTCTACTGGAAGCTCAACAAACTCAATACCAAGGTGGACTTCACCATCCAGAACGCCGGTGGTGTGCGCGCCGATGTGAACGCGGGCCCGCTCTCCGTCGGTTACGTGATGGGCACCTTGCTGCCGTTTGGCAACAAGATCGCCGCCTTCAACCTCAAGGGCAAGGACGTGCGCGCCACTCTGGAGTACGCCGTTGACTATTCCATCGGCCACGAGACCGGGATCGGCGCCTCCAGCGGTGCTTTCCCTTACGTCGGCCACCTGAGCTACACCTATGATGGCAAACTGGCCAAGGGTTCCCGCATCACCAAGCTGGAGCTGCTGGACGCCAACGGCCAGTGGCAGCCGCTGGACGACGACAAGGTGTACCGTGTCGGTGCCAACACCTATATCGCCTCCGGCAAGGATGGCTACAACGGCCTGCTCAAGCGCGAAGAGCTGCCCAACAAGGGTGACTACGTCGACTCTGGCGTCGGTGAGAACGAGATGTTCATGGAGTATGCCGAGTCCCAGGGCACCCTCAATCCACTGCCCTATGCGACCGTGACCTACTTCAAGCCCTGATCAGGCTCACACGCTATTGCAACGGCGCCTGAGGGCGCCGTTTTTATGGCATACTCCCCGCCCATCGATGCCGAGGAGAATGTTTGATGGCCAAATACGACAAGATTTCCCCCGAGACCCAGCAAGAGGCGCAGAAAATTGCTCGCGCCAACCAGAAGCCGGGACAGACCAAAGAACAGACCCAGCTGATCGCCCAGGGGATCCAGAAAGGCATAGACGAATACAAGAAGCAGATGAAGGCACGGGCTCGCGAGGCCAGTCGCCAGAAGAAGTTGCAAACCAAGGCAAAACAGCAGCCGCAAGCCGGACATGAGGAGGAGGGCGACATTGAGCTTGTCGAGGTCTCCCGCCAGCATCCTCTGCCCTGGATCCTGTTGCTGCTGAGCTGGGTTGGCTTTGCCGCTGCCTGGTTCGGGTTGCACTGAGCGCGCAAACCTTTACCTGGGATCCTCTTCACAGGCTGGGGGCAGCATGCTGGTCATCTTCCCTTCCGACTGATTAAATCCCGCCTCTTGTCGTCTGGAGACTTGCCATGAACCCGGCCCCCTTCTATCTGCTGGCACCCCTGGTGCTGTTTATCGTGACCCTGGTGCTCTATCGCATCTCTCCGCTGCGAGCCGTCGCCGCCGGCAGTGCCCGCTGGTTTATCCTGCCCGCCTTCACTCTGTTCATCCTGCTCATAGTGATCAACGGCGCCGCCGATCCCGCCCTGCGCAGCCCGGCCTTTCACTGGCTGATGCCCGGGCTTGGTTTTGCCCTGACCCTGTTTCCGGCCCTGCCCAAGGCGCTGGTGCCGCGTCTGGCCATCAAGGAGGGTGCCTTCGCCGCCCTCGGCTTGATGCTGATGAGCCTCGCCATGGTTTACTGATCGGCTGGCTGCTGGCGTTGACATGACTCAAGGGGCTCTCTGTGACGGGCGTCCCTTGTACAAACAATGGCCCGTAGGCATATTGGTGACAATATCACCGGCAAGGAGGCCAGATGGACAAGTCACCCGATTTCATGGCGCAGTGGAATTATCAGGATCCCGCCGCCAGTGCCCTGCGTTTTCATGCACTTCTTCCCGAGGCGCGTACGGCAGCCAACCTGCAACTCGAGCTGGAGTTGCTGACCCAGATCGCCCGCACCCATTCCCTGCTGCGCCAGTTTGCCGAAGCCCACCAGCTGCTCGACGAGATAGAACCCCGCCTCACCGATGCCACCCCGCGAGCCCGCCTTCGCGCCCTGCTGGAGCGCGGCCGCACCTTCAACTCCGCCGGCGAAAAAGCCACTGCCAGAACCCTGTTCGAACAAGCCTGGCAGTTGGGGCTCAAGAGCAAGGAGCTCTATCTGGCCATCGATGCGGCACACATGATAGCCATAGCCGCGCCACTGGAGGAGCAGAGCCGCTGGCATCAGCTGGCAATGGAGCTGGCGGAACGCAGCCAGGATGAAAAGGTGCGCGGTTGGCTCGCCAGCCTCTACAACAATCAGGGCTGGACCCTGTTCGAGCTGGGACGCTTTGATGAAGCCAGAGTATTCCAGCAAAAGTGTCTAGCCTGGCACGAACAACATAACAATACGGCCAAGGCCTTCATCGCCCGCTGGAGTCTGGCGCGACTGACCCGGGCACAGGGGTTGCACGAGCAGGCGCTGGCCGAGCTGAAGCAGCTGCAGCTGGAGATGACAGAGGCCGGCGAGCCGGAGGATGGCTATCTGTTCGAGGAGCTGGGGGAGAATGCATTGGTGCTGGACGATCCGGCTGCGCCCGAATACTTCTCCCGCGCCTGGTTTCTGCTGTCACAGGATCGCTGGTTCAAGGCCAACGAGGCGGAGCGACTGGCCAGACTCAAGCAGCTGGCCAAGCTCTAGACAGGCGCGGCCTCAGTCCCCTGCTCAGGCCAGACTCGTCTCTTCCCAGCCCTGCTTTTTGCGATAGATGGTGGAGGGACTGATCTCCAGCAGTGCCGCTGCCTTGGGGATGTTGCCGTCACAACTGGCGATAGCCTGCTCTATGGTCTCTTTTTCCACCAGCCAGAGCGGGCGTATCGGCGCGTTGAAAGAAGGCAAGGTGGCACTGCCAGCAGTGGCCAGCGGCGCTGTCGCGGCCAGCATGCTACCCCGACTGCCATTCAGCGGCGGTGGCAAGATGTCAGGACTCACCAGCTCTCTGTCGTTGAGCACCACTATGTTGCGCACCACGTTTTGCAGCTCGCGCACGTTGCCAGGCCAGGGGTAATCGAGCAGCACCCGCGCCGCCTCCACATCGAAATCCTTGAAGCGCTTGTTCTCTTCCTTTGCGTAGCTCTGCAACAGGTTACGCGCCAGCAGCAGTATATCCTCGCCGCGCTCGCGCAGCGGTGGCAGGCTCAGCGGGATCACGTGCAGGCGGTAGTAAAGATCTTCACGAAAACGCCCCGCCTTCACCTCCACCAGCGGATCCCGGTTGGTGGCGCAGACAAAGCGCACATCCACCGTCTCCAGCTTGCCGCTGCCGACCCGTTGCAGGGTGCCGGTCTGGATGAAACGCAGCAGCTTGCTCTGCAGGTCGAGATCCATCTCGCAGATCTCGTCCAGGAACAGGGTACCGCCATCAGCCAGACTGGCCGCCCCCTTGCGATCCCCCTGGGCGCCGGTGAAGGAGCCCTTGACGTGACCGAAGATCTCGCTCTCCATCAGGTCATGGGGAATGGCGGCGCAGTTGAGCGCTATGAAGGGTTGCTCGCTGCGCGGGCTGCACTGGTGAATGGCCTCTGCGCACACCTCCTTGCCGGTGCCGCTCTCCCCCGTGATGAAGACGGTCGCCTTGCTCGGCGCCGCGCTCTCTATGATGCGATAGACGGCCTGCATCGGCATGGAGGCACCAATAAAACCGGCGAACGAGCTGCGTTCGAAATTCTCCCGATACTGGGCCACCAGCGAACTGAGTTGCTGATGTTTCAGGGCATTGCGGGCAGTGGCACAGAGCCGCTTGCCGTCAAACGGTTTGGTCAGAAAGTCGAAGGCACCGAGGCGCATCGCCTCCACCGCCACATCCACGGAGCCGTGAGCGGTGATCACCACCACGGAACAGGGCAACTGCTGTTCGGTGATCTGCTGCAAAATGTCCATGCCGGACATGTCGGGCAGTTCAAGGTCGAGCAGTACCACAGGTGGCGGACTGGTCAGCAGCTGCGCCAACGCCTGCTGACCACAATCGGCCAACAGCACCTCATAGCCATCCTGGGCCAGATACTGTTCATAAACCACCGCCAGACTGCGGGTATCTTCCACCAACAGGACTCGAGGTTTGCTTTCAGCCACGGGAGCCATCCTTGCGATTGATTTCGTTGTCTATTTCAGGTCTTGCCCGCCATGTTACCACAGCTGGCGCAGCCTCTCTTTTATCCCGCCATTCGCAGGGAGATACAAGTAAAAACGGCTCCCGAAGGAGCCGTTTTTTCAACGATGGGCGCTTACTTCTTGGCGTTGTCGCCATCAGCAGCCGGCTTCTCGATAGCCAGCAGCTCAACATCGAACACCAGCACGGCATTGGCCGGGATGGAACCTGCACCGTGCTCGCCATAAGCCAGCTTGGACGGCAGGAAGAACTTGAACTTGGAACCGACCGGCATCAGCTGCACGCCTTCGGTCCAGCCAGGGATAACCTGGTTGAGCGGGAAGGTAGCGGGCTCACCGCGATCGACGGAGCTGTCGAACTTGGTGCCGTCGGTCAGGGTACCGGTATAGTGAACCTTGACGATGTCAGTGGCTTTCGGCTTGGCGCCGTCACCCATCTTCTCGACCAGATACTGCAGACCAGATTCGGTGCTCTTCACACCTTCTTTCTTGGCGTTGGCAGTCAGGTACTCTTCACCCTTCTTCTGGTTATCCACGGCATCCTTGTCAGCCTTGGCCTTGGTCAACTCGTTGATCTTGGCATCGTACTGCTGCAGAACCTTCTGGATCTCCTCGTCAGTCATGCTGGCTTCTTTACCCAGACCGTCGGTCACACCCTTGAGGATGACGCTGTTGTCCAGTTTGATGCCGAGTTCCTGCTGACGTTCCAGGGTATTGGCGATATAACGACCCATGGAGAGGCCAATTGCATAGCCGGATTGCTCTTCAAAGCTCTTGGCATCAGCCTTGGGGGCCTCTGCCGGCTTGCTGGCTTCTGCCTTGACCTCTGCGTTGTTCGCAGCCGGCTTCTCATCTTTTTGGCAAGCAGTCAGACTCACGGCAACCGCCGCAGCCAACAGGGACACCTTCAGAAAATTGTTCATCAGTTTCTCCAAAACTCTAAATACCGCTCTCGGTTCCTTCGTGAAATGAGAGGTTTATCGTGATAAGCGCCTTATACTAACGCCGTGATCGCAGGTAACGAAAGCATGAGACAGGAAAAATGATAAAAAGTGCCATTTATCTCATCGGTATTTGTCTGATACTGACCGGTTGCGAGCAGAGCTCCCGGCCGGGCCAACAAGTCACACTCGCCAATCAGGGTCTGCTGAGTGCAGACCTTGCCAGCGATGGCAAGCAGGCCATCGTCTCCAGCCTGGGACAGGGCACTGTCGTGTGGGACCTGGAACAGGGCAAGGAGCGCTGGCGCTGGCGCCAGTCAGACAATCAGGACAACTTCGTCATCGTTACCCGCTTCTCGGCAGACAACAGCCATGCGGTGACCGCCACCCTGGATACCTTCGCCATCTGGCGCCTGCAAGATGGCCAGTCCCAAGGCTACTACTCGCTACCTGAATCCAAACTGAGGGACATAGCGCTGTCGGCCAATGGCCGCCAGGTGCTGATCGGGCGTGAAGATGGCAAGGCGGAGGTGGTCGATACCCGGAGCGGCCGCCGGCTGCAATTTCTCGGCCACACCGAGCAGGTCAATACGGTGGATCTCTCCGCCAATGGTCGCTACGCCCTCACCGGCGGCAACGACTACAGCGCCTATCTGTGGGATACCCGCTCAGGTCAGGTGGTATGGCGTTTCAACCACGCTGGTCGGGTGGTGATGGCAAGGCTCGATCCCCAGGGCCGTTTCGCCTTCACAGCGGACAGCCGCCAGGCCAGCATCTGGGATCTCAAGACAGGCAAGGAGGTGAGCCGGTTGCAGTTCGCGCACCGCTTCGAGGTCTACACCAGTGCCCGCTTCGTCAACGACGGCAAATGGCTCATCACGGGCGCCCCCTCCCGCCAGCTTTCCCTGTGGCAGGTGAGCGATGGCACCCAGCTGCAAAGCTGGCTCGTCTCACCCCATCCCAAGGTGAAACCGCCGAGTGCAGTGGTCTACGGCGTGGCTTTGCGCGACAATAGTCACCTTGTCAGCGCCAGTTCCAGTGGTCTGGCCGAAATCTGGACTATCAAGTAAGGACCTAAAGGCCCATGAGTCAGCAACTTAACGATCGCATCGAAACCCTGGAAAGCCGTCTCGCCTTCGCCGAATACACGGTGGAACAGCTCAACGACGAGGTCACCACCCAGGGCCGTGAGCTGGATCGACTCAAGCACCAGATCCAGCTGCTGGTAGATAAACTGCAAAGCGTACAACCTAGCCAGATTGCCAGCATGGCCGAAGAGACGCCGCCCCCTCACTACTGAGCGGTTGTCTCGGCACCATAAAAAAACCCGCGATAAACGCGGGTTTTTTATCGGGCCAGGCCCGGGGCACAGATCAGTGCTGGTGACCCTTGCCACCGCAGCCGCCGCCACCGCAGCAACCGCCATGACCCTGCTCATCGCCATGGTCATGACCGTGATCGTGGCCACCACCGCAGCAACCACCGTGCTCATGGCCGTGATCGTGGTCATGGTCGTGACCATGATCGTGACCACAACCACCGGCACCGTGAACGTGGCCGTGAGCCAGCTCTTCGGCAGTGGCAGCACGGACGTCCTTGATCTCGACCTTGAAGCCCAGGGTCACGCCAGCCAGCGGATGGTTGCCATCCACCTTGACGAACGCTTCGGACACTTCAATGACGGTAACCGGACGGTGACCATCGTCAGTCTCGGCCACAAAAGTATCCCCTTCAGACACTTCCATGCCGTCAAACAACTCGCCAGGTACTTCTTGCACCAGGGTTTCGTCGTATTCGCCATAGGCCTGGCTCGGTGCCAGAGTAAGGTCGAACGCCTCACCCACGCTACGGCCTTCCAGCTCGGCTTCGAGGCCAGAGACCAGATAACGGGTACCGTGCAGATACACCAGAGGCTCTTTACCGACAGTGGTGTCGATGACTTCACCATGTTCGTCAGTGACTGTGTATTCCAGCGTAACCACGCTCAGGGGAGCTACTTTCATGTCAGGGATCCTGCGGATAGAAAAAAACGGGCTCAGAATACCTCAAAAAGGTGGCCAAGCATATGGTCGGGCCCCCTCCGTCATGATGAAAAAGTCATCACTGCGAAACGGGATGAGCCTGACTTACGCCCCTTTTCTGGTACTGCTGATAACCTCACTCGGGACGAAACACCCCTATGACCTGTTCGGTCTCACGGGTTAGCTTGTCCACCTCGGCCTGCGTCTGCACCTGGGTATCCCCGCAGTCGACGCAGGTCACCTTCTCGACTCCATGCTCCATATACAGCATCATGGTGTCCATTTTGCCGCATGCTGGGCACACAGCGCCGGCAATGAAGCGTTTTTTACGTCTGGTTTCCATTTTTGTTACCTCCAGGCAGCATCATATCAGGGTTTTTACATGCATCACGCCATCGAATGTCAGCATTTTTCCTCCCCTCACCTGCAGGTTGGCGGCCGCAAACGCGTGCCGTTGGGCCAGTTGCTGCGAATAACCCGGGGCGGGGCGCTGCTGCGACTCGGCCAGCATGAATTGCTGCTGACAGCGGGCAACAGTTTCTGGCTCTGCGCCGATGCCCTCGCTGCCTTCAGCCCGCTGGCAGGCTGCCATTATGATTTGCTGACTTGTTCCCCGCGGGTTGCCCAACCTGCACAGGCAGGCTGGTTGCACCCGACACCGCTACTTGATGCCCTGTTCGACAGCCTGGCCCAGTGGCAACGCCCACGCGACTGGCAAGGGGCCTATGGTTATCGTCTGCAGGTGATGCTCGACGAGCTTCAGGCCTGCCCGCTCGCGCAACATGGTGACCAGATGCTGCAAGGCGCCTGGCGGGCACTGGCAGGCCAGCAAACGGGCAGTGACGCCGCCTGGCAGGCGTGCCTCTCCCAGCGAGGCATGACAGATCCGGGCCTAGCGGCCGATGCCCTGAGCGCCCAGTGGCAGCTGCTGCAAGCTGTGCGCCTGCTCAAAAGCGGCAGCAAACGGGAACAGGTGATAGCCAAGCTCGGCTACCGGGACGAAGAAGCTCTCGCCCAAGCGTGTCAGCACTGGCTTGGCGCCAGCCTGGACCAGCAAGTACCCGCCTGATCTCCCCTGATTGCCATGACCCGCACAGACACGCCATAGGGTCAGCAAGGTGAATAAATGGGTGAAATGAGTCCAGTTTTACGGCGCGCGGTCGCTAATAACGGGAGGGCCATTTCGCCTATAATCCTTTATGCTAGGGGCCTGAATTGACTGATACCGTTTTGACTCACAGGACATCTGCCATGAAAAGCAAGGCCAACCAATCCCAGGGCATGTTGCTGTTTCATCTCTCGGCCAAACAATCCTTTGCCATCGGCACCCTCAAGGTAAAGGAGATAGTGCCTTACACCCAGCTCACGGCCATGCCGCACTCGCACCCGACCGTGCTCGGCGCCGCCAGCATGCGGGGCACCACAATCCCGGTAATCGACATGGCCATGGCGGTGGGTTATCGCCCTATCAGCAAGGAGGAGATGCCGAGCTGCTTCATCATCATCACCGACTGTCGCCGCACCCTAGTGGGCTTTCTGGTGCGCGGCATCGACAAGATCACCGAGTGCAACTGGCGCGATATCGAGTCCCCTCCCGCGGCTCTCGGCCATAACGTGTTCGTGACCGGGGTGACCCGGGTCAACGACCAGCTGATCCAGTTGCTGGATGTGGAACTGATACTGTCACGGGTCTACCCAGACGACCCCAGCCACCTCTATCCTGTGCTGACCGATGTGCAGCGGGAGCGGATCAAGCCGATGCGGATCCTGCTGGTGGATGACTCCTCCGTCGCCCGCCGCCAGCTGATGGCCGCCCTCGACTACATAAATATTCCCTACGAAGTCTGCACCAACGGCAAGGATGCACTTTCACTGATGCAGGCTCGCGCCAGCCAGAAGACCCCCATCGACATACTGGTGAGCGACATAGAGATGCCGGGACTCGACGGCTATGAACTGGCCTTTGAGGTGCAAAGCGATGCGACGCTGGCGGGTGCCTACATCATCCTGCACACCTCGCTCTCCAGCGAGATCAGCGTGGAGCGTGCCCATCAGGTAGGTGCCCACGAAGCGCTGACCAAGTTTGAGGCCAACGAAATGGTCCAGGCCATGTTGCGCGGTGCCGAGCACCACGACAGCCTGCTGGCCTGACCAAAATCGGCGAGAAGCGTCCCTTCTCGCCGTGCTTTTCATTGCCCTGATACCTGCTTCGGACCCCATCATGCTCATAGAGAGTCACTTCCATGCCCCATGGTGGGCGCGCAATCCCCATCTGCAAACCATATTGCCAAAGTGGTTGCGACGAGCCCCCGCCCGTTTCGTGCCTGAACGTTTTGAACTGGCAGACGGGGACTTCGTCGATCTCGCCTGGAGCGGTGACATCAGCCAGGGGGAGCGGCCACTGATAGTGCTGTTTCATGGCCTGGAGGGGAGCATCCACTCCCACTATGCCAAGGGGGTGTTTGCCCATCTGCAGCGCCAGGGAGACGAGGCGGTACTGATGCATTTTCGCGGCTGCAGCGGCGAGCCCAACCGCCTGCTGCAGGCCTATCACTCCGGTGCCATCGAGGATGCACAGGTGCTGATCGCCGAGCTGGGGCGGCGTTTTCCCGGCAAGCCGATGATCGCCATCGGCTATTCACTGGGGGGCAACATGCTGGTCAATCTGCTGGCGCGGGCCTGCCCGAAGGAATTGAAGGCAGCCGTGGTGATCTCGGCACCGCTACAGCTCGACAGCTGCGCCGATCGGGTCAATCAGGGATTCTCGCGGGTGTACCAAAACTATCTGCTGCGCACCATGCGCCATAACCTGCAAAGCAAGATCCGTCGCCAGGCCGAGGCGGGCAAACGCTGGCAGCCGCAGCAAGTACAAGCGATTGCTACCCTGCGCGACTTCGACGAGCAGGTCACGGCTCCCCTGCACGGCTTTGCCAGTGCGGACCACTATTACCAGAGCTGCTCGGGTCTGGGGCTACTGGCACGCATCCCCATTCCTACCCTGGTGATCCACGCCGCCGACGATCCCTTCATGACGGATGCCGTGATCCCGCGGCCGGAGCAACTCTCACCCATGGTGCGTTACGAGTTGAGTCGGCGGGGAGGCCATGTGGGCTTCCTGCACGGCACGCCCTGGCGGCCCCGCTTCTGGCTGGAGGAGCGCATCAGCCAATGGTTGCAGGAGCAGACTCAGGAGGCTATCAGGTAGCCGTTGCGGCCCGTTTCCTTGACCCGATATAGCGCCTCGTCAGCCCGTGCCAGCATGTCGGCAACCGACTCATCTTCACGCCACAAGGCAATGCCCTGACTCACAGTCACATTGGGGGATACCTCTGACTGCGCATGGGGAATGGCGCGGGCAGCCAGGGCGGCGGCGATCCGCCTGGCAATGTCTGCGGCGAGCAGGGTATCGGCGCCGGGCAGCAGGATCACGAACTCCTCCCCACCATAGCGAGCCACCACATCGGCTGGCTGTCGCACCGCCTCACGCAGGCAATCCGCCACCGCAATCAGGCAGGTATCCCCTTGCAGGTGACCGTAGTGGTCATTGAAGCGTTTGAAGAAATCCACATCCAGCAGCAGGATGGCAAAGTCACCATGCTGCTGGCGCACCTCGGCCAGGATCTGCTCGCTGACTCTGGTAAAATGGCGCCGATTGGCCAAGCCGGTCAAGGGATCCTGTTTGGCCATGCCATCGAGCTGACGGGCCAGCGCCAGATTCTCGTGTTCCCGAGAGACCGCCAGCACGAACCAGCCGTTCAGCATGCGCCGCCCTGTCTCCAACAGTATGACGAGGCAGCCCACCGCCAGTCCGTGCACAATGGGAAACGGCACCCTGACAAACAGGGCTTCCAGCAACAGAAAGAGCAAGGGTGGAACGCTGAAACAGTAAAACAGCCGCGCCTCGCAATAGAGGGCGATCAGCGCCGTCATCAGCAGCAAGCTGATAAGGTCGAACGCCAGACTGAAGCCCCCCCTCAGCTCAACCAGGGCGATGGCATAGCCAAACAGTGCCCAGGCAAGGCCCCACAACAGCGCCCCGGCGCACAAGCAGGGCCGCCAGAGCGCCAGCGGCTGCCTCGACAACCAGCGCCAGCACAAGGGAAACAGCAGGCAGGCCAGGGTCATCAGGGCAAGCTGCATCTCATAATGCCAGGGCAGTATGCGGGCAACCACCAGATGGGCATCCTGATAGACATAGAAACGGGCAAGCAGGAACAGGAGTGCCAGCTGGTTGACGGCCCAGAACCAGAACAGCCCCTTGCTCAGGGCATGGCGGCGCGATTCGCACAGATGGTGATCAAAGCGAGTGGAGAGGCGACGTTGCTCATCAGTCAGCATGATCACACCCGCTTGCAGCCCGATAAACTCCTTGCGCTCGCTGACAACCAATAGACAATATCCACACGTTCGTAACTGAAGATGACCCCATGATTATCCCCTGGCAAGACTTGGACTCCGATACCCTCAGCAACCTGCTCGAACACTTCGTCCTGCGGGAAGGCACCGAGTACGGTGAGCATGACGTCAGCCTGGCTGACAAGGTCGACGAGGTCAGACAGCAGCTGAAGCAAGGTCTGGCCGTGATCGTCTACAGCGAACTGCACGAGAGCATCAACATAGTGTCAAAAGCAACCTTCAGCAGCGCACCGATGGACGATATACCGGAATAGCCAGGTGATTGCCATCCCAATCTGGGCCTTGCCAGCGCAACTGGCATGATGGCGCGACAAACCTGACAGTTCCCGCCCGGGGTCAGGCCTTTATACCGGACATAAAAATGGCCCGCCGAATCATCGACAGGCCATTTGGGGCAAGTATGAGTACCTTTACAACCATGTAATTAAGCGAACCACACCTTCCGAATAAATAAATTCTCACGGATGAAAAACAGATAAATAAGATGCCTGTCATCCCGGGATAAACCTGCCCTCATATTTTCCGGCCAGGGGATAATCCATGGCAATTACATGAGTATAAAAAAGCGTTCATATCACCCTATTTACAAGATATGACCATGCCATAACCTTATAGAATTTCACGCTCATAACGCTATTCAGCCAGGGTCAACTCAAGGTGCATCTCTGTTTATTTGTCATGTCAAAACCGGCCCTGCTGGTTGGTAAAAAGACATGGGTGAGATGAGCGATAAATTTTCATTCAACGCCCGCCTCCATTATCTATTTACCGACTCGCCCCGCCCAATACCATAGTAATGAAAGCCATGATCCCGCATGCGACCCGGATCAAACAGGTTGCGGCCATCCACGATCAGCGGTTGCTTCAATGCCTGCTTGATGGTGGAAAAATTGGGGGCTTTGAAATGGTTCCACTCGGTGCAGATTACCAAGGCATCGGCCCCAAACACGGCGGCCTCCTTGGTCCCCATCAGCCTCAGGTTGTCACAATAGCCATAGAGCTGCTGGGTCTCCTGCATGGCTTCCGGATCATAGGCCTGCACTGTGGCGCCAGCACGCCAGAGGGCCTCCATCAGGGCACGACTCGGGGCCTCTCGCATGTCATCGGTATTGGGTTTGAATGCCAACCCCCACAGAGCGATCGTCTTGCCTGCCAGGGATTCCCCCTGGGCGCTGAAGAAGTCTGACAGTATCTCGTAGAGTCGCGATTTTTGCTGCTCGTTGATGCGCTCCACCGCCCGGATCAGCGGCGTGTCATATTGCAGTTCCTGGGCTGTTGCCAGCAAGGCTTTGACATCCTTGGGGAAACAGGAGCCGCCATAGCCACAGCCAGGGTAGATGAACTGATAACCGATGCGCTGATCCGACCCTATCCCCTGACGCACCATCTCGATGTCGGCCCCGACCCGCTCGGCCAGGCCAGCCATCTCGTTGATGAAACTTATCTTGGTGGCCAGCATGCAGTTGGCGGCGTACTTGGTCAGCTCGGCACTGCGCACATCCATGAACAGGATGCGGTCATGGTTGCGATTGAACGGCTCGTAAAGCTCGCGCATCAGCTGGCGGGACACCTCGTTGCGAGTGCCGACCACGATGCGATCCGGCCGCAGACAGTCCTGGATGGCGGAGCCCTCCTTCAGAAATTCGGGGTTGGAAACCACATCGAAGGCAAACGACTTGTCCAGTTGCTGCTGAACCAGCTTCACCCTGGCTGTCACCTTGTCGGCTGTGCCCACCGGCACGGTCGACTTGTTGACTATGATGACGGGCTCATCACGATGACGAGCTATGGTGTCAGCCACCTCCAGCACGTGGCAAAGATCGGCAGAGCCATCTTCTCCCGGCGGGGTGCCCACCGCCAAGAACTGCACCTCACCGTGCTTGACGGCCAGGATTGCATCCGTGGTACATACCAGGGCACCACTCTTGATATTGCGCTGGAGAAGCGCCTCCAATCCGGGTTCATAGATGGGAACCTGACCAGCCATCAAGTCAGCCACCTTCTGTTCATCGACATCGACACAGATAACCTGATGACCAATATCGGCCAGTACAGTGGCCAACACCAGCCCCACGTAACCACTTCCAAATACAGTAATGTTCATATTGATACAACCAGAATGTCAGAGATGATGCAGTGTTGAAAAGTGAGCATTTTTCGGATTTTAAATATTTACCACACCCCTATAAATGGTCGCAGCGTTTAATTGTTACCAGCTGTTTCTGCCCCCTTGCCATCCCGCTTTTATATGGATTTTGACAGTGAATTGTTACCAGCTGTTGCTGAGCCATTGCGGGGCCAATTTTATATACGCTATGTTGAAATTAATGTTTAAGGCCGCCTGTTCTGATGGGCACTGATTAATATTCATTGTTGGATCTCTTATGCAAGACTTTCTGCCATTTTCGAAGCCAGCCATCGGCGACGCCGAAATAAGCGCTGTCTGTGAGGTGCTGAAATCGGGATGGATCACCACGGGCCCGAAGGGTCACGAACTGGAACAGCAATTCTGTGACACATACGGCTGCCAGCATGCCGTCGCCCTCAACTCTGCCACCGCTGGCATGCACGTCACACTGATGGCGCTGGGCATAGGCCCGGGGGATGAGGTGATTACCCCGTCACAGACCTGGGTGTCCACCATCAACCTCATCACACTGCTCGGCGCCGAACCTGTTTTTGTCGACGTGGACAGAGACACACTGATGACCAGCGCAGAGCTTATCGCGCCGCTCATCACAGTCAACACCAAGGCCATCATTCCGGTTCACTACGCCGGCGCCCCCGTCGATCTGGACCCTATTCTCAAGCTGGCCAGACAATACGACATCCCCGTCATCGAAGACGCCGCCCATGCCATTGGCACCCGCTATCGGGATCGCTGGATTGGTGCCACCGGCACCGCCATCTTCTCCTTCCATGCCATCAAGAACCTGACCTGCGCCGAAGGGGGCATGCTGGTGACCGATGACAAGGCGCTGGCGGACAAGGTACGCATGCTCAAGTTTCATGGTCTCGGGGTGGATGCCTTCGATCGCATGACGCAGGGCCGCAAACCGCAGGCGGAGGTAATAACGCCGGGCTTCAAGTACAACCTGACCGACATCAACGCCGCCATCGCCCTGGTCCAGCTGGCACGCCTGCCCGAGCTCAATGCCAGACGCGCCGGGCTGGTCGCCCGTTATCAGGAAAAACTGGCAGGGCTGCCGCTGGCGCCACTCGCCATCCCAACCTATCCCCATCTGCACGCCTGGCACCTCTTCATGGTGCGGGTCGACCCCGAGCGCTGCGGTCTCGACAGGGATCAACTGATGCAGGCGCTGCAAGAGCGCGGCATCGGCACCGGCCTGCACTTTCGCGCCGCCCATACCCAGAAATATTACCGCGAGCGCTACCCCGCCCTCAGCCTGCCTCATACCGAGTGGAACTCATCGCGCCTGTGCACACTGCCACTCTTCCCGGACATGACGCTGGCCGACGTTGACCGTGTGGTCGCGGCACTCACCGACATATTGGAGTAACGACACGTGAACAACACAGATATCAAGCTGGTTTCGGTGATCATCCCCGTTTACAACGAGGAGGCCAGTCTGCCCGTGCTGCTGAGCCGGGTCACCGCCGCCTGTGAGCTCCTGCCTCAGGATTACGAGGTGATCCTGATCGACGACGGCAGCCACGACGGCTCCACCGAGATCATCAGCGAAGCCGCCGCCAACAATGACGGCAAGCTGGTCGGCGTGTTGCTCAATCGCAACTATGGCCAGCATGCCGCCATCATGGCCGGCTTCGAAACCGCCAAGGGAGATCTGGTGATCACCCTGGATGCGGATCTGCAGAACCCGCCGGAGGAGATCCCCCGTCTGGTGGAGGCCGCCATGCAGGGCTATGACGTGGTGGGCACAGTGCGCCGCAACCGCCAGGATTCCTGGTTTCGCAAGACGGCCTCCCGACTCATCAACAAGTCGGTGCAAAAGGCGACCGGCGTCCACATGAGCGACTACGGCTGCATGCTGCGGGCCTACCGCCGCCACATCATAGACGCCATGCTCTGCTGCCAGGAACGCAGTACCTTCATCCCCATCCTGGCCAACAGCTTCGCCCGGCGCACCATAGAGCTGGAAGTCGGCCATGCCGAGCGGGCTCATGGCGAATCCAAATACGGCCTGATGCACCTCATCAACCTGATGTATGACCTGGTCACCTGCATGACCACCACACCGCTGCGCCTGCTCAGCATCGTCGGCAGCCTGGTGGCGGGGCTCGGCTTCACCTTCTCCATACTGCTGGTCCTGATGCGCCTCGTCATGGGTGCCGACTGGGCCGCCGATGGCGTCTTCACCCTCTTTGCCATTCTCTTCACCTTCGTCGGCGTGCAACTGCTGGGCATGGGGCTGCTGGGGGAATACATAGGCCGCATGTACACAGATGTGCGCGCCCGCCCCCGTTACTTCATCCATCAGATAGTGCGCACCGCCACCCCTTCGCAACAGGAAACTGAACAATGAAAGCTGTCGTCTTTGCTTATCATGATATCGGCTGCACCGGTATCGAGGCCCTGCTCGAGGCAGGTTACGAGATCCAGGCCGTCTTCACCCATGCCGACGACCCGGGCGAGAACCGCTTCTTCGGCTCCGTGGCCCAGCTCTGTGCCGAACACGGTCTGCCGGTCTACTCCCCCGAAGATGTCAACCATCCGCTCTGGGTCGAGCACATCAAGGGGTTGGCACCCCAGGCTCTCTTCTCTTTTTATTACCGCCACATGCTCAAGCAGGAGATCCTGGATATCCCCTCCGCCGGCGCCTTCAACCTCCATGGCTCCCTGTTGCCTGCCTATCGCGGCCGTGCCCCCATCAACTGGTGTCTGGTCAATGGTGAACAGCAAACCGGTATCACACTGCACCAGATGACGATGCGCCCGGATGCCGGCTCCATCGTCGCCCAGCAGGCCGTCGCCATCAAGGAGGCCGACACTGCGCTGACCCTGCATGGCAAGGTGCGCCTCGCCGCCAAAGCCTTGCTGGACGCCGAACTGCCCAAGTTGCGGACGGGCGACATCAGCCTCACCCCGCAGGATGAGTCCAGAGCCAGCTACTATGGTCGCCGCACCCCGGCCGACGGCGAGCTGCACTGGGATAAATCCGCCAGGGATCTCTACAACCTGGTGCGCGCCGTCACCCAGCCCTATCCGGGCGCCTTCAGCTTCGCCGGTGATCGCAAGCTGACGGTGTGGAAGGCAACCCACATAGCCCAGGATAGCGACATGCTGCCCGGCACCATCCTCAGCCAGGATCCGCTGCGCATTGCCTGCGGTGAAGGGGTGCTGGAGATCCTGGCCGGTCAGGCGGAAGGGGGACTCTATGTGCGCGGTGCCCAGCTCGCCCGTGAACTGGGTCTGGTGGCAGGCATGCGGCTCGGCGCCAAAGCCAGCAGTGCCCTGCGCAAGGAGCGATTGACCCGGGTGCTGATCCTCGGGGTCAACGGCTTCATCGGCAACCACCTGACCGAGCGTCTGCTCAAGGATGGCCGTTACGAGGTCTATGGGCTGGATATCAGCGCCAGCGCGCTCGGACGCTTCATCGACCACCCCCATTTCCATTTCGTGGAAGGGGACATCAGTATCCACACCGAGTGGATCGAGTATCACATCAAGAAGTGCGACGTGATCCTGCCGCTGGTGGCCATCGCCACTCCCATCGAGTACACCCGCAACCCGCTGCGCGTGTTCGAGCTCGATTTTGAAGAGAACCTCAAGATCGTCCGCTACTGCGTGAAGTACAACAAGCGCATCATATTCCCCTCCACCTCCGAGGTGTACGGGATGTGCGACGATCACAGCTTCGATGAAGACGAGTCCCGCCTCATCGTCGGCCCCATCCACAAGCAGCGCTGGATCTACTCCGTCTCCAAGCAGCTGCTGGATCGGGTGATCTGGGCCTATGGCAAGAAAGAGGGGCTCAATTTCACACTGTTCCGCCCCTTCAACTGGATGGGACCGCGGCTGGATAGCCTGGACTCAGCCCGCATCGGCAGCTCCCGCGCCATCACCCAGCTGATCCTGAATCTGGTGGACGGCACCCCGATCCAGCTGGTGGATGGCGGCGCCCAGAAGCGCTGCTTCACCGACATAGAGGACGGCATCGAGGCCCTGTTCCGCATAATAGAGAACAAGGGCAACCGCTGTGATGGCCAGATCATCAACATCGGCAGCCCGGACAATGAAGCCAGCATCCTCCAGATGGCCGAAGTGCTGCTCGGCAAGTTCGAGGCCCACCCGCTGCGCCACCACTTCCCGCCGTTTGCCGGTTTCAAGCGAGTGGAGAGCAAGTCCTTCTACGGTGACGGCTATCAGGATGTCTCCCACCGCCGTCCCAGCATCAAGAATGCCCGTCGCCTGCTCGACTGGGAACCGACCATCGAAATGGAAGAGACCATCGGCAAGACCCTGGACTTCTTCCTGCAAGGGGCGGTCAGCACGGGAGTCGAGCATGATTGATGTGGGTCTGCGGATCGACGTTGATACCTTCAGGGGGACCCGTGACGGGGTTCCCCGCTTGCTGCAAACCCTCGACCGGCATCAGATCAAGGCCAGCTTCTTCTTCTCCGTGGGCCCCGACAACATGGGGCGCCACCTGTGGCGCCTGCTCAAACCCCGCTTCCTGCTCAAGATGCTGCGATCCAACGCGGCATCCCTCTATGGGCTGGATATTCTGCTGGCCGGCACCGCCTGGCCCGGAAAATCAATCGGCAAGCAGCTGGGCTCCCTGATGCGCGATACCGACAGCGCCCGCCACGAGGTGGGCTTGCACGCCTGGGATCACCACGGCTGGCAGGCCAATACGGGCCGCTGGGATGAAGCGATGCTTATTCACCAGACAAGGCTGGGGGTGGATGCCCTCAACCAGATCCTGGGGCGGGAGGTGGATTGCTCCGCCGCCGCCGGCTGGCGGGCAGATCCGCTCACCACCCAGGCCAAGGAGGCGTTCGGCTTTCGCTACAACAGCGATTGCCGTGGCAGCGGCCTGTTTCGACCCCTGCTGCAAGATGGCCGACCGGGTACGCCGCAGATCCCGGTCAACCTGCCCACCTTCGACGAGGTGGTCGGCACAAAGGTGACAACGGCGCAGTTCAACGCCTTCATGCTGGACAGGCTCTGCACGCCGCCGCAGGTGGCGCCTCACGTCTACACCATTCACGCCGAGGTGGAAGGCATCGTCATGGCGGATCAGTTCGATGCGCTGCTGGCCGAGGCTCGCGCTCGCGGCATCCGCTTTGTCCCCCTGGGGAGTCTGTTACCCCCTGATCCCGCTCAATTGGATGCCGGACGGCTGGTGCGCGGCACCCTGCCGGGGCGAGAGGGATGGCTTGGCTGCAAGGCCGATGTCTAGACCCTTACTCACATCGCGGACGTCATGATGCGCCATTGCGCTCACCACACAATGCTACAGAGGATGTCATGAAGTTGACCAAGTGGGCCCTGCCCCTGTTCTTTCTCTTGTTTTACCTGCTGCCCCTCGACCAGCGGCCGCTTTGGAGCCCCGACGAGAACCGTTACGCCGAGATAAGCCGTGAGATGGTGAGCACGGGGGATTGGGTCGTGCCCCACTTCCTGGGCTTGCGCTATTTCGAGAAGCCCATCGCCGGTTACTGGTTCAACAGCATCAGCCAGCAGCTGTTTGGTGACACCAACTTCGCCGTGCGCTTCGCCTCGGCCGCCGCCACAGGCCTGAGCGCCCTGCTGATCGTCTGGTTTGCGCTGCAGCTTTGGCAGTGCCGGCGCAAGGCCTTCCTTGCCGGGCTCATCTACCTGTCACTGTTGATCGTCTATGGCATAGGCACCTACAGCGTGCTCGATGCCATGGTCACCCTCTGGCTCAACGCGGCCATGGTCAGCTTCTATCTCATCCGGCAGGAGAGTCCGCTGCGAACCCGGGTCGCCGGCTACCTGCTGTTTGGCCTGGCCTGCGGCATGGGCTTTCTCACCAAGGGCTTCATCGCCCTGGCGGTGCCTGTCATCGTCATAGTGCCCTACGTCATTCATCAGCGCCGCCTGCTCGAACTGCTGCGCTTCGGCCCATTGGCAATGGTGAGTGCCGCCCTGCTGGCCGCCCCCTGGGCCATCGCCGTACACCTGCGGGAGCCCGATTACTGGCACTACTTCTTCTGGGTCGAACACATACAGCGCTTCGCGGCGGATAACGCCCAGCACAAGGCGCCGTTCTGGTACTACCTGCCCATGGGGCTGCTCGGCACCCTGCCCTGGCTGGGCCTGCTGCCCGGCGCACTGCGCAAGGGCTGGCAGGATCGCAAGATAAGTCCGGAGACCCTCTATCTGCTGGCCTGGGTGGTACTGCCATTGCTGTTCTTCAGCATTGCCAAGGGCAAGCTGCTCACCTATATCCTGCCCTGCTTCGCTCCCCTGGCCATACTGCTGGCCGCCAGCGCCATGGACAAACTCAAGGAGGGGAAAGCACAGCCATTCAGGCTCAACGCCTGGTTGAACGGCCTGTTCGGCCTGCTGTGCATGGGTATCCTCGCCGTGCTGGCCTTCTCCCCCAGCCACGCCGTCTATGGAACCGAAGATAATGGCGCCCTGGCGGTGGCCATGGTCATCTTCGCCGGCTGGGCCCTGCTCGGTTTCATCCAGTTGAAGGATGTCAGCCGCCGCTGGACCCTGAGCGCGCTCTGCCCCATGGTGCTGGCGGTGGGTCTGCCCTGGGCATTGCCGCAATCCTTGATCGATTCCAAGCTGCCGGAGCGCTTCATCGAGGCCAACCAGACAGTACTGATGGACTCCAGCGCCCTGCTGGCCAACGATGTGGGGCTGGCCTCTTCCCTCGCCTGGGGCACCCGGCGCAGCGAAATAACGCTATTCGACAGCAAGGGGGAAGTGCATTACGGCTTGAGTTACCCGGATGCCAAGGAGCGCTACGTGACCCGGGCCGACTTCCCGGCCTGGCTGGCCGAGGCGCGTAAAAACGGCCAGGTGGCCCTGTTGCTGAAGACGGATAGAGACGGCGGCACGGGATCTCTGCCGCCGGCCGACGAGACGATAGTGAGCCACCGGCTGACCCTGCTTGTCTACCACGGGGCCCGCTGATGGACATGCTGCTGCTTCTGCTGGTGTGCCTGCTGACCTGCAGCGGCCAGATGCTGCAAAAACAGGCGGTCATCAGCTGGCAGCGCCAGCCATGCAGCCACTGGCAGAAGCTGTTTTCACCCTGGCTCATCGCCAGCGTGGCGGCCCTCGGCAGCGGCATGCTGCTCTGGATCTACCTGCTGCAACGGCTGCCGCTCGGCATGGCCTACCCCATGCTCAGCATCAATCTGGTGCTGGTGCTGATTGGCTCACGGCTGTTTTTTCACGAGCAGATCAGCTACCACAACTGGCTGGGGGCCGGCGCCATCATCATTGGCGCCCTCTTGCTGGGAGGCTTGCTATGAAAGGTGACAATACCGGGGTTGGCAAAGAACCGGTGGTGACGGGGAGGCCCGCGATCAAGGGCTATCTCTATGTGCTCGGCAGCATACTGCTGGTGACTCTGGCCCAGCTCGCCATGAAGTGGGGAGTCATGCAGCTGCCTACCTGGCAGGCCAGCCTCGATATCATGCTGGCTCACCCGGTGCCGCTGCTGGTCATCACAGCCGGAGTGGGCTGCTATGCCCTGTCGCTGCTCTGCTGGCTGGCGGCGCTGCACTTCACCCCGCTCAATATCGCCTACCCCCTGCTCAGCACCAGCTATGCGCTGGTCTACCTGCTGGCGGTCACCATACCGAGCTTTGCCGAACCGCTGGAGCCGGGCAAGGCGGTGGGAGTGATCTTCATCCTGCTGGGGGCCGTGCTGGTGGGGATAAAACCGGTGGGCAGGAAACGCAACTCCCATTAACCCATGACGGTTTGGCTCGCAATCCTCCCTGTGCAAGGGCTGCTTCGGCAGCCCTTTTCTTATGATGCGGATCCCCCCTGTTCACCCGGCTCATCTCCCCTTCGTCGCTGCGCGCCAGGGAACAAGTGTCACGCCAGTGAACCAGTCGGGCGGCGGTACTGACAAGCGGCGTACTTGACCGCACTCGGAACATGCCTTTATAACGGAACTCCCAAGGAAGAGAGAATTCTATGTCGGCCAAGCATCCCATCATTGCAGTCACCGGTTCGTCCGGTGCCGGCACCTCCACCTCCACCAACGCCTTTCGCTCCATGTTTCATCAGCTTGGTTACAAAGCGGCCGTGGTGGAAGGGGACAGTTTTCATCGTTACACCCGACCGGAAATGGACGTGGCGATCCGCAAGGCGCGCGAGCAGGGGCGCCACATCAGCTATTTCGGCCCCGAGGCCAACGACTTCGCGCTGCTGGAGTCCTTCTTCCAGGAGTACGGCCAGAACGGCAGCGGCCAGTATCGGCGCTATCTGCACAGCTTCGACGAGGCGGTCCCCTTCAATCAGATGCCGGGTACCTTCACCCCCTGGCAAAATCTGCCGAGCGAGACAGATCTGCTGTTTTACGAGGGGCTGCACGGCGGCGTGGTCACAGATGACCACAATGTGGCGCGTCACGTGGACTTTCTCATCGGCGTGGTGCCCATCGTCAACCTGGAGTGGATCCAGAAGCTCATCCGCGATACCTCGGAGCGCGGACATTCGCGCGAGGCGGTCACCGACTCCATAGTCCGCTCCATGGATGACTACATCAACTTCATCACACCGCAGTTTTCCCGCACCCATATCAACTTCCAGCGGGTGCCGACCGTGGATACGTCCAACCCCTTCAGTGCCAAGGTGATCCCGAGTCTGGACGAGAGTATGCTGGTGATCCGGTTTCGTGGCATCAAGCAGGTGGACTTCCCTTACCTGTTGTCGATGATCGATGGCTCCTTCATCTCACGGATGAACACTATCGTGGTTCCGGGTGGCAAGATGGGCTTCGCGATGGAGCTGATCCTGCGCCCGCTGATCCAGCAACTGCTCGAAACCGGCAAGATCACTTGAGCCAAGGAGCTTATGATGCGGTTAGCGTTTATCTCTGTGGTATTGGCCGCCCTGCTGGGCGGTTGCAGCAGCGGCCCGGCCGCTCCGACCCTGGAGTCGGGCACCATGGTGGTGCGACCGGCTGCGAGCTGGCCGTTTGGTGCGACGCCGCGCTACGCGCTGGCCGAGCAGTTCCAGTATGCGGGTGAGAGTGCCGAGGGCTGGCTGGTGCCGGTTCAGCAGGCGGTCAATCAGGAGCTGGGCAGCAAGGGCTGGCAGAGCGTGCCCCTCGATGAAGCGGATCTCTGGGTCGCCATCGGTGTCGCTGGCAGCAAGGACTTGAGCGATGGCGAGATATTCGCCCGCCTCGGCATGACCCCCGGGCTGCAAGCCAAGGTGGGGGCACGCAAGGGCACTCTGGCCATAGTGCTGCTCGACCGGCGTACCCAGCAGGTGGTGTGGAGCAGTGCCATCCAGCTCGCCAGTGACGTCGCCATCCCCGACGAGTCACGCCGCCAGCTGAGCCAGCAACTGGCCGGCCAGATGCTGGACTCCCTGCCTGCCCGCTAGCACGGGTCTTTTCCCCTTGAAACAAAACGGCCTGCGAGAGCAGGCCGTTGTGATCACACCATGACGATTACTTGCGCTGACAGGTCAGCAGGGTCACATCTTTCTGACTGAGGATGGCCTGTTTCTCCTGATTCCAGAAGGTGGTGACACCATCGGAATACTTGGCGCCAGACTCCGCTTCTACCCGGCCCAGCTTGTGATACACGCCGGCGTACGGGAACTGCACCATGTCGGCCTGAGCATCATAGGTAATGGCCAACAGCTCTTCCCCGCACTGGTACTGGCTGTACTGGTACTGGGTCGGCTGGGGCATGCTGCAGGCCGCCAGCCCCAGCAGGGGAAGTAACACTATCAAGTTTTTCATTGCACTTTCCTTATGTCATGGCGTTATCGACGGGACAAATCACAGCTATCAGGCTTCAAGAATTTGATAACTATGGGTAATTTCTACCGCTTTTTCCAACATCAGGGAGACGGAACAATACTTTTCCATCGACAGGTCCACCGCACGGGCCACCTGCTTCTCGGCCAGCCCCTTGCCGGTGACCACAAAGTTGAGGTGGATCTTCTCGAACACCCGCGGCACCGACTCCACACGCTGCCCTTCCAGTTCCACATGGCAGGCGGTCACGGATTGACGTGCCTTCTCCAAAATGGAGACGACGTCGATCGAGCTGCAGCCACCCACCGCCAGCAGGATCATCTCCATCGGGCTGGCACCTTCGCCGGGGTTGGCGCCGTCCAGGGTCACCTGATGACCGGACTCACTCTCGCCGACAAACTTCATGCCTTCCACCCAGCTGACCTTGGCTTTCATCTCACATTTCCTCTTAATGACGACATATCTGACTGACATAGCATACCCCAGACGGCGCCCAATCGGCATATGTGAGCCATTTTCGCGAACTTCGGTGCTAACTAGATCAAAATCAACATCTGATGCCCCCAAGTTCCCTAAAATGGCGCAGATAGCACAGCAGGCATCAAGGGGATCTGGCAAAAGCCCTCAAAGCCTTGTCAGCACAGACAAAGGCTCTTATCCTACTGCGACTAATACAAGGAATGGCAAGGTTGGCAGCTTGCCCGGACGCACGAGTCCATAAAAAGACACTACAGAGGAATTCTCATGGTCATTGGCAAACCGCAAAGCGATCCCACCCTGGAATGGTTCTTGTCGCACTGCCACATTCATAAGTATCCCGCCAAGAGCACCCTGATCCATGCGGGTGAGAAAGCGGAGACCCTCTACTACATCGTCAAGGGCACTGTGGCCGTCTTGATCAAGGACGATGAAGGCAAGGAGATGATCCTCTCCTATCTGAACCAGGGCGACTTCCTGGGCGAGATGGGCATGTTCGAGGAGAGCGAGAATCCAGAGCGTTCCGCCTGGGTGCGCGCCAAGGGCTCCTGTGAAGTAGCCGAGATCTCTTACAAGAAGTTCCGTCAGCTGATCCAGGTCAACCCGGACATACTGATGCGTCTCTCCGGCCAGATGGCGACCCGACTGCAGCACACCAGTCAGAAAGTCGGCAACCTGGCCTTCCTGGACGTGACAGGCCGGATCGCCCAGACCCTGCTCAATCTGGCCAAACAGCCGGACGCCATGACCCACCCGGATGGCATGCAGATCAAGATCACCCGTCAGGAGATTGGCCAGATCGTCGGCTGCTCCCGTGAAACCGTTGGCCGGATCCTCAAGATGCTCGAAGAGCAGGAGCTGATCTCCGCCCACGGCAAGACCATAGTGGTGTTTGGTACCCGCTGACAGGGTTCCCTGACGGCTCAGCACAGAGCCGTTGGATAAAAAAGGCTGCCACGGCAGCCTTTTCTGATCGTCTCCCCTATAATCGCGAACGCCCTTCCCCAGCCTCAATCAAGCGAGTGTGTATGCATCTTCAATGTCCCGTTTGCCGCAGCCCCCTGCATCTTCACGAAGCATCCCGCGGGGTCTATTGCGACAACAAGCACCATTTCGATCCGGCCCCGGAAGGGTATCTGGATCTCATTCCCGGCAAGAAGAATCCCAAGGACAGCGACAGCCGCGCCCTGATGCGCGCCAAGCGCCACTTCCTGGAACAGGGCCATCAGGCGCCGCTGGTAGACGCCATGGCGGCCTTGCTCGCCCCCCTCGGTGCCCATGAACTGATCCACCTCGGCTGCGGCGAAGGTTACTACTGCCGTGCCCTGGCCGAACGCCTGCCCGAATGGCAATTTGGCGGATTCGATCTGGCCAAGAACGCCATCTTCGCCGCCAACAAGGTACAGCCTGAAGCTCAGTTCATCATCGCCGATCCGGCTCGTGCCCCGCTGCAACCGGGCACGGCCCAGGTGCTGCTGGTCAATGATCTCAAGGTCAAGACAGAGCTGCTGGTCAGCTGGCTGGCACCGGGTGGTTACCTGCTTTACCTGCAGCCAGGCCCGCGCCACCAGTGGCAGCTGAGGGTCAGCCTCAACCCTGTCAGCATGGAGCACCCCCTCAGCTGGCCAGCCCTCGGCGGCCTCAACCCCGTGGGTCAGGAGCGTTGCCAGTTCACCATGACCATGGATCAAAGCCTGCGCAGCTTCATTCTGGAAACCAGCCGACTCGGCTGGCGTGCCAGCGCGGAGCAGCGTCACGCCTTTACCCAGCAGGGACCGGATGAGCTGGAGCAGGATCTGCTGTTGAGCCTGTGGCAAAAGCCGCTCTGATTGCGCTCATTCCCATGAAAAAAGGCCCTGACGGGCCTTTTTTATTGAACGAATACAGACGTCACAGCTTGATCCAGGTATCCCCCCAGGCCGTGCCCTTGCCAGGCTCATAGGCCCAAGCCGCGCCCGCACACCAGCCGGTATAGGGGTGGGGCTTGCACTGGTAGTTGCCCCCCAGATTGCTTACCTTGTCCCCCGCCTTGTAGGCCGTCCCTGCTTTGTAAGGGGGGTTGCCATCCGGCGGCGTAGTGCCGCCACTGCCCTTGATCAGGATCTCGTGGGTCGCACTGCGACTGAGCCCCTGCTCGTCGGTCACCTTGAGCACGAAACCGTAGCGGGTGTCGCTGTGCGGGGTAGCCGGCAGGGTGGCACTCAGGGTGGACTGGGACAGATCCGAGGCGCTGGCCCCGGCGGGCAAGGTCCAGGCGTAGCCGAGCGGCTTGCCTTCCGGATCGCTCGAGCCCTGGCCGGAGAGCAGCACTGTCGCACCGCCCAGCGCCTCGCTCGGGCCGCTGATATTGGCCACCGGCGGCAGGTTGGTGCCGCTGCCGTTGTCCTCGATCACCACCTCGGGGAAGAAGTGCTGCACGCACTGACTGTAGTCCCGCGCCTTGAACGCGCTAAAGCGGGTCTGGTAACCCACCAGCTTGCAGGCGTAGCTCTTGCCGCCATTGGGATTGCCCGGCACATAGCTCCAGTCATTCTCCCAATAGATGGGCAGGGCACCGGCGCCCGCCTCGTCAAAGTACTTCATATTCTTGCAACCAAGCACCTCGTCTGCCGGCACAGGCACCCCCAGATACTGGGCCTGGGCCTGGTAGTAGGTGATGCGGTTCTGGGACTGGGCGTGTTCGGCCGTGCCACCGCACTCCACGCCGCCGTTGATGATCTGGGTGGTCACCCCGAAGCCCGGCACCAGACCATTCTGCCTGTCGTGGTCATTGGGCTGCCATGTGCCGTCGATCACGTGCAGCATAGAGGGCTTGGGCGGCTGCGGATAGACGAAGAAGAAGACGGCACTGGCCAGGTTGAGCCAGGTGTCCGCCACTTTTTCCGGGTTGTCCAGCAGGGTGCGCACTGTGCCGAACATGGCCTCGGAGAAGGGGCCGTAGTTGTAGTTGTAAGAGAGCTGCTTCGCGCCACGACCGAAGTAGCTCTTGAACTCGCCGTTCTCGAACTTGCCGCATGGCCACTGCTGACCCTGCCACACATCCGGCCGACACTCGGCGTTGTAGCCGCCGCGCATCTGCTCGGTCCAGCCCATCTCCCGCACCCAGACCAGACCCTGGCGCCACTCGGGCTCGGGTCGCCAGCTCTCGTGACCGCCGGTCTCCTGAGCGAAGTGGGCAAACATGGTGGCCAGCGACTTGCGGCAGATGGCCTCGGCATTGCGACCGTCGCTGTAATCACCGCAAAAAGCCGGGAACTTGGCCACCGCCTGCAAAAAACCGCGATAGGTGTATTCCGGGGCCCGCAGCGGGAACAGGAAGTTGAACTGGGACTCGCTGATCACCCCCTCGACCCGCTTGACGTTGGCAGGGTTGAGCGGCAACCCGGGGGCCACCGCCTCGACCACGGCATTGTCGCGGGTCGCGATGGAGGCCTTGACTGCCGCCATGGCCGGGAAGTCGGTGAGCGCTTTCTCCTTGGCATCCAGCTCGCTCTGGCTCAGGTAGACGGGCGTGCCTTCGGTGGCACCGCTGCCCCCCTCCACCGGAGGCGTGATGCCAGCGCCGTCATCGGGCGGGGTCGCCTCGCCGTCACCCATCAGGGCCCACGGAGAGTCCCATTCATTGGCCCCTTGTACCCCCGGGCTCTGGCCCGGATTGGCGTACCACTTGGCTTCATAGATCTTGCCGTTGAAACTGACCTGGCTGCCGCCACTGTAACCCTGATTGATGTCATACAGGGTGGCGGCCCACAGCTGACCGCTCAGACAGAGTCCGGCCAGCAGGCTGGCCACAGAGGACTTTCTTATCATCATCGTTACCTCTTGCTAGATAAAAGGCGGGGCTCGGCCCCCGCCTGTGGTACCTCGCATTGCGCGAGGAAAAAGCGTCTCAGCGCGTCAACGGCATGCCGTTGACCGTGTAGCCGAGACCGGCCGGTGCCGGCGTGAGCAGAGCGTCACTCTGCACCTGATTGCGGCACAGCACGCTGGCGCTGCGCGGCTCGCTGGCAGTGGGCACGTTGACGTGGAACTTGTTCATTACGCTGGCACTCAGGCGATGGTTGGCCAATCTGAAACGCAGCAGCCCATCACGGGTCTCCACCTGCAATTGGCAATCCCCCGTCACGAGCCGCTCGCCGTCATCGCCATAGGCAAAGCCGTAGGCGCCGTGCAGGGCCGGATAGAGGTAGCTCGGCAGCTGCCCCTGCGGATCGTAGTAACCGACCAGGGTGGTCACCGGCACCCCGAAGGCGTCAGGTTTACGCTCCACCGCCAGGTCCGCCAGCGGCCCCTCGTTCCAGCGTGCACCGTCCGAGGTGTAACTCTTCTTGAAGCCACGGGAGACGGTGATCTGCTGGCCGTTGATGAAGAGGGTGCTGTTGTAGCCAGCGTCGTGATCGACAGTGAAGATGCGGCCACGATTGACCGCCGAGGCCAGCGGCAGCTGGATGTTGCGGGTCCAGTTTCCATCCCACATGGCCACCTTGACCAGGTCGTACTCGGCCAGCAGGGCGGCCAGTTTTACTTCCCCCAGATCACTCACGGGTGCCGTGATCTGCTCGGAAAGGTCGACCTTGTGACGGTAGGGCTCCATTTTGGCGCGGCTCTCGTTCCACTTGCTGAAACCCGTGGCGGAACTGGCATCAAACACTGCCTTGCTCTCGAGGAAGCGCTGGATGATGGCTGCCGAGTTGGGGGTGTAGAGCGTAAAACGGTTGAAACCGGAGAGCGGTGCACCGCCAGCCATGGCATCGAGACCAAAGGTGCGGCTGTGGAACGGCGCCTGACACTGGCCATCCAGACAGGTGCTCTGGCCGCTGCGGGTTGCGAAGAAGTTGGGAATGAAGCGGTTTTTGTCGCCATCCCAGCCCCAGGTGGCATTGATCTGGTCGGCGCTGCGATGCACAGAGCCGGCAAAACCGCCCACATAGTGACCAAGGCCGTAGTTGTGACCCACCTCGTGGCTGAACTCGTTGCCAAGAGAATCGTCGAGCGTGACTATGCCGCCCCCGCCGGAGCCGCCATGTACCTTCACCCCGTTGGCGTAGTTGCCGCGACTGTTGTGGGCAGCCAGCTGGGCCACCACATAGGGGTGGCTGCTCTCCCCCTCCCCCGCCGTGCTGTTGATGCCGTAGTTGGCATTGTCGATGCCATGGGAGATGAGCTCCTTGCCGATGCGCTGGCGCATGGTGCCGTCGTGCCAGCCCCCTTCGCTCGGATCAAAGTCGGTGAGCAGGGTGCCATCCGGCAGCATCACCTCGGGCAGCGACAGGGGGGCATATTGACTCACGATGAGACGGCTGGCAGGTATGGTCTGGAAGTACTCCCGATGCGCTTCGGGATCCTTGGCAAAGGCAAACTGGTTGCGCGGTGTGGTCAGCATGCCGATGTCTATGGTGTGGATCAGCAGCTCCCCCGGTGCCCCCACCTTGAGGCCCGTCAGCTCGCCGTGGAGCTGGTTATGACTGAACCACAAGCTGAGTCCAGGTACTATCCACTTGGAGGGCAGTACCCCGCTCCAGGCATCGCTGGCGTAGGTGATGCCGTTATTTTCCAGCTCACCGTCACGGATCCACTGACCGCGCACAAATTTGAATTGCTGGCTCTGACCGCGGGAGAGTGTCACCTGACGACCACGGAAAGTGACAGTCGAGTCGTAGCCGGCATTGGAAGCGAGGCGCACCATCTTGCCTTCCAGCGCCGCATCCGTCGGCAAATAAACGTTGCGCACCCAGCGCCCGTCTGCGGTCTGGATGGACACAAGCGCATGGACTCGCAACTTGCTCAGCAGGAAGGCGCCGGCCGGATCACCCAGCTTTGCCAGTTCGCTGCTGCTGTTGATGACGCCTGTGGTGCCGGGGCCCGGGGTGAAATCGACCCCCTCTTCGGGGGACCCCTCCAGGTAGTAAGCGGTTTTGGGTAGTTTTGAGGGTGGGTTGAGTCCCATCGAGCCGAGCAACTTACCCGTCCCATCATAGGCCATCACCACCATGGGAGCTGTGCTGTCGGCTTGCATCGGCCTGACCAGCAACAGGCTCTTGCGCAGGGCGGTGAGACGGGGCTGATTGTCCCCCTCACGAGGATGGGCGGGCAGGATCTGGCTCTGGGCAAACTGCACCCTGGCCGCCAAGGATCCTTGCAAGTCATTTTGTGGGGTTGTGCCGTCGAATACCAGGGCAGGGACAGCCTGAGTAGCGGCCAGCAGAGAACCGCTTGCCAGCACTGCGGTGATCAGGCTGGCAATACGGGTAGTGTGTATGGTCATCATGACGCTCGCTGTTGTGGTGAGAAAAAGAAGGGGCATGCCAAGCATGCCCCCGGTTGGTTCACAGAAAGGCTAGTTGACAAAAGAGTTAATTACAGATGGCGGCGCCCAGGTCTTGCCAGACGTCGTGCTGGCCGGGCTCATTGCCACGGGTCCAGTACTGGGCCTTCCACTGATGGCCCTTGTGGGTGGTCAGGTCACCTGCGTTGTAGGCTACCCCCGCATCCCAGCCCAGCTGCACCTGGCTTGTCAGCTTCCACTGATCGGCGCTGCGACTCGGCTCATTGCCCTGGGTCCAGTACTTGGCCTGCCACACCAGCTGGTTGTGGCTCACCTTCTCGCCACCGTTGTAGGTGGTCGCGGCTTTCCAGGCCGGCCAGTTGGCCGCATCCGGATCAGTCGCCCCGCACTCGCCTCCCCCGCTGACCGGCGTCACGGTGAGACGGGTCTTGCCCTGGGCATCCAGCACGCCGTCGGTCACTGTGACAGTGAGGTCGTAGCCGGTCGACTCGGTCACGCTGGGACCGGTAACCACCAAAGTACTGCTGTTCTGACCGCTGGCCGTCAGGCCTGCCGGGACGCTCCACTGATAGCTGAGGGTGTCACCGTTGGGATCGGTGGCATTGGCAGTGATGCTCACCTGCTTGCCTGCCTGTACCGAGACCTTGTCCTGCACTGTCACCACAGGTGGCAGATTGGGTTGCGGCGCCTTGTTGGTCACCACTACCTGATCCTTGGCACTGAGGTTGTGGTCGTCGGTCACCGTCAGCTCGAACACCAGATTCACGTCCTGGCTGACCGCATCGACGCTCACCTTGGCCCTGGCCAGGTTGGCATCGCTCAGGGTCGCCTTGGGACCCGAGACCTGAGTCCAGCTGTAGCCGAGCACGGCCCCTTCCGGATCGCGGGAAGAAGAACCATCCAGCACCAGCTCTGCCGGGCCGGTCACGGCAAGATCATTGCCAGCGTTGGCAACAGGCGGCTTGTTGGTGGGCGGCGTTGTGCCTTCCCCGTTGCCCAGCCCCTCGTGCATGGCGTTGAGAATGTCGCCGTTGTCGGCGTCGATTTCCCAGGCAAATAGCCCGCCGAGCTGGTTGGCCAGCACGTACTGTCCCTTGGCCTTGACCGAACGGTCGTCATCGAAGGTGATGAGCTCACCGGTGGATGCCTTGAACACATAGGGTGCCTCGGCCACTTCGTCATAGCTGTACTGCCAGTCACCGGCCATCTTGCCCTTGGCGATGCCACGGTAGTCGATGACCCCCTTCTCCCAGATACCTTCCGCTTCGGTGCCCGCTATGGGGCCGGTGGCGGTGCCGGTGAAGGGATTGTTGCCCTGATAACCACTGACGCCGGTCCAGCCACGGCCATACATGGCCGCGCCGACCACTACTTTGCCCGGTTCGACGCCCTGACCCAGCAGTGCCTTCACCCCCTTGTCCGTGGTGTAGCGGGTATCGGGATCCCAGCTAGCGTCATACAAGGCGGTCTGGTGACCCAGCTCAGTGTTGGTCCAGGCGCCGTTGAAGTCGTAGCTCATCAGGAAGATGTGATTCATGTATTGCTGGGCGGCGCGGTAATCCACCTTGGCAATCTTGTCATCGCCGGCGCTGATGGCGGAAGTGAGCTCGTAGGTGCGGCCCGTCTCTGCGCTCAGCTCGTCGAGCATGGCGCGCAGCTCCTTCATCAAGAGCACATAGGTCTCGCCATCGGAGGCATTGCCAAGATCCGGGTTGGCTCCCTGGCCACCCGGGAACTCCCAGTCGATGTCCACCCCGTCGAAGAATTTCCAGGTTTGCAGGTACTCTTTCACCGAGGCGACGAAGGTGTCGCGCTTGGTCTTGTCACCAAAGAAGAAGAAGGGGTCGGAGAGGGTCCAGCCGCCGATGGAGGGGAGAATTTTCAGGTCCGGATAGGCCTTCTTGAGCGCCATCAGGTTGCCGAAGTTGCCCTTGTAGGGCTCGTCATAGGCTGTGAGATTGCCCTGCCCCATCTGGATGGCAGCCCAGGGATCGTGGATGGAGACCTTGAAGTCCTCCCGCCCGGCGCAGGAGCGTTGCAGCGCCTCGAAACTGCCGGAGATGGACTTGAGACTGTCGTTGATGCCATTGCCGCCACAGATGGGCGTAAAGCCGTAGAGGATGTGGGTCAGGTTCTGGGCCGGGACCTTGTCCACGGTGAACTTGCGGCCATAGACGCCCCACTCCACATAGTAGGCCCCCACCACCTTGCCGGATTTGTTGGCGTAAGGTTTGTTGTTCTCCTGCAACGGTGCTTTGAGCGGCACCAGATGGCTGCCATCGGTGTCGGCCACCAGAATTTCTTTCTTGTCGGAGAGAGTGCAACCATCGGCATTGCACAGGGCCACCTGCATCTGGTAGCGGCCCCCCTTGGTCACCTTGAAGTTGGCGGTGCCAGAGGCTGACGCGGCGCCGGACCACACCTCCTGGCCATCGAGCAGCACCTTGGCGGTCTGGCCGACATCACCGGACCAGAGGTTCCAGCTCACGCTGACCGGCGCGCCATCGGCATGTACCTTGACCAGTTTGTTGTAGGAGGTGGCGGCTTGATCGACTTCGACGATGGCGAACTTGGTTTCGCCCCAGCCGATGGTGGGTTTGCCGGGGGCGGCAGCGAAGGCGGAGGAGGCACACAGACCCCCGACCAACAACGCCAGTACTGAGGGTTTTGGACTTAACATAGTTGAATATCCTTATTTCGTTCTTGGAATTAACAACGAAAAAGGCAACGCCAACCAGACAGGTAACGCAGACAACATCGCGCCATGGCTTGGCCCATGGACGAAACAACCTGTGGTGGCCCCGCTATCTTAGGTACTGCTGACCCTTAGACCGGAAGCTTTGCGTCCCGGACTTTCGTCCGGTTTGCCTTTTGCACAACTTGATTTGCGATAAAAAATAATCGCCGGTTGAATATAAGGAGTTAAACGAGGAAGGGCAAACCTCTGGCAGGTTATTAATAAGCCACTTTTTATCGAAAAATAGCCCCAAACGAGAAGAAAAGACGCTTTGTTGTGTAAGAAAGCGCCGATCTTGACGTCTCGGGGCTGAGATTAAAAATCAGACGAATTACTTGTTTCGTGATCATCATCAAGTTTGGTCGGCCGCAATATGCTGTTCATCAGTGCACGCAACTTGAGCGGTTTGACCGGTTTGCTGATGTAGCCGTAGCCGTGTTCACGGATCTGCGCCTGCAACTCGCTCTTGCGATCCGCACTGATGATGATGCCGCCAATGTCGTTGCCATGGGCGAGGCGCAGCATGTGCAGGGCCTGCAACCCTGTCTTGCCGTCATCCAGGTGGTAATCGGAGAGCACCAGCTGCGGCAGGAAACCGCCGGCGATGAGATCCTCCGCCTGAGCCTGGCTCTGGGCACACACCACCTCGCAGCCCCAACGCCCCAGCAGGGAGTGCATGGCGATGAGAATGTCGCCCTCGTTGTCGATGCAAAGCACCCGAACGCCTTCCAGTTGGCTATCCCGCAGGGCGGGCGCCGCCACTTGCGTCGTTGCGACAGGGCGGGTCGCCAGATTGAGGGTGATGGCAAACACGGATCCCGCCCCCGGCCAGCTGCGCAGGGTCAGGTTGTGCCCCAGCACCAGGGCAATGCCGCGGGCGATCGCGAGCCCCAGCCCCAACCCCTGCTCCTTGGCGGTGCGGGAGTGATCGAGGCGGGAGAACTCGTCGAAGATGGCCTCCTGCTTGTCGAGCGGTATGCCAGGACCGTTGTCCCACACCTCGATGCGCACCTTGTCCCCCAGCCGGCGGCAACCGAGCAGCACACGGCCGCCCGGGTTGTAGCGAAACGCATTGGTGAGGAAGTTTTGCAGCACCCGTCGCAGCAGGCGCACGTCGCTGTACACGGCCAGCTTGCTCTCCACCACCGAGAACTGTATGCCCCCCGCCTGGGCCAGCACCCCGAACTCCGCCTTGAGGTTGTCGAACACGTCGTGCAGGGCGAAATCGAGCTTTTTGGCCTTGAACTTGCCCGCCTCGAGCCGCGAGATGTCGAGCAGATCCGTGATGAGATCCTCGGTCGCCCCCAGCGCATCGTCGATGTGACGGGCGATGCGGGCCGTCTCATCCCGGGGTGGCAGCATCTCCAGCAGGGAAGAGGTAAACAGCTTGGCGGCGTTAAGGGGCTGGGTCAGATCGTGGCTCACCGCCGCCAGGAAGCGGCTCTTGGAGTGGTTGGCCCGCTCCACCTGCTGGTTTACCAGCAGCAGCTGGCGGTTGAGCTCCGATAGCTCGTGGGTACGCTCGGCCACCCGCGCCTCCAGGTGTTCGTTGGCTTCCCGCAGCACCCGTTCGGCGTCGCGAAACGGGGTGATGTCGGTAAAGGTCATGACGAAACCGCCGGCCGGCATGGGGTTGCCCTGCATCTCTATCACCCGGCCATCGGGTCGCTCCCGCGCCGAGATGTGGGGGCTGCCACGCTGCATGAAGGCGACCCGCCGCGCCACCTGGGCCTCGATATCTCCCGGGCCGCACAGCCCCTGCTCGGCGTTGTAGCGGATGATCTCCTCGATGGATCGCCCCATCTGGATGAGGCCGGGCGGGTAGTGGAACAGCTCTATGTAGCGCCGGTTCCAGGCCACCAGCTTGAGCTCTCTGTCCACCACAGAGATCCCCTGCCCCATGTGCTCTATGGCCCCCTGCAACAGGCCGCGGTTGAAGCGAAACACGTCGGAGGCCTCGTCCACTATGGTGGCGATCTCTTCGAGCTGCATGTTGCGCCCCTGCAGGGCCGACGCCAGCACCAGCCGGGCGGACGAGGTACCGAACACCCCGGCCAGCAGCCGCTCCGTATGGGCGATAAGCTCAGCCGAGGCCTGCATCTGGGGCGCCAGGGTGCCGCCCCGCTCGCCGGCGAAACGACCGAAGGCCCGCTTGACCCGGCTCGAACCGACGAAGCGGGCCGCCAGCATCTCCAGCTCCTTGACCGAGACCCGCGCCTGATAGAGGGCCGCCGTATCCCGGCTCGGCTTGCCGACAAAGTTGGCCGCCTGCAGCCGCTCGCTCACCGCCGCCCGCGACAGCAGGGATCCCGCCACATAGCCGAGCAGGTTGAGCAAGAGGCTCAGGAAGATGCACCAGGCTCCCAGACTCAGATCGCGAAACGCGGGCCAGTCCGGCGGTGCCAGCAACGCCTCCAGCGGCGAGCCGGCCAGCAGGCCGCTCTCCGCCAGCAGGGTGACAAACCAGAAGCTGACCCCGAGGGCGAGCCCGAGATAGACCCCCTTGCGGTTGCCGTGCCGCCAGTAGAGGCCGAGCAGCAGAGCCGGTGCGAACTGGGCCACGGCGCCGAACGACAGATAGCCGATGCGAGACAGACTGGTGAGATCCCCAAGCCAGAGGTAGAGCCCCCAGGCCGCCAGCAGGATCAACAGGATGGCGCCCCGGCGTACCTGCAGCAGCAGTCGCACCAGCCGCTCGTCCCGCCCCTGCTGCCAGAAGCGGCGCAGCAGCACAGGCAGCACCAGATCGTTGCTGACCATGATGGCCAGGGCGATGGTGGAGACGATCACCATACCGGTGGCCGCCGAAGTACCGCCGAGAAACGCCAGCATCGCCATGCCGTCAAAGCCCAGCGACATGGGCAGGCTGATCACATAGGTATCGGAGGCCATGCCGGCCCCCACCCACTGCTTGCCCGCCAGCGCCAGCGGCCAGATGAAGAGTCCCATCAGGAACAGGTAGAGCGGAAACAGCCAGCGCGCCCAGTGCAGATCCTGGCCCTGGTTGTTCTCCACCACTGTCACGTGAAACTGGCGTGGCAGGCAGATGACAGCGCACATGGCGACCAGGGTGTAGATGGCAAGCTCCAGCAGGCTGCCCGGCGTCACCGCCACCACGGCATCGAGAAAGTCGCTGGCCACCAGGGTGCGGGCCTGACTCGGCTTGCTGAGGATAAGCCAGAGTGCAAAGCCCCCCACCGCCATGAAGGCGAGCAGCTTGACCACGGATTCGAAGGCGATGGCCACCACCATGCCTCTGTGGTGCTCGGTGGCGTCCAGGTGGCGGGTACCGAACAGTATGCTGAACAGGGCCAGCAGCAGGGTGACCCCCAGTGCCAGCTCCGCCGTGTTGCCAGTCGGTCCCGCTGGCACCGAGTTGGCCATCAGCAGATCCAGCCCGGTGACGATCGCTTTGAGCTGCAATACCAGATAGGGCAGCACCCCTATGATGGCAACCAGACTTATCAACATGGCCAGACGCTGGGACTTGCCATAGCGGGCAGCGATGAAGTCGGCGATGGAGGTGATGTGCTCGCGCTTGGCCACCAGTATGAGGCGGGCCAGCAGGCGCCAGCCGAACAGGAACACCAGCATGGGGCCCAGATAGATGGGCACCGGCGACCAGGGGGATTCGCTGGCCTGACCGACGGTGCCGAAGAAGGTCCAGGAGGTGCAGTAGACCGCCAGCGACAGGCTGTAGAGCAGGGGTTGCCCCTTGAGACGGCGGCGTTTGCTCTTGTCAGCCACATAGGCGATGAGAAACAGCAGCCCCAGATAGGCGAGCGACAACCCGATCAGCAGCCATCCCTGGTGCATCTGTAACCTCTTGTCCATGTTGAATATTTAAGCGCGGCAGCTGCCAGTCTAGAGAGGTGCCCGGAAAATGTCATCTCCTTCTTGCCAGTCAATCCTTATCGTTTTTCAATAAAAAAACCCTTGACGAAATATCGAAAAACGATAAACACTGGCGTCAGGTTATCGATAAACAGTAAGCAAATGCCGCCTTGTGCGGCCCATGGCGTCTATCACGAGGTATAGGATGAAATACAACAAGCTCGAACGCATGAGCAGCCTGATCGAATGGATCCTGCTGTTCGCCCTGCTGGCCACCCCGCTCATGACGCTGACGGATACCTGGTCTCATCTGCTTGGCGGCAATGACAGCCTGCACGACGAACTGGTAAAGGCGCTCGGCCACGACGGTGACAAGGTGTTCAACGGCGTGCCACTAAAGGCTCAGGAAGATCAGGCCCTCGGCACCTTGCTAACCCCGCCGGCACCTGCGCTTAGCGACTATCCGCTCACCTTCGGCACTCGCCTTCTGGCCACCCTGATCATGCTGCTCCCCGATCTGGTGTTCATGCTGATCCTTTGGCAACTGCACCAGCTGTTTCGCGGCTATCGGCACGCCATGCTGTTCACCTTCGGCCAGATCCGCCGCTATCGCTGGCTCGGCTTGCTGCTGTGTGCCAGCTTCGTCGCAGAAATCATCACAATGCCGCTCGTCGACATAGCCCTCACCATGCAGGGGCCTGAATTGCATGGCACCATCAGCATAGGCTCATCAGATTTCAGGCTGCTGCTGGCCGGCTTGATTGTCTCGGCACTGGCCCTGGTGATGCGCGAGGCCAAACAACTGGCCGACGAACAACAACTGACGGTGTGAGGATCCCATGCCCATCATAATCCGGCTCGACGCCCTGCTGGCCGAGCGCAAGATGACAGCCCGTGAACTGGCCCAGCGGGTCGACATCACAGAGGCCAACCTCTCCATCCTCAAGAACGGTCATGCCAAAGCGGTCCGCTTCTCCACCCTGGAAGCCATCTGCCGCGAGCTGGGCTGCCAGCCGGGCGACCTGCTGGGCTATGAGCAAGCGCGCTAACCCGCAGGAACGACGCCATGACCCTTCCACCCGTCATCCAGAGCCTGTTGCTGCTCCCCTTCTGGGGAGCAGCCATCGAGGCACCACCCGGCCCAAGCTATCAGCTCATGGCCAGCGCCAAACCCGACACCCTGCTGATCCGCTTCACCCCGGAAGGGGCACAACCTTTCACTCTTCTGCCCGCCCGTACCTTGCGCGGCACACCGCAACAGGGGTTGCCTGCTCTTACCTGTCTGGAGAGCGGCGCCAGGGTCAAGCCGGGCCAGCCTATCCGGTGCCGCGAGCTGAGCTGGCAGGTGACGCTCAAACCAGTGCCGACAACCGGGGCCGATGCCTCTGCCCAGCAGAACCTCTACTTTCCACAAGGCGGCTGGCTGGTCACCGAATGGGGGAATTTCCCGCGCCAGCAGGGTGCACAACCGGGTCAGGTCTGCCTGCCGGATGGCCAGTGCCACCCCATGCCCCGCATGGACGAGCCGCCACTGATCCTGCCCTTCGCCCTGCCAGCGACAACCCAGTCTCGGCAGGGAGCACGTCTGCAGATCCATTACGATGGGGTGGCCGGGGCGCTGAATATCGCCAGCCTGCAAAAGAAGCTGGAGGCCATCATCGATTACCTCGCCTTTCAGCTCGATGCCCCGCCCCCACGCCAGCCCTGGCAACTGGTGTGGCTGGCGCGCGACATCAGTACCCACTCGCTGGGAGGCGCCGCCGGGGCCGGGGCCTTTGTCGCCAACTATCCGGTCAGCGACAACCAGCCCACCGCCGATGCCCCACTGCGCCTGCTGCGCACCAGTGCCCACGAGGCAGTGCACATGCTCGACACCCGGGCCAGACCGACCTGGGTCGCCGAGAGCCTGGCGGAGTACCTTGCCATCAAGTCGCTGCACCGCTTCCGTCTGGACACCACCACGGCCGCCGACGAGCTGGTGCAGCGCGAAGACCGTCTGCCCCATGCCAAGGCAGGCCTCTATCGGGCCAGTGATGCGGTCAAGGCGGGGGATCTTTCCTACTATCCCCTTTTCTACGTGAAAGGGAGCGCCTTCTGGGAGGCACTGGACCTGGCCCTGCAACGCCATCACCGTACCCTGTCGGCACTCTTGCCGCATCTCTCCTGGCAAGAGGATGGTCGCTTCGATGCGGCCTCCAGCACCTTGCTTGCGGGCACCCTGGGTGCCGAGGTCTGGCATTCCCTGATCAGCCGCTATCTGAGCGAGCCAGCGTGAGACGAGAGACATGCAAAAAGGGGAGCACATGCTCCCCTTCACTTTGTCTGGCACCTTCATTTTCGGCCAGGACATTTTGGCCAGGACATTGTCGGCCAAGATCAGGCGGAGGCCGCCTTGCCAGGGCGCAGCCGCAGGAAGAAAACGGGTACCACCACCAGCACCATGATGAAGAAGATGCCGCCACCCAGCGGCTCGAACAGCAGGCCAGAGAGTGTCATCAGGGCGGCCACCGTCATGCCGAGACCGAGCGCCGCGTAGAGTGCTTGGGTGGGGATCAGCTGCTCCGTTGGCAACTGACGGGTCATGAAGCGCACGGCGCCGAGATGACTGACGCAGAAGGTGACCGCATGAAGCAATTGGCCCGCCACCAGCACCAGGAGCTCGGTGGAGGCACCGAGCAGGCTCCAGCGCACCACGCACCCAATCGCCCCCACCAGAAACAGCGTCTGGGCACCGAAGCGGTTGAGAAAGCGCTTGTCAGCGGCGAACATGCCTATCTCCGCCACCACCCCCAGCGCCCACAGATAGCCTATGGTGGTACCGCTGTAACCTGCCGCCTTCCAGTGCATGGCACTGAAGCCGTAGTAGGCGGCATGGCTGCCCTGCAGCAGGGCCGAGATCAACAGAAAGCGGCGCACCGAAGGGGACTTGAGGGTATCGAGCAGGGAGGCTTTCGCCCGCTCTCCCTGAATGTCGCGGGGCGCCGGATGCAGCGGCAACCAGCTGAGCAACAGCATGAGCAGCAATCCCGCCACCATGGTATGCAGCACCCAGTCGCTGCCAAAATTCCCCACCAGCGATCCCACCAGAGTAGATGCAACGATGAAAGCGAACGAGCCACACAGCCGCACCTTGCCGTAGTCGAGATGGGCCTGCACCACCATGCGGGTAGCCAGTGCCTCCCCCATCGGCATCAGGGTCGGGTAGATGAAGTTCGCCACCAGGGTCAAGCCCACCAGCCACCAGAGGTTATGGCTCAGATAAAAGCCGAGGAAGGCCAGCAGACTCAGCAGACAGAGCAGCCGGGTGATGGGCAGCAGGTGCCCCGCCCCCTTGATCTGCCCCATCACCATCAGGTTGCCGGCGAAGCGGATCGCCATCCCTGCTCCCAGCAACAGACCTATCATCTCGGCGCTCACGCCGATCCCCTCCAGCCAGAGCGACCAGAACGGCAGATAGGCACCATAGACGAAGTAGAAGGCGCCAAAGAACAGGGCTAACCAGGAGAAGGCGGGCATAGATCCTCGACAGCGGGAAGAAGGGGCACAAATGATAACCGATTTGCAGGGGAGGATCCTGCGATCCCGAGGGGAAGCAAAAATGAAAAACATCAATAAAATTGAACTATTGCCACAAGAGTGGAGTCTATTGAGTAATACCACCTCCTGGTTAGTGTTGCAATCTTTCCACCCGCTTCTGGCGGGTTTCTTTTTTTAGTGGTCATGGGCCGGTTTCAGTCCACAGAAAAGGGGCCTTGCGGCCCCTGAATCATAAGATGTGCGTGCTGCTCACCGGCATTAGAAGACGTACTTGACCCGTGCGCTCAGGTTGCGGCCCGGCTCTGTCTTGTTGCTGGTGTTGGCGGTAGCGCTCTGCCCAGTGATGTTCTCGTAGCTGACATACTCCTTGTCAAACAGGTTGAAGACACCGACGTTGAGCTGCACATCCTGTATGGGCTTGAACTGGGCGTAGAGATCCACCACGCCCCAGCCAGCGCTCTTGATGTTGTCGTTGCCTCTGGCATCCTTGCCCACCTTGTCCATGTCATCGGCAAAGCGCAGCGCCGTGTTGATGTTCCAGTTCGCCTGTTCCAGACGCACACCCACACTGCCGTTGAGCGGGCTCAGGCTGTTGATGTAGTTGCCATCCCCATCCTTGCCTTCGATGTAAGCCAGGTTGCCCCAGACGTTGACCAGGTCATTCAACCAGTAGTCAGCCTTGGCCTCGATCCCCTTGGTGGTCGCCTTGTCCAGGTTCTGGTACTGATAAAGCGCAGTGCGACCCTCGGTGCCAACCTGGGCCAGCTCGATGAAGTCGTCAAACTTGTTGTAGAAAGTCGCCACTTCGTAGCTGAAACCGCCGGCATCGCCGCGTACCCCCAAATCGATGCCATCGCTGCTCTCGGGCTTGAGGTTGGCATTCGGCTCGATGCGATAGCCATACGCCTGGTGGTTCAGGGTCGAGAAGGCGTTGTCATACATGGGGGTCTTGTAGCCATGGCTGTACTGGGCGAACAGATTGGCCGCCTCGTGTGCCTTGAACACCAGCCCCAGCTTGGGTGAGAACTCCCCTTCGGAGAACTTCTTGAGGTTTTCGCCCGTGTAGGCGGGATCCTGATCCGGGTTCATACGGTAGTAGTCGTAGCGAACACCCGGCGTCAGTACCCAGCGCTCGCCAAACTTCAGCTCGTCGAAGGCCCACAGGGCACCGTGTTCCGTGGTAGTGGACGGGAAGCTCAGCTCGCTGTAGCCAACAAAGTCACCCGGCGTGGTCGGCGCCTTGAAACGGGTGCGCTCGTTGTCGGTATGCTCATACTCCAGGCCCCAGGCAAGGCGCTGACTGGCCAGTGCCTTGCTGAATTTCACCTGGGCCCCCAGGCTCTCTTGCTCGAAGCCGTTGCTGTCCAGCGAGTTCTTGGTCACATAGGGGTTGCCCGGTCTGACCGGATACTTGGAAGAGGCGTACTGATCCAGGGTCTGCTTGGTGCGGGCATAGTAGACCTTGCTGTCGATGCGATCGACCCAGGGCGCGTTCAGGGCGATGCCGTGATCCAGCATCAGGGAGAGGTTGTCCGTGTCCTTGTCGGTGATCGGCTGATTGAAGACGGAGCCTGCCTTGGTGAGATCGACGGCATCCGGATCCTGCCCTTCGTTGAAGTAGTCGACGGTCAGTTTCAGGAATTGATCGTCGCTCAGGTTCCACTGGCTCTTGAACAGCACGGCCTGGCTGACGATGTCGAACTCCTTCTTGTCGCCATCGTAGTTCTGGGTCACGCCGCCGTCACGCCAGGTGTAGCGCAGCAGGTTTTCGAACTCGCCGCTGCGCAGGGCCCCGGTAAAACCGGCCATGTTTTGATGGCTGCTGGAGGCGTAACCGCTGGTCACGTCCAGATAGCTGTCGCGGCCCCGGAGGAAATCGCTGGCATCCTTGGTGGTGATGGCGATGACGCCGCCCAGGGCATCGGAGCCGTAGGCCGCCGACGCAGGCCCCTTGACCACTTCTATCTGCTTGATCATGTCGGTGTCGAAGTAGCTCTGGCCGACCCCGCCGTTCTTGTAGGCATCGTTCTGGCGCACACCGTCACGCACCATCTTGACCCGGTTTTCACCCATGCCACGGATGACGAAGGTCTGGGCATCACCAGCACCGCCTATCGCAGTCACGCCCGGCTCGTAACGGAACAGGTCGGCAACGTTGCTCACCGCCTGCTCTTCAATCTGCCTGGCCGTGATCACAGTGATGGGACCGGAAACATCTTCCAGTTTTTGCTCCATCCGTGAGCCGCTGACGACCATGACTTCATCTGCTTTCTTGTCCGCCGCAAAAACCGGGGAAGCGAGGCCGGCCGCCACGGCAAGGGCAACCAGCGAGAGGGTGTTGTTGTGCGCCACTGTGAATCCTTATTGAGAACTGTTATCAAACAGCTGGCATATTACTTAGCTCGCAACAAAGATCAACAATAAAAGGAATCATTCTCATTTTCTTTTGTCATAGTTAGGTTCTACACTATTCCCCTCTGTTTTCCAGCTCGCCATGCTGTCATCGTATGGCCTCGGCTCTTCTTCGTTGTGAGATACTATGACCCGACTACTGCCCCTGCTCACCCTTCCCCTGCTGCTGGCCGCCTGCGCCACACCGCCAAGTGACGATGCCGGCACCCTCTACCACTATCAGCTCAGCGCAGGCCAGTCAGATGCAGGCCAAGGTGAGCTGACGCTGACACAGGCGGTGGATCGGGTGGCGGACGCCGACATAGTGCTGGTGGGCGAGCTGCATACCCATACTGCCGTACACCTGCTGCAGGCCCGTCTGCTGGCGGGGCTGGAAGAAGCATCCCGGGCCGATGGTCGTGCCCTTGTGCTCTCCATGGAGCAGTTCAGCCGTGCCGATCAAGCCGTGGTGGATGCCTATCTGGCCGGGCGCATAGGTGAGGCGGCCCTCATTCGCGATGGCAACGCCTGGCCCAACTACCAGAGCGACTATCGCCCGCTGGTGGAGTTTGCCAAACAGCACCATCTGCCGGTCATCGCAGCCAACGCTCCCAAGCCGCTGGTGAGCTGTGTCGGTCAGGAGGGGCCACAGTGGCTCGACAAGCTCCCCGCCAACCGCCGCAGCCAGCTTGCCCGCGAGCTGACGCTCACCGACGATGGCTATCGCCAGAAATTCATGGCCTCGCTCCACCACGGTGATGCCGACGGCAATGCCCGCCGCTTCGCCGCCCAGACCAGCTGGGATGACACCATGGCCGAAAGCATGGTCGATTATCTCAAGCAGCATCCCGGCCGGCGCATCATGCACATCGCCGGCAACTTCCACGTCGAGGGGGGCCTGGGGCTCGCCAGCCGCATCGCCAATCGCAACCCTTCGCTCAAAGTTGCGCTGGTGGTGCCAGAGACTCTATCGCAAACGAATGCACAGATCCCCGCCGGGCAAGTTGCCGATATACGGGTCCGGATCACACCTCTGCCAGAACGCTGGCTAAATGCAGATGAAATGAAGCAAGATATGGGCGCACTGCATCAATCCCGAAGCCGTGACTGCAGCCAATGGCTGCAACCCTGAAAATCGCCTAAGGATTCCATATGGATGTGTTACTGGTCATCGACATGCAACAAGGGCTGTTTGCTCATCCCCGCCATCAGGACGCGCAGGTCATTGCCAATATCAATCGTCTGGCAGACAGCGTGCGGGCCAATCAGGGCCGTGTCATCTATGTGCAGCACGACGCACCGGGTTCTGAACTGGAACCCGGCAGTGCAGCCTGGCAGCTCCACGCCGATTTGCTCCCGGCGCGCAGCGACAGCAGGGTGAGCAAGACCGCCTGCGACAGCTTCCTCGATACAGAGCTCGGCTTTCTGCTGGCGGAACAGGCAGTGGATCGCCTGCTGATCTGCGGCTGTGCCACCGATTTTTGTGTCGACACCACGCTGCGCAGCGCCGCCGCCCGGGGATTTGACGTATTCGCGGTGACGGATGCCCACACCACGGCGGATCGTCCTCACCTGAGTGCAGAAAAAATCATCGAGCATCACCACTGGATGTGGGAGCACCTGAGCCTGCCAAAGGGCAGAACCGTGACCCTGCTCACGACGGATGAATTGCTCGAAGCCACCCAGCCCGAGCTGGCGTGTTAATCTGCCAGCCTTGAAGTGATCACCGGATTGGAGTCTTTTGTGCGTCTACTGTCTGCCGTTGCATTCATGCTGTTGTTACCGGCAATTTCTGCCTGCTCCGGTTTGCCGGGGCGTCAGCCGGATGGCCCGGCCCCCCTGTTTAGAACCCAGATCAACGAAGAGGGGAGCAAGCGTTTCACGTTTGAAGCCGCACCGTTCGACACCCTGCCTACCCGGCTGGAGGAGAACGACGGCAATCGCCTGAGTCGCAGCAAGAGTCTGCTGGAACGGCGTGAAGCTCTGCAGGATGCACAGTTGACCCAGACCCTGGCCGAACGGAAGTATTGCCACAATGGCTATATCATCCTCAGCCAGACTTCCTGGAAGATCCGGGGCGAGTGCAACGAGACGGCCAGCCAGGCCGATCGCGATGCCTTCCCCAACAAGGCTTCCTGGCAGGACTAGCTCTCTGGTGTGACACGCAATAAAAAACGGGCAGCCTGGGCTGCCCGTTTTTTTATTGCAAAGGCCTGTCGTCAGACTGGCGCATCGGCCGGGCTGGTCAGCTCGGCACCGTTGTCGACCCGTTTATGCCCTTCCACCAGATGCACGAAATCCACCAGCTCGTCACCTGAGACGCGAAATGCCTGGCCGAAGCCTTTGACGAACAAACCCTGCTCGGGTTTGAGGCGAAACAACACGAAATCCTTGAGATTGGACAGCCCTTTGACTATCTCGCCAAAACGCCCTTCCAGCGCGGCAATCGCCTGACTCCAGCGCACGTCGTCACGAGCCACTACTTCGGCCAGTGCATCAAAGGTGAGACGCTTGCGGGCGAACAGCTCACGGGCACCTGTCTCGTCCTCGATCAGCATCAGCGATACCTTGGGTACCTGTTGCAGGTTGCGGGCGTGACGGGCGATTTCAGAGATGAGCACATAGTAGCCATCTTCCTGCAGCACGAAGGGGGCATAGCTGGCATTGGGGTTGCCTTCGCTGTCCACCGTCGCCAGTTGCAGGGTGCGGCAACCGTCGCGAAACTCGCGGATCTCCGGTTGCAGACGATTCTGCAGACGCTCCTGACGTTCACTCATGCTTTTACTTCCTCTTGGTACTGGTGGCGCAAGGCCATGAAACGCTCCACCTGGGCAGGCAACAGCTTGCGCTGCTCATCACGTCCCAGATAGACCTTGAAAATACAGCGGCCGCTGTGGCCGAAGAACTGGAAAGAGTGGCCTTCTTTACCCATAAACAGCTTGCTGACCAGGGCAATGCCGACCACGTTGTCGAGCTTGAGATGGCCGTGCATCTCGCCGTCACGCCCCATCAGGTTGTAGTAGCCACGGGCATTCTTGCCTCTGGGGAAGGGTGCCTTCACCTCGAAAATGGAACCATCGGATTCGACGATAGTGGTCACCTGACCCCAGTCGGCCAGATCCGCCAGCAGAGCTTCAGCCTGCTCGGCGGGGACCAGGGTCACCAGCTCGTCAGGCAGGTGGCGCACCACCTCCCACTCGCTGACCGCCAGCTGAGTGGCAATGCTGGAAGGATGGGCGCTGGGATCTTGCTCCAGCAGCTCATGAATGCGTTGTGCAATGCTCATCGGTTCTCCCTGGGGATGCGTTCTGCATCCCTCTTCTGTCATGGCGAATACTGTAATAAAGCGCCCAAACCAATGCAATTGATAATCGCTTTCATTCTCAGTGCATTTTTTTCACCGACTTGATATTCTCGGCGCAAACCCAACTTCATTCACCCTTCGGAGGTTAGCATGGGCCGTCGTTTTGCCCTCGCACTCACCCTGCTGAGCTGCTCAGCTCTTTCCCTGCCAGCAAGCGCGCAGGAACGTATCGTCAGCATAGGTCCTGCCACCACAGAGCTCATTCTGGCGCTGGGCGGTGAACAGAGCCTTATCGCCACCGACATCAGCAGCGTTGAACCGAAAAATCTGCCCAGGGTCGGTTATCACCGTGCCCTCTCCGCCGAGGGGATCCTCAGTCTGGCGCCAACCCACCTGATCGGCAGCGACGAGATGGGCCCGGCACCGGCGCTGGATCAACTGCGCCGTGCAGGCGTAGCGGTTAGTGTGCTGGATACGGCACCGACCCTGGCCAACCTCAACCAGCGTATCGATACCCTGGCCAAGTTGCTCAATGACCCGGCCGCCGGGGCGACACTCAAGGCCGAGATCCAGACCCAGACCGATCAGCTGGCCGCGCAGGCTAAACAGAACAGGCCGCTCAAGGTCGCCTTCCTGCTGCTGCACAAGGGGCAACCCACCAGCATAGCCGGCGGCAATACCACCGCCAGCGCCCTGCTCACCCTGGCGGGCGGCATCAATCCGGTAGACCAGCTGAGCGACTACAAACCCGTCTCTGCCGAAGCCCTGATCAAGCTGCAGCCGGACCTGGTGCTGGTAAGCGGTCGCGACTGGCAGCAATATCAGGATCCGGAAACTGTGCTGGCACAGGTGCCCGCGCTCGCAGCGACGCCGGCAGGTAAGAATCGAGCCATCCACGCCATCGACGGCCACGCCCTGCAAGGGGGTCTCAGTCTCACCTCGCTGCAACAGGCGAACCAGATCGCCAAGTGGATCAAGCTGGGCTCATGATGCGTCTGCCACTACCCTGGTTGCTTTGCCTCACCAGCGCCGCGCTGGCACTGCTGCTGGTCGGATCCCTGGCGACCGGCCCCATGGCGCTCTCCCTCGGCGAGAGTCTGCGCGCTCTGTTTGCCGGCCAAGAAAGTGGCATTGAAGCCCACAAGCTGCTGATAGTGCAGGAGATCCGCCTGCCCCGTACCCTGCTCTGCATCGCAGTGGGCGGCATTCTCGGCCTCTGTGGCGCCGTCATGCAGGGGCTGTTTCGCAATCCGCTGGCCGATCCCGGCATTATAGGCGTCTCCGGCGGGGCCGCCCTCGGTGCCGCGCTGGCCATAGTGCTGCTGGCCCCTCTCGGCCAGCAGTGGCAGAGTCTGCTCGGCATAGGCCTGCTGCCGTTGCTCGCCTTTCTCGGCGGGGCGCTCACCACCACGCTGGTATATTTGCTCGGCACCCGGGAAGGTGGCACCTCCGTCACCGTCATGTTGCTGGCCGGGGTCGCCATCACGGCACTTTCCGGCGCAGTGATCGGCCTGCTCACCTATCTGGCCGACGACCAGATGCTGCGCAACCTGAGCCTGTGGCAGATGGGCACACTGGCGGCAGGCAAACCGGTGGATGTGGCGCTGGCACTGGCTACCCTGATCGCCCTGCTGCTGCTGTTCATGTGCGATGCCAATCCCCTCAACGCCCTGTTGCTGGGGGAAGGGGAAGCCCGTCATCTGGGAGTGAATGTGCAATCCCTCAAGCGGCGCCTTATCTTGCTCACCGCCGCTGGGGTCGGTGTCGCCGTCGCCGTGGCGGGCATGATCGGCTTCGTCGGTCTGGTGGTGCCCCATCTGGTGCGACTGCTGGCCGGGCCCAACCATGTCAGACTGTTGCCGCTTTCAGCTTTGCTCGGCGCTGCCCTGCTGCTGGGCGCCGACATGCTGGCTCGCACCCTGATGGCGCCAGCCGAGTTGCCGGTGGGCATCATTACTGCCCTGCTGGGCGCTCCCTTCTTTATCTGGCTGCTGGTCAAGGGCCGCCGGACGCTTTAACCGGAGGTCTCATCTTGTCAATATCATCCCCTCTGCTGCGCTGCCACCAGCTCAGCCTCACCCGTGGTTGCCGCCCCATCCTGGACAGACTCGACCTCACACTGCAAGGCGGCACGCTCACCGCCCTGCTGGGCCCAAACGGCGCAGGCAAGAGCTCACTGCTCAAATGCCTGACCGGCGAGCTGGAGTACGAAGGGGAAATCAATCTGTTTGACCGGGAGCGGCAAGCCTGGGCCAGCAGAGAGCTGGCCCACCGCGTCGGCGTGCTGCCGCAGAGCTCGTCTCTCAACTTTCCGTTTCTGTGCGAAGAGGTGGTCGCCATGGGGCGCCTGCCCCACACTGAGCCCGGCAGCCGACGGGACGAGATAGTGCGGGCCGCCATGACCCACTCCGGGGTCGATCACCTGGCCAGACGTCTCTATCCCGGCCTATCCGGGGGGGAGCGACAGCGGGTGCAGTTTGCCAGAGTGCTGGCCCAGATCTGGCAAGCACCGGACGATCCCCAGCAGGCGCGCCTGTTGTTGCTGGACGAACCCACCTCGGCGCTCGACCTCAAATATCAGCACCAGCTGCTCACCATGGCTCGTGCCCTGGCTGCCCGCAACACGGCCGTACTGGTGGTGCTGCACGACCTCAATCTGGCGGCGCGCTACGCCGATCGACTGGTGATGCTGGATCAGGGCAGGCTGCTGGCTGATGGCACCCCGGCCGAGGTACTGACCCCGGCCTTGATCGACCGCCTCTATGATTATCCCGCTCAGGTGATCCATCACCCTGAGACAGGCCTGCCCATGGTGGTGTGAGAGGGGTCGGGATCCTGGATAGCAAAAGAGCGCCATCAGGCGCTCTTTTTGATTGTGAGAGAAGTTCTGGCTCACGCTATCTGATAACGGCCCGGCTTGTGTCGTTGAACGTCAACACCCGATACGGATATCGGATGAGTGCAATATCGGGTTCTCACGCTATCTGATAGCGGCCCGGCTTGTGATTGAGTGTCAACACCAGGTTACAGATGATGGCCGCCACTACCGAGAGGGCCAGGATCCAGGGCTGCACCACGAAGCAGGAGGCAACGACTATGGTGCAGTCCAGCCCCATTTGCAGCTTGCCGGCGCGGATGCCAAAGCGGTCCTGAATAAACAGCGCCAATATGTTGAAGCCACCCAGGCTGGATTTGTGGCGGAACATGATGAGCAGCCCCATGCCAATCAGGGTGCCACCGATCAGGGCAGCATAGACGGGCTCAATCTTGCCTATCTGCAGCACGGCGTTGAGGTGATCCGTCATGAAGGAGACAGCCGCCACCGAGACGAAGGTGTTGAGGGTGAAGCGCGGCCCCATCCTCAGCCAGGCCAGGGCGTAGAACGGCAGATTGATACCGAAGAACAGCAGGCCGAAGCTCAGGCCCGTCACCTGTTGCAGCAAGAGCGCCAGCCCGGCGGTACCGCCGGTGAGCAGGCCAACCTGATGAAACAGGAAGATACCGAGAGAAACGAAACCGGCTGCCGTCAGCAGGGCGAGTACATCTTCATAAAACGGGTGCACAGAAGCGTGCGGGTCCGCAGAGCCCGGGGTGTTGTCCATAACCTGTATCCAATAGCGAAGTGAAAAGAGTGTTTTTGCCGCCGTAGCGGACGCGAGCCCTGTCCGCAGGGCTTCGTTATGGGGTCCAGTCTATTTTTTGCGACCATGATCACAATAGCCCCGGGAAACGCCCCGTTTTGGTGCCTGTCATTCTCCATTGACAGGCCGTGCACCAAGATGCAGCATGCCGCGCCTGACGAGCTCCGCCATCACCCGCCATGTCACCGGAACGACGTGGCGCCGGCGTGCGCGCTCTGGTACAAAGCCCACAGCCATCTTCCAGTCCCCGTTCAGGACCAGAGACCCCCAATGATCAGCACAGGACAACACTCATGAAGTATCTGGTGACAGGCGCCGCCGGCTTTATCGGCTTTCACGTGGCCAAACGGCTATGCGAGGCAGGCCATCAGGTGGTGGGGCTGGATAATCTGAACGACTACTACGAGGTAAGCCTGAAGCAGGCGCGACTGGCCCGGCTGCTCCCCTTCCCCCACTTCCACTTCGAACAGCGGGAGCTGGCAGATCGGGATGCCATGGCAAACCTGTTCACCAGCGGCCAGTTCGAGCGGGTGATTCACCTGGGCGCCCAGGCGGGGGTTCGTCACTCACTGGAAAATCCGTTCGCCTATGCCGACAGCAATCTCATCGGCATGCTGACTGTACTGGAAGGGTGCCGCCAGCACGGCATAAACCATCTGATCTACGCCTCCTCCAGTTCTGTCTATGGCCTGAGCGATCTGATGCCCTTCTGTGCCGAACAGCGGGTAGATCACCCCGTCTCTCTATATGCCGCCACCAAGAAGAGTGGCGAACTGATGGCCCACTCCTACTCTGCGATCTATGGTCTGCCTACCACAGGCCTGCGCTTTTTCACCGTCTATGGCCCCTGGGGTCGCCCCGACATGGCCATCGCCAAGTTCACCCGCGCCATCCTGGCGGGCGAGCCCATCGATGTGTACAACCACGGGGATCTCAGCCGCGACTTTACCTACATAGACGACATAGTCGACGGCATACTCGCCATCGCCGAGCTGCCGCCCCGCGCCAATCCGCACTGGCACGCCAGTCAGGACAGCCAGGCCGAGAGCGCTGCCCCCTATCGCATCCTCAACATAGGCAACGGCCAGCCGGTGCGGCTGCTCGATTTTATCGAGGCGCTGGAACAGGCGCTGGACAAGCCCGCCATCAAGCGGATGCTACCCATGCAGGCCGGCGACATGCACGCCACCTGGGCCGACAGCGAGCCCCTTCACACCCTCACGAGCACCCGCCCCGCCACCCCGCTCAGGCAGGGAGTCGCCGAGTTCGTGCGCTGGTATCTCGACTATTACCGGCCAGGGTGAGCCCCGGTGACATGAATGTACAATCCTGACTTAATAGCGCGACGTGGAACATGAGTCATCACAGGCTTCCCCCATCGCAAGTCGTTTTTGCTACCCCTTGTGATGGGACTGTCCCTTCCAATGCCCACCGGCATCCCACACGGGCCTGTATTTGCCATTGGTTCCATACCATTTTGATCTCTGGGCAGGTGGCGTCATAACAACAGGATCCACTGGATTAATGGCAGATCGGGCCATGTTCCCCTATATCTTCTGTACCCCAACAGGAGAGAATCCATGGCAAGCCTCAGCGAAAACAGGCTGTTTTTGCTGCTTTTTTTATCGCTGTTGCTGGCCGGTACTGTGCAGGCTGCAGCGCAAAGCAGGGATTTCAGACAAGCCCCCAAGGCGCTCACTGCCCTGAAAAAGGGTCAGGTGGCGCAGAGCCAGGGCAATTTGACCCAAGCCATCCACTTCTATTGTGCCGCTGCCACGACGGGTAACCCGGAAGGCTATTTTCGCATCGGTCGCCTGCTTGCCACCGGCCCGGGCTCGGTGCGCAACCCCAAGATGGCCAACGCCTACCTCGCCATGGCAATGCGCCTTGGCAATCAGCAAGCCGCCCGCTACTACAATGCCCGCATCGGCAACGCCATCATGGGGGATCAGTGTGGCGCCGGCGTCGGCGGGGGAGCAGGCAGTTACTTTGCCGAGATCCCCAATACCCCTTTCAATCTGGATGCCTATCTGGCCCGCCAGTCACCAACCAAACAGAAACTGGCCGCCATGTTGCGCCACGCCGCCAAGCACCACAGCCTCGATGAGCGGCTGGTGCTGGCCATCGCCATTGCCGAATCCAACCTCAACAGCCGCGCCGTCTCCCCCAAGAATGCCCAGGGGCTGATGCAACTCATACCGGAAACCCAGCAGCGCTTCGGCGTGACTCGCCCCTTCGATCCGGCACAGAACATCAAGGGGGGCGTGACCTATCTCAAGTGGCTGGATCGCCGGTTTGATGGCAACTGGATACTGATGTCGGCAGCCTACAACGCCGGAGAGAGAGCGGTGGAACAGTACGGCGGCATTCCCCCCTATCAGGAGACCCAACAATATGTGCGGCGAGTGCTCTACTTCGCCGGTCACAAGGGGAAGTAGTCCTCACCCGTTCATGCCCGATCTGGAAATAGACGTCGGCCCCTTCCCAACCAGCGACCGGCTATCAGAGCCAGGTACAACCCAATGTCTCGCTCGCGGCCAGCGAAAATATTGGCCGGCAAGACTGGTCGGCGACGAACAACCAAATATGGCGGCTTTGGCACAAAAAAGAGTCCTCATTATGCCAGGCGAGCCCCCAGCGCACAGCCGGATGTGACGGCTGCGGCAAAGAGGGCTACAAGCCGGGCCCTGCCTTTGCCCCCCTTCCCCCATTGGTTTACAATCGGAGCGTTTTTTGGAACCGGGTTGACGGCGTGTCGACCTGGCCCCACCACGACATCAGTCTGTTAGTGCCAAGACATTAACCTGCTGAATAGGAAGAGAATTAGCCAATGGCTCAATTTATTTACACCATGAACCGGGTCGGCAAGGTAGTGCCGCCCAAGCGTCATATCCTCAAGAACATCTCCTTGAGCTTCTTCCCGGGCGCCAAGATAGGCGTACTGGGCCTGAACGGTGCCGGTAAGTCAACCCTGCTGCGCATCATGGCCGGCATAGATACCGAGATCGAAGGGGAAGCCCGTCCGCAGCCCGGCATCAAGATCGGCTACCTGCCCCAGGAGCCGAAGCTGGATCCGGAGCAGACAGTCCGCGAAGCGGTGGAAGAGGCCGTCGGCGACGTCAAACGCGCCATGGCTCGCTTGGACGAGGTCTATGCGGCCTACGCCGATCCGGATGCAGATTTTGACAAGCTGGCCCGCGAACAGGGCGAGCTGGAAGCCATCATCCAGGCCCAGGGTGGCCACAACATGGAAAACCAGCTGGAGCGCGCGGCCGATGCCCTGCGTCTGCCGGCCTGGGACGCCAAAATCCAGCACCTCTCCGGTGGTGAGCGCCGCCGTGTGGCGCTGTGCCGTCTGCTGCTGGAAAAGCCGGACATGCTGCTGCTGGACGAGCCGACCAACCACTTGGATGCGGAATCCGTGGCTTGGCTGGAACGCTTCCTGCACGACTATGAAGGCACAGTCGTGGCCATCACCCACGACCGCTACTTCCTCGACAACGTGGCAGGCTGGATCCTGGAGCTGGACCGCGGCGAAGGTATCCCGTGGGAAGGCAACTACTCCTCCTGGCTGGAGCAGAAAGATGCCCGCCTGGCCCAGGAGGCCAGCTCCGAAGCGGCTCGTCGCAAGTCCATCGAGAAAGAGCTGGAGTGGGTTCGTCAGAATCCGAAAGGCCGTCAGGCCAAGTCCAAGGCCCGTATGGCTCGCTTCGAAGAACTCAACACCAACGACTACCAGAAGCGCAACGAGACCAACGAGCTGTTCATTCCGCCCGGACCCCGACTCGGCGACAAGGTGCTGGAAGTGGCGAACCTGCGCAAATCCTACGGTGATCGGGTGCTGATCGACGATCTGTCGTTTGCCATTCCGAAAGGGGCCATCGTTGGCATTATCGGCCCGAACGGTGCCGGTAAGTCGACCCTGTTCCGCATGATGTCGGGTCAGGAGCAGCCGGATTCCGGCACCATCACCCTGGGCGAAACCGTGGTGCTGGCCTCTGTGGATCAGTTCCGCGACAGCATGGATGACAAGAAGACGGTGTTCGAAGAGGTCGCCGACGGTCAGGATATCCTGCGTATCGGCAACTACGAGTTCCCGAGCCGCGCCTATATCGGCCGTTTCAACTTCAAGGGCGCCGATCAGCAGAAGCGGGTCGGCGAGCTCTCCGGTGGTGAACGTGGCCGTCTGCATCTGGCCAAGCTGCTGCAGACCGGTGGCAACGTACTGCTGCTGGATGAACCGACCAACGATCTGGACATCGAAACCCTGCGCGCCCTCGAGAACGCCCTGCTGGAGTTCCCGGGTTGTGCCATGGTCATCTCCCACGATCGCTGGTTCCTCGACCGCATCGCCACTCACATCCTGGACTACCAGGACGAGGGTAATATTGCCTTCTTCGAAGGCAACTTTACCGAATACGAAGAGTGGAAGAAGAAGACCTACGGCGCCGAGGCGATCCAGCCCCATCGCGCAAAATACAAACGCATCACCAAATAAGGGTGACGGCGTCACAAGGGGAGCTTCGGCTCCCCTTTCTATTGCCTTTTGGCATACAATCCAAGACGGATGCCTTTGCATGGATGTATCGAAATGACGACCCAGCCCCCCACAGAGAAGAAACTCACCATCCAGATCCGGGTCGAACCCGGCTGCCTCGGGCCGGATGGCAAAGAACACATCGAGACCTTCTGTGTCGCCGCCGCCAAGATCTTCGCCGCCATCTATCCCGAGCTGGTGAGCTGGGTGCTGATCCCGCGCTATGACAAGCAGTTGCCGGAGCAGGAGTTCTTCATCGAGGGACGCAAGTTGACCGAGGAGCAGGCCAGTCTGTTCCTGCGTCGTGTCGGTAGAGAGCTGGGGGAAGTACAGGACAGACTCGACTCCGTGCTGGCCCAGCTGGTGGAGCGTTACTTCAAGACCCTCTGACGCGGCCTCTGTCAGCCATAAAAGGTTCTCTATCGAGGACCTTTTTTATTGCTCAAAAAGAAAACGTTTGAATTTTTGCTCTATTCATTGATCCGCTTCGCAGATCCGGGGTTTGTAAACGCCGCCGCCTGTGTGAAAATGTGCGCGCTGTCACGGTATCAGGACGAGTCTGGTCACTTAGCCACCAGAAAAACAGCCCCCTTGCCCACGCATGGATGGGGTGCCGACTCTCCTGCTGCTTATTTCACGTCACCTATTGGAATCCAACATGAACCAACAACACCAAGCTGCCAATCAGGCCGCCGGGCAAGGATTGCTTGAGCGCCTGTTTGCCCTGCAAGGCCATGGCACTACCGCCCGCACCGAGGTCATCGCCGGGATCACCACCTTCCTGACCATGGTCTATATCGTGTTCGTCAACCCGCAGATCCTCTCTGCGGCGGGCATGGACACCCAGGCCGTGTTCGTCACTACCTGCCTCATCGCCGGTATCGGCAGCATACTGATGGGCCTGTTGGCCAATCTGCCCATCGCCCTGGCCCCGGCCATGGGACTGAACGCCTTCTTCGCCTTCGTGGTGGTGGCCGGCATGGGCTACTCCTGGCAAGTCGGCATGGGCACCATTTTCTGGGGTGCCATGGGTCTGCTGATCCTCACCCTGCTGCGGGTTCGTTACTGGCTGATCGCCAATATCCCGCTCACCCTGCGGGTCGGCATCACAGCCGGTATCGGTCTGCTCATCGCCCTGCTCGGCCTGCACAACGCAGGTATCGTAGTGGCGAGCCCGGCCACCATGGTGACGGTGGGCGATCTCACCTCCCTGCCCTGCCTGCTGGGGCTGCTCGGTTTCTTCCTGATCTGCATCTTCTCAGCCCGCGGCGTTCACTCCGCCGTGTTGATCGCCATAGTGGTGACCACCACCCTGGGCTGGCTGTTTGGTGATGTGACCTTCAAGGGCTTCGTCTCCATGCCACCGAGCATAGCGCCGGTGTTTGGCCAGCTGGATTTGATGGGGTCGCTCGACATCAGCCTGGCGGGGATCATCTTCTCCTTCATGCTGGTCAACCTGTTCGACTCTTCCGGTACCCTGATAGGCGTCACCAACCGCGCCAAGCTGGCGGACGACAAGGGGCACTTCCCGCGCATGAAGCAGGCGCTTCTGGTGGATAGCGTGAGCTCGGTCGGCGGCGCCTTCATGGGCACCTCCTCTGTCACCGCCTTTATCGAGAGCAGCTCCGGCGTCGCCGTCGGTGGCCGCACCGGCCTGACCGCCATCGTGGTCGGCCTGCTGTTCCTGCTGGCGATCTTCTTCTCCCCCGTCGCGGCCATGGTACCTGCCTATGCCGCCGCCGGTGCCCTCATCTATGTGGGTGTGCTGATGTGCTCCGAGCTGACCCGGGTGAAGTGGGAAGACCTGACCGAAGCTGTGCCCGCCTTCATGACAGCTGTCATGATGCCGTTCAGTTTCTCCATCACGGAGGGGATCGCCATCGGCTTTATCTCCTACTGCGTGATGAAGGCGGGCACAGGCCGCTGGCGCGAGATCAACCCCTGCGTCTTGGTGGTCGCCCTGCTGTTCGTGCTCAAGTTCGTCTGGGTCGACAGCCACTAAACCTGACTTTCACAAACAAAAATGCCCGTCATCGACGGGCATTTTTTATGGCTGGCAGATAGCGGCACTCAACGGATGCCACGGGCCTCGCGGATCCACTCCCAGGCCTGCTGTATCTCCTGGGTCTTCTCCTTCGCCATCTCCATCATCTCAGGTGGCAGCCCCTTGGCGGCCAACTTGTCGGGGTGATGCTTGCTCATCTCCTTGCGGTAGGCTCGCTTGATGTCCTGATCGCTGTCGCTCTCGCTCACCCCGAGCAACTGGTAGGCATCCTTGAGGCGATCCGCTGACGGCGCCTCCTGCCGATACTGCTGCCCGCCGTGCTCACCGCCCTGATACTGGCCGCCATGCGCCCGGTTGAAGAAGTTCATCTGCGCTTCGGCCATCGCCAGGATGCGGGCCAGCTCGATGCGGCTGAAGCCCAGCTCATCGGCGATGGTATGCAAAATGGCGCGCTCGTCGGCCTCGACCTTGCCATCGGCAAATGCTGCCTGCAGTTGCACCTCCAGGAAGAAACGCAGTATGTCCCGCTGCCCCAGGCTGGCACGACGGAACTCGGCCAAGGTTTCCCGCAACGGGAACTCGGCCTCCTTGCCCAGACGGAACGACTCCTGGGCGCGCGCTCGCTGATCTCCCACCAGTCGCATCCGATCCATCAGGTTGGAGGCAACCCGGATCTCCTGCTCTGTAACCTGGCCATTCGCCTTGGCGATATGACCCATGACGGCGAAAGTGGCATGGAAAAATACCGCTTGTTGTTGCTGGCTGGGGCCACGTTGAAACGCGCCCCGAATACCCATGCCCCGATCGAAACGATGGCCGATCCAGAGGCCAAGCAGGGCACCAAAGATGTTGCCGAGCAGAAAACCGAAGAAGGCGCCCAGCACCTTACCCCAAATACGCATGGTTCAAGACCTCGTGATGTTAATGAGTGCGTCGTTGCAGCTGATCATCCAGCTCGCGCAGCCGCTCAGTGGTGCCAATGTCGCGCCACTCGCCGGCCAGCATGGCGCCACCGACCCGGCCTTGCGCCATCCAGTCGCGCAGCAGGGGGGCCAGCTTGCGCGCCCCCGACGGCAAACCGGCAAAGGCGGCGGGGTCATAGAGCCCGACACCACTGAAGGTGAAGGCTGGCGCATCCAGCACCCGACCTGCGTGAAGCGAGAAATCCCCATGAGGATGCTGGGGCGGGTTGGGTACCAGCCAGAGATGGGCCAGATCCGTACCCAGCGGCTGATTGACCAGGGTGCGATAGTCCAGACTGAGCCAGGTATCGCCGTTGATCACCAGAAACGGATCGGCGCCAAGCAGGGGCAGCGCCTGCACTATGCCACCGGCTGTTTCCAGCGCACTCGCCTCTGCCGACCAGTGAATGCTGACCCCGAACGCACTGCCGTCACCGAGCGCTTCCACCAGCTTGTGGCCGAGCCAGGCGTGGTTGATCACCAGTTCAGTCACTCCGGCAGCCTTGAGCTTTTCTATATGGTGCACTATGAGCGGCTTGCCCCCTGCCGCCAGCAGCGGCTTGGGCAAGGTGTCCGTGAGCGGGCGCATCCGCTCGCCACGACCGGCGGCCAGGATCATCGCCTTCATACCGGGGCTCCGGCCACTCGGGCCAGCCCGGGCAGCACCACTTGCTGCAACCAGGCACCGAAGCGGGCCAGCTCCGGATAGCTGGCGCCATGTTGCTGGCACACATCAACCACATAGCCCAGGGTGCGGGGAATGTCCTTGAGGTAACCGGACTTGCCATCCCTGTGATAGAGGCGGGTGAAGAGACCCGCCGCCTTCAGGTGACGCTGCATGCCGGTCAAGTCGGCATGACGACGGAAACTGGCATAGTCGAGCCCGCCAAGCAGACCCGCCTGCTGCAGCGTATCGAAGCCATGGCGCATGCCCTGCTCGATCACATCGTCGGGCCAGCGCACGTAACAGTCTTTCAGCAGGGAGACGAGGTCATAGCTGAGGGGGCCGATCACCATGTCTTGAAAATCGATGATTGCCAATTCGCTGCCGTTTGGAGTATCACCGCCACAGACCATCAGGTTGCGGCTGTGAAAGTCACGGTGCATCACCCCCTGGGGCTGAGCCAGATTGCTGGCGGTGAGGCAGGCAAACATATCATCCAGCAGCTGTTGTTCTGACTCGCTCAGGGCCAGTTGCAGATGATGGCCCAGCAACCACTCGGGGAAAATACTGTTTTCACGGGCCATGAAGGCTGCGTCGAAGGGCTCCAGCGCCAGTGCTACCGCCCCCAGTCTGGGTAGCAAGGCTATGGCTTTGCCATACCAGGCCAGCACATTTTGTGCATCCAGACAGCTGATAAGCTGGGTATCCCCCAGATCTGTCACAGCCAGCAGGCCATCATCATAGTCCACCCCCTTTACCTCGGGCGCCAGCAGCCCCATGGCATGCAGAGCAGAGGCGTTACGGACAAACTCATGATTTTTTTCGGTTTTTGGATTGGCATCCACCCACACTAGGCCACCGCCACGGTAGTAGCGGCGAAAACTGGCGTCACCGGAAATCAGGGTCAACTCAAGGTTGGCATCACCGGAAATCCGGCGAGCCCATTGCAATAGCAGGGAATCGCGATCGTACATAAGTCGGGGACCGAATTGGAAAGCAGCACTTGGCTGTTAGCCCTGGCCGCAATAATGCTTTATCATTGCCGGCTAACATAAAGCAATGACATGCAATGTCAACTCGATGAATCCTGTCGTAAAATGCATGTCTTGAATCAGCCGTATCTACCACGGATTGCGCGAGTCTTTCACATGACAAAATGGACACTGGGGTACTCATATCCCATCGCCCTGACCATCAGCCTTATCCCAGCCCTGACCCCGGCCATAGTGCAGGCGGCTCCGCTGACGCCTCCGCCCGCCACCGGGATCCTGGACGGGCTCTGCTATGACTATGTACCCAAGGTAGAGAAACTGGCCCCCGGAAAGGATGCCAACGCCCAACCAGTCGAAGTGGATGCCGATCGGCTAGAGGCCAAGCAGGGCGGTACCGCCGTCTATCAAGGCGATGTCAAAGTTCGCCAGGGTGTGCGCAAATTTGACTCGGATTATGCCGAGCTCGATCAGAAGAGCCGGGATGTCATCGCCATCGGCAACATCTATTACAACGATGGCCAGATCACTGTCACCAGTGACAAGACCCTGAAATCCAACCTGGATACCAAGAATTCCGAGCTGGAAGAGGGCAAATACCAGGTTCATGGCTCACCGGTACGCGGCTCTGCCGACCGAGTCACCATGACCAACAACAACCAGAACATCACTCTGGAAGGGGCTCAGTACACCACCTGCCCACCTGGCCAGGAAGTATGGACCCTGAAAGCGGGCAGCATCGACATCGATCAGACAGAGGTGTTCGGGGAAGCCTGGAACGCCAGCCTCTGGCTCTATGACTATCCGGTATTCTATTTCCCGTATATCAACTTCCCCATCAAGGATGAGCGCAAAACCGGTCTGCTCTACCCGGGTTATACCCAGAGCTCCAAGAACGGCATGGACATCACCCAGCCGTTCTACTGGAACATAGCGCCCAACTACGATGCCACCATCACTTCCCGTTTCATGGACAGACGGGGCCTGATGGAGCAGGTCGAGTTCCGCTACATGCCGGATCCGGCCCATGTCGGCAGCCTCTATTTCGAAAATCTGGCAGACGACAAACAGTACGATGAAACCCCCAGCCTGAACGAAAAGCTGTCTGACGGGCATCGCTATCTGCTCAATGCGCGCCACACCTCGCGGTTTGCCGACAATGCCATGCGGGTGTCGGTCGACTACACCAAGGTCCGGGATCGGGATTACAACTACTTCAACGACTTCTCCCCCAAGGTGGGCACCCAGGTCGAGAACCAGTTGCAGCAATCCCTGATGGCTGGCTACTTCCAGCAAAACTGGAACCTCAACACAGAGGTGCGGACCTACCAGATACTGCTGGCAAGTGCCCAGCAGCCTCACGAGCTGATGCCACGGATCAACCACAACTACTACCATCAGGGCAACTGGTACGATCTGGCCTGGAATACCGAAGTCACCCGGTTCGGTTACAACAACACCCAGGCCTCAGCGCAAAACCTGGGGGATGCCTATACCGGCACCCGTGTCTACACGGCGCCGACCCTGACCATGCCGCTCATCGACGAGGCGGGCTACTACCTCGACAGCCAGTACAAGCTGATGTACACCCGTTACGATCAGGAAGTGCCGGACAACATGAGTTCCACCTTCACCAAGCGGTTCACTCCTGAAGGTGCGAGCGGTGTCACTCTGGATGAGGGCATCATCACCCGGACCCTGCCCTCTTTTCGCCTCAAGGGCGGCATGACCTTCGAACGCAACCAGGACTGGTTTGGTGGCGACGCCAATCAAACCCTGGAGCCCGAGTTCCAGTACCTCTATGTGCCCTACAAGGATCAGGACAACATAGGTGTCTATGACTCCACCACCATGCGTCAGGACTACTACAGCCTGTTCAGCGACCGCCGTTATGCCGGTCTGGACCGCATCAGCGACTCCAACAGGGTCTCACTCGGTGTTACCACCCGGGTTTATGATCAGGCTGGTGATGAACGAATTCGACTGGCCGTTGCCCAAGCTTTCGACTTTGTTGCCCCCAGGGTCAAGCTCTACCCCAGCGAGTCACTGGCGACCAACACCCGCTCCCCGCTCTCGTTTGAGGGGGATGCCAAGATCAACGAGCAGTGGTTTGCCCATGCCGGGGCGCAATATGATATGGATCAGAGCGAGATCAGCTCTGCCAACAGCGCCCTCGAGTATCGCCGCGAGAAGCTGATCAGCCAGCTGAACTACCGCTTCGTGCGCAATGCCAACTACGACCTGTCGAACACCAATCAGGTCGCCGACCTCAATCAGGTCGGTATGCTGTTGACCACACCGCTCAATGATCAGTGGCACCTCTACGGTGGCTACTATCACGACCTTGATCAGGGAGTGAAGGTGGATCGCAAGGTGGGTCTGAAATATGACTCCTGCTGCTGGAGCATCAACTTCAACCTGGAGTGGGTCAATACACCGGATAACGTGACCATGCGTCCGACTTCGGAGCGCAGCCTGGGCATTCAGTTTGAAATGAAAGGATTGGGTAGCGTGGGTACCGGCTCCAAGGGCACCTCCCTGGATACCGAAGCACTGCCTTACATTCGTCCGTTTAACCTGCGAGACCAATAACCGGTCTGGCAAACGCCTTGAGAGATGGATATGAAGAAGACGTTGATTTCCCTGCTGACTGCAGGCCTGTTCGGAGCCATGAGTCAGGGTGCCTTCGCCGCCCCCGAGCTGATGGACAAGGTGCTTGCCGTGGTCAACAAGGACGTGGTGCTGGCCAGCCAGCAGGAAGCCCTGGTACAGAAAGTCAAAAGCTCTGCCCAGGAGAGCGGCCAGTCCCTGCCCGATGATGCCACCCTGCGCAAGCAGGCGCTGGATCGGCTGATCCAGGAGAGCCTGCAACTGCAACTGGCGGATCGCCAGGGCCTCAAGATCAGCGACACCCAGCTGGAGCAAGCCATCCAGAGCATAGCCGCCGACAACAAGATGACCCTGGATCAGCTGCGAGCCCAACTGGCCCGCGAAGGCCTGACCTATGCCCAGTATCGGGAAGAGGTGCGCCGCGAGATCCTGATGAACGAGGTGCGCCGCAACCAGGTGCGCCGTCGCATCAACATCTCCGATCAGGAGGTCAAGCAGGTGGTGGATATCCTCGCCAAGCAGGGCCAGCAGCAACAGCAGTACCATGTCGGCCATATCCAGATTGCCCTGCCGGACAACCCGAGCGCCGAGCAGCTCAACGCCGCCAAGAGCAAGATAGAGCGCATCCTGGCTGCCCTGAAACAGGGCGCCGACTTCCGCAAGCTGGCCATTGCCGAGAGTAATGGTCCCAAGGCACTGGAAGGGGGCGACTGGGGCTGGATGAGCCCGCAAGAGATGCCGACCCTGATGGCCGAAGCGGTGCAAGGTGCTGCCAAGGGTGACATAGTGGGCCCGCTGCGCTCTGGCGCCGGTCTGCACATCGTCAAGGTGTTCGATGCCAAGGGTCAGCAGCAGGTGCTGCAGACCGAGGTGAAAGCACGCCACATACTGATCAAGCCTTCCATCATCCTCAGCGAAGAGAAAGCCAAGGGCATGCTGGATGGCATACTGCACGACATCAAGAGCGGCAAGGCGACCTTCGCCAGTCTGGCGGAAAAATACTCCGAAGATCCGGGCTCTGCGGTGCAGGGCGGCGAGCTGGGCTGGTCTGATCCCAACGTCTATGTGCCGGAGTTCCGCGACATGGTCAACCGCCTCAAGCCGGGTGAGCTGAGCGCCCCCTTCCGTACTACCCACGGCTGGCACATAGTGCAGCTGGAAGAGCGTCGCAGCCAGGATGCCACCAGCAAAGCCCAGGAGCAGCGTGCCTATCAGCTCATCTTCAACCGCCGCTTCACCGAAGAGTCCCAGGCGTGGCTGGATGAGCTGCGTGACGAGGCCTACATCCAGATCGAAGGCGCCGGCAGCTGATGAGCTGTCGTCGTCTCGCCATTACCCCGGGTGAGCCCGCCGGAATAGGCCCGGATCTGGTGTTGCAGATAGCCCAGCAGGATTGGCCCCACCAGCTGGTGGTGATCGCCGATCCCGCCCTGCTACTCGAACGGGCCGCCCTGCTGGGGCTGCCCATCGAGCTGCAACCCTATGATGCCGAAACCCCTGCCCAGCCGCAGCGGGCGGGTACCCTGAGCATCTGTCCAGTCAGCCTCGGCGCCCCCGTGGTGCCGGGTGAGCTGAACGAGGGCAACGGCGCCTATGTGCTGGCCACCCTGCAGCGCGCCTGTGACGGCAACCTCAGCGGTGAATTTGTCGCCGTGGTAACCGGGCCTGTCCACAAGGGGATCATCAATCAGGCGGGCGTGTCATTCAGTGGTCATACCGAGTTCTTCGCCCAGCAGTCAGGTACCGCCGACGTGGTGATGCTGCTGGCGACCGAAGGCTTGCGGGTGGCGCTGGCCACCACCCATATACCGCTCGCCTACGTAGCCATGGCTATCACGGAGGATCGCCTCGGCAAGGTGATCCGCATTCTGGATGCGGATCTCAAAACCAAGTTTGGCATCGCCAAGCCCCGGATTTACGTCTGCGGCCTCAATCCCCATGCAGGGGAAGGGGGTCATCTCGGCCGTGAAGAGATTGACGTGATCGAACCCGCCCTGGCCAGCTTGCGCCAAGAGGGGATTGATCTGGTCGGCCCGCTGCCGGCCGATACCCTGTTCCAGGACAAATACCTCAAGGATGCGGATGCGGTACTCGCCATGTACCACGACCAGGGGCTGCCCGTGCTCAAATACAAGGGGTTCGGCAGTTCGGTCAATATCACCCTTGGACTTCCTTTCATCCGCACTTCGGTGGATCACGGCACTGCGCTGGATCTGGCAGGCAAGAGCCTGGCGGACCCGGGCAGTCTGATCACCGCGATTAACCACGCCATCAAGATGGTAGAGAAAAAAAGATATGAGCAGTAAGGTGCAGAGCAACAAGGTGCACATGGGTCACACGGCCCGTAAGCGTTTCGGTCAGAACTTCTTGCATGACCGCTATGTGATCGATCAAATAGTGGCCGCCATCAATCCGCAGCCGGGTCAGAATCTGGTGGAGATAGGCCCGGGCCTCGCCGCCCTGACCGAACCGGTCGCCTCCCAGATGGACAAGATGACAGTGGTCGAGCTGGACCGGGACTTGGCCGCGCGCCTGCGCGAGCACCCGACCCTCAAGGACAAGCTGACCGTGATCGAGGCCGATGCCATGCGCTTCGACTTCGGCACTCTGATGGGGGAAGGCAAGGGGCCGCTGCGTATCTTCGGCAACCTGCCCTACAACATCTCCACGCCGCTCATCTTCCACCTGTGCGATTTCGCCGACCGGGTAGAAGACATGCACTTCATGCTGCAAAAAGAAGTGGTATTGCGGATGTCTGCCGGCCCGGGCAGCAAGGCCTATGGTCGCCTGAGCGTCATGGTGCAGTACTACTGCCAGGTGATCCCCGTGCTGGAAGTGGGCCCTGGCGCCTTCAAACCGGCACCGAAAGTGGATTCAGCCGTGGTCCGTCTGGTACCGCACAAGAACCCGACCATAGTCGCCAAAGACATCCGCTGCCTGAGCCGCGTCTGTACCGAAGGCTTTGGCCAGCGCCGCAAGACCATCCGCAACAGCTTCGCCAACTTCATCACCGACGCTCAGCTGACCGAGCTTGGTATCGATGGCAACCTGCGCCCGGAGAATCTCTCCCTGGAGCAGTTCGTCATGATCGCCAACTGGCTGGCGGATCAACAACAGGCCTGATCCCGTGGCATACCCGCATATCGTTATCCGCCCATATCCCCGTTATGTGGCGGATACCCAGGACCCTTACCAGTTCCACTATCTGATCGAGATCGAGAATCTGGGGCCGGGGCCGGCGCAGTTGCTGCACCGGCGCTGGCTCATCACGGATGCCAACGGCAAGATGCTGGAAATCGAGGGCCCCGGCGTGGTCGGGGAGCTGCCCGTGATTGCCGAAGGGGAGACCTTTCGCTATCAGAGCGGCGTGCCACTCGACACCCCATTTGGGGTGATGGAAGGGAGCTATACCCTGCAAGATGAGTCAGGGCAGCCGTTCGAGGCGCCCATAGCGCCTTTTACCCTGGCCGTCCCAAACATTATTAACTGAGGTTTCATGGCGAACTGTTTTGTTGGCGATATCCAGGGCTGTTATGACGACTTGCGTCGTCTGCTGGATCTCGCAAAGTTCGATCCAGCCAAGGACGTGCTCTGGCTCTGTGGCGACCTAGTCGCCCGCGGCCCGGACTCCCTGAAGACACTGCGCTACGTCAAGTCGCTGGGCCAGCGGGCCGTCACAGTGCTCGGCAACCACGACCTTCACCTGCTGGCGGTCGCCGATGGCGTTGCACCGCTCAAGAAGAAAGACAAGCTGCAAGCCCTGATGGAAGCGCCGGATCGGGACGAGCTGCTGACGTGGTTGCGCCATCGCCCCCTGCTGGCGGAGCACCCGGATCTGCCCATCATGATGGTGCATGCCGGTATCTCCCCCGCCTGGGACGCTCGAACGGCACGCAACTGTGCCCGCGAAGTGGAGAGTCAGCTGCGCGGCGATCAGTACAGCTGGTTGTTGCACAACATGTATGGCGATCTGCCCGATGGCTGGAGTGAAGATCTGGCAGGGATCGAACGTTACCGCTACATCATCAACACCTTCACCCGGATGCGCTTCTGCTATTTCGATGGCCGACTCGAGTTCAAGTGCAAGAAAGGCCCCACAGAGTCTACTCCCGGCCTGCGCCCCTGGTTCGAGCAGCGCGAGCACCATATGGATGACCCCATACTGGTGTTCGGCCACTGGGCGGCCCTGATGGGCAACACAGGCAGGAACGACATCAAGGCGCTCGACACCGGCTGTGTATGGGGCAACAGCCTCACCCTGTGGCGTTATGAAGACGATGCCCTGATAGCGACGCCCTGCCCCACTCACGCCAAGTGATGGTTAAGGGCTGCGCCTGAGCGACGAGAGCCCCACTCTGTGGTGTTACGAAGACGATGCCCTGATAGCGACCCCTTGCCCCACTCACGCCAAGGAAGGGGAAAGAGTGGTGAGAACCCCACTCTGTCGCGTTACACAAGAACAAAGCCCGGCAAGTTGCCGGGCTTTGTTCCATTCGCACCAATGAGTTACAGCTTGCGCCCCAGTCGTTTCTCGATCTGGCGTCTCTCCCACTCGGGCCCAAACAGCTTGAAGGGCTGGAACAGATTGATGGCATGGGAGATCAACCCCAGACCCCACCCCAGCGCCGGCCACCAGGCCCAGATATAGTCCGGGTTGCTGAGGTAGTTGATGACAAACAGCCCGCAGATCACCAGCACATAGCTGAAAATGTGGTAGTAGAAGCCTTTGAGCCCCTCCACATACCCCATGGCGGCCCGCTCCTCTGCCGACACCTGCACCCTGTCCTGACCCATAGTTTCATTCCCTCTCATCTCGCGCTCCTGTTGTTGTGTCCCATCCAGTTGAGCCACATCAAGTTCAAAGACGGAGGCCAGGGCCTTGAGAGATTCCAGTCCGGGCTGCTGACCCTGTTCGATCCGCTGTATGGTGCGAACACTCAAGCCAGTCAGGGTCGCCAACTGATCCTGTGACCAACCCCGTTGCAATCTCAATTTCCTGACGATCATCATGAGCTCCTTGTGGTGGTAGACAGGGCCAGCATAGGGCCAGCGCGGAGAAAGGTGACACGACAGATGGCCGACACCAACCTGACTATTGTTTAAAATCAATCAATTAGATGTAAGTCTGGATCAGGAAACCGGTCGTTCGCCCAGATGCTGGACGAACCGCAACAGATAACCGTCGGGGTCCTGTACCAGAAACTCCCGCTGACCCGAGCTCATATTTCCCACCGGATACCAGGATTCACGCAGTGGTCGATAGAGCGCCACCCCGGCCAGCGCCAGCCGAGCGAGCAGGGGCTGGATGTCGGTCAGCTCCATCTGCAAATTTATACCGCGTCCCAGCGGAGGCTCCAGCACACCGGTCAGCCATCCTGCCGGATGGATCTGTTCCAGCATCAACTCTACCTGTTGCTGTTCCAGATAGGCGAAGGGGGGATAGTCGCGCTGATAGCGCACAGCAAACCCCAATAGCCCGGTATAGAAAGGCAAGGAAGTTGCCAGGCTGGTCACCGACAGCTCGGGCACCATGGGGTTCCAGTAGACCTCATCCATGGATCACAGGCTCTGCATCAGCTCGGCCGCGATCTCGAACGAGCGCAGCCGCGCCCCCTGATCGACGATGGGGCCGTTGAACATCAGCTCATCGGCACCCGTCTCGGCCAGCAGCGCCTTGAGGCCGTGACGCACCTGATCGCGATCTCCCACCAGTGAGCGGGCCAGAGTCTGCTCCATCGCCATCAGCTCACGGGGCGACCACTCTTCCCCCAGCTCGGCCACAGGTGCGGGCAGCTTGCCAGCGTCACCCCGGTAGAGACGCAGGAACTGTTGCTGCACAGTGGTGAACTGGAAACGGGCCTCCCGCTCGCTGTCGGCGACGATCATGTTGATGCAGACCACCGCATAGGGCTTGGGCCAGCGCACCGAGGGGCGGTACTGGGCGCGGTAGATCTCCAGCGCCTGCAACAACAGGCCGGGAGAAAAGTGAGAGGCAAAACCAAATGGCAGCCCCATAGAAGCGGCAAGCTGGGCACTGTAAAGGCTGGAACCCAGCAGCCAGATGGGCAGATGCAGCCCCTGACCCGGCACGGCCTGTACCGCCCCTGCCTCGTCACCGAAATAACTCATCAACTCGCGCACATCCGCCGGAAACTCATCCACGTCGCCGCTGCGCTGACGTCGCAGTGCCTGCATGGTGCGCTGATCCGTGCCGGGGGCACGACCCAGCCCAAGATCGATGCGATCAGGGTAAAGCGAAGCCAAGGTGCCAAACTGCTCGGCAATCACCAGCGGTGCATGGTTCGGCAGCATGATGCCGCCGGCGCCCAGTCGCAGGGTCTTGGTGCCCCCCGCCAGATGACCGATCAGCACAGCGGTGGCAGCACTGGCGATGCCCGGCATGTTGTGATGCTCCGCCAGCCAGTAACGCTGATACCCCCAGCGCTCGGCATGCTGGGCCAGGTCCAGCGAACGGCGAAACGACTCGGCCGGGTGGGAGCCTTCGGGCACGGGGACCAGATCGAGCACTGAATAGGGGATGGCAGACATGGGTCACTCCATTGATTTACAGACCAGTAACAAGGGAGGCAATGTAGCACGGGATACCTGAACGAATCACGCGCCAGGCCAACGAATTGACCCCGGCTCTTTGTTGGCAACCGATAATCGAAATCACCGCACCGCCTGAGTTCCCTGAGCCTCCTGCCTTGCCAGGGGTGCAGATGGCGCTATGCCAGCCTGGGCTGAGCGTCAAGTGACAATATCCACAGTTACCTGCTCTGACCGCAAGCGCTAGCATGCTGTGGCTCGTTGTCTGGTTGTGAGCTACACCCACCCTCTTCTTGCAGGAGAATACAGGCATGAATGCAATCACAGACACCAAAACCGGCCTCTTCCTCGCCTCTTTCGAGATCGGCAAAGCCATGCCGGGGGCGCAACTGCTGCACCTGAACCTGGCAGTCTATACGCCAGGGGAGACAATCAATGGCGTCGCCCATCTGACCCAGGCAACCAATCCACCGCTCGACATGGCCTCCGAACTTAAAGGCCAATACACCTATATGTGCGTCATGCCCAAGCAGTGCCATATCCTGGTGACTGCGCAGGGCTACCCCATTATCAAATGGCCCCAGAGCGGCGGGATAGGGCCGGTGATCCAGCCCAACTTCGAGCTGCGCATGGTACTCGGGGAAGATTGGAAATCAGGCACGGCCAACTACAAATATCAGGACAATCATCAGGTGTGGCACGAGGTGAAAGACGCCCGCATCACCCTGGTGCCCGCCGCAGTACTGGCTTGACCCCCTCAAGACGGCCCCGATGGGGCCGTCACGTTTATGCCATATCCTGATATATCTGAACGGGTTATTGTGTTTTCTGTCATCCTGTTGGCACACTGATAGTAGATCGTCTCTGCAATCGCCCGTGTGACAAGGATGTGTCCATGACAAGTGCCAGGCCAGGTCGTAAACCCTTCTATGTGCATATCGCCACCCTCTTCATCCTGCTGTTTACCCTGCTGGGCAGCGCCCTTATCGCGTTGCAATTCCAGCAAGCGGCACAACAGGGACTGGAGCATGAGCGGCAAAATTTCCTGCAATACCGGGAGCAGCTCGCCCTCGCCCTTCAATTGAACGAGCGGCCGGCCCGCATGTCCCTCAGTCTGCTGCGCAGCGGTCAGCTGGCGGCCATGAACAGTCTGGATGCCCGGCTCGGCTACCTGCCACAACTGGCAGAGGTGCTGGCCAACAGCCCCAGTTATGGCGCCGTCTATGCCGGCTACGCGGATGGTGATTTCTTCCTGGTGCGCAAGTTGACCGAGCGGGCACGAGCCCAACTGGACAGGGTCCCGGCGGCCAGCACCTTGCTGGTGCAGAGCTTGCACCAGGGCAAGGGGGAGTTTCTCTACTTCGACCAGCGGCTGACCCTGCTCGAGCGCCGGGCCATGCCTCAATACCAGTTTGATCCCCGCAGCCGCGACTGGTACAAGCAGGCACGCTGGCGTTCAGGCATCGCCACCACCCACCCCTATCTCTTCTTTACCACCAAGGAGCCAGGCATGACGCTGGCGGTGGAAAGCGACAACAGAAGGGCAGTGATCGGGCTGGATACCAGCGTCGAGGGACTGTCGGCCCTGATCGGTGAACTGCGGTTGCCAGAGCAGAGTCAGGTGGTTCTGTTCGACGAATACGCCACCCTGCTTGCCACGGATCCCAAACAGCTTCCCAGCTTCGAGCAACTGAGCCAGCTGCCCCTGCTGTCGGCGCTGTCTCATCCCGTGCTGACCCAGCTGCAGCAACAGGTCACCAGCCAACCCGCCTTGCTGAGCAGCCCGGTGGAGCTGAATCTGACCGCCGCCGATCAGAGTGACTGGCTGGTCAATCTCTCTCCCCTCGGCGAGGGATCCCCCTTTTATATCGCCTTGCTGGTCTCGGCCGACCTGCTCTACCAGCAGGCTCGCAACGAAGCGCTGATCAACCTCGGCTGGGCACTGGCAGGCTTGCTGCTGCTGTTGCCGGTGATCTGGCTGGTCTCCCGCCGCACCGCGACCCCCCTGCTGGCCCTGACTCAAGAGGCGGAGCGGATCCAGCACTTCGACTTCGGCGAGAGCCGGGTGCCGGAATCGGCGATCCGCGAGATCGACGATCTGGCCCGTACCATGTCCGGCATGCGACTGACCCTGGGCAACTTCATGAACATGGGCCGGGCACTGGCGGCGGAACACCGCTTCGACTCCCTGCTCAGCCGCATACTGCACGAGACCATAGCCGCCGTGCAGGCCGAAGGGGGCTGCCTATACCTGGCGCAAGAGCAGAGCATGGTGGCCGTCCAGGCGCTCTGGCGGCAACAGCCTTTGCCTGCCGACCAGGCTCCCTGGCAGGAGGCGCTGCTCGGCAAGCTGGCTCATGGCGAGCGGCTCACCCTGGCCGTCGACGAACGGGGCTGGCAGCAACATCTGGCGAGCTGGGGTCCTTTCCCCGGCCCTTGCCAGCTGGTCGCCGAGCCACTGTGCAATCATAGACAGGAGCTGATCGGCTGCCTGCTGTTGATCCTGCCCGGCTGCTCTGCCCGCGAACTGGCCTCGCGCATCAGCCTGATCGAGGCGCTGGCAGGCACGTCTGCTTCCGCCATCGAGAACCAGCGCCTGCTGGAGGAGCAGAAACAGCTGCTGGAATCCTTCATCGAGCTGATGGCAGGGGCCATCGATGCCAAGAGTCCCTACACGGGTGGCCACTGCCAGCGGGTACCCGAGCTGACCCGGATGCTGACCGAAGCGGCCTGTGCCCAACAGCAGGGCCCCTTCGCCGACTTTCGGCTCAATGAAGAGGAGTGGGAGGCCATTCACATCGCGAGCTGGCTGCACGACTGCGGCAAGGTCACCACGCCGGAGTTTGTGGTCGACAAGGCCACCAAGCTGGAGACTATCTACGATCGGATCCACGAGATCCGTACCCGCTTCGAAGTGCTCAAACGCGACGCCTATATCGAGGTGCTGGCGGCCCGTCTGCCGGCGTCAGAACGGGAAGCGGCAAGAGCGGAGGTGGTACCACTCTGGAGCACCCTGGATCAGGAGTTCGCCTTCGTCGCCGAGTGCAACCTGGGCGGGGAATGGATGGCACCGGAGAAGCTGACACGGCTCGATGCCATCGCCAACCGCACCTGGTTGCGCACCCTGGACGACAGGCTCGGCATCAGCCGGGAGGAACTCAAGCAGCACCAGAACCAACCGGCCCCCCATTTGCCCTGTGTCGAGCCACTGCTGGCTGACAAGACAGTCCACCTCATACCCCGCCCCGTCCACGACAGCCTGGATGAGCGCAATCCCTGGGGCTTCAAGGTCAGGGTGCCGACCTATCTCTACAACCGGGGAGAACGTTACAACCTGGCCATCGGCCGCGGCACCCTCACAGAAGAGGAGCGCTACAAGATCAACGAGCACATCATCCAAACCATCCGCATGCTGGAGCGGCTCCCCTTCCCGCGCCATTTGCGCAATGTGCCCGAGATCGCCGGTGGACATCATGAGCGCATGGACGGCAAGGGTTACCCCCGCCAGTTGCTGGGGCAACAGATGAGCATCCCGGCCCGCATCATGGCCATCGCCGACATCTTCGAGGCGCTGACCGCCAGCGATCGCCCCTACAAGTCGGGCAAGACGGTGGCTCAATCCCTGGCCATCATGCAGAACATGGTGCGTGAGCAGCACATAGACCCGGCGCTGTTTGCCCTGTTCGTCAGCAGTGGTATCTGGCGCGACTATGCCGAGCGTTTCCTAGCGCCGGAACAGCTGGACCAGGTGAATGAAGAGGCTCTGCTGGCCACACAGGCATAGACAGGGTTCATATTTTCTTACATTTGTATGCTGGTTTGGGCTGGCCCGCTTGGTTATAACTGTGTCCTACAGCGAAGGGGGAGCAAAAGACTCCCCCTCACTCTTTATCACACCACATGGTTCAGGTTATTTATGTCAAAACATCTCATCATGCTGGGCGCGCTGGCGCTGTCCGGCTGCTCCCTGTTGTCGCCACCCCCGCCCACCGTTACCCCTGTCCATCTGGCCGATGCCAGCCAGCGGGGTTTCTATATCGAGTGCAGCAGCATGACGGCCTGCTTCCAGCAGGCAAACCAGACCTGCCCCCAGGGCTACAAGGAGACGGATCGTCGTCAGCAGACGCTCTACTCCACCCAGTACACAACGGGCAGCTATGACGAAGAGAAGAAAATATACAAGGCGGGCACACCCCACCGCATCGCCAATACGGTCCATTCGTTGACCATTCAGTGCCCCACGGATGTGAGCATCACGCCGCGCTAGCAGCCTGCTGGCAACAACGAACAAAGGGCCCGCAGGCCCTTTTCTCATCGCGGTAACACCACCTCAACGCGTCGCCTCGGCATGCTGGCGGGCCAGCTCGCGGGTCATGGCCTCCCGCATCTTGAACTTCTGCAGCTTGCCGGTCACCGTCATGGGGTACTCCTCCACGAAACGTATGTATCTTGGCACCTTGAAGTAGGCGATGCGGGCCGAGAGGAAGTGCTTAATCTCCTCCTCGCTGACCATCTGATCCGGCCTCAGCTTGACCCAGGCACACACCTCCTCCCCGTAACGCTCGCTGTCGACACCAAACACGGCGGCATCCTGCACCGCAGGATGATCGTAGAGCCGATCCTCTATCTCGCGGGGATAGATGTTCTCGCCACCGCGGATGATCAGCTCCTTGCTGCGCCCCACTATCTGCACATAACCCTCTTCATCCATGATGCCGATATCACCCGAGTGCAACCAGCCTTCATCATCTATGGTTTCCGCTGTCTTGACCGGATCCTGCCAGTAACCCTGCATGACCCCCTTGCTGCGGCAGCAGATCTCACCCCGCTCGCCAATGGGCACCAATTCACCGCTCGGGTCAATCAGCTTGATCTCGGTGTGGTCAAGGGCGCGCCCCACCGTGGTGACGCGCTTGTCCAGCGGCGCATCAATGGCGGTCATGTGATTGATGGGGCTGCACTCGGTCTGACCATAGGCGATGGTCACCTCTGTCATGTGCATCAGAGTCTGCACCTTGCGCATCAAGGGCTCGGGGCAGATAGCTCCTGCCATAATGCCGGTACGCAGGGAGGAGAGATCAAACTCGCCAAAACCGGGCAACTCCAGCTCGGCGATGAACATGGTCGGCACGCCATGCAAGGCGGTGCAACGCTCCTCGCTCACCGTCTGCAGGGTCGCCACAGGATCGAACGCTTCCGATGGGAACAGGACGCAGGCCCCCACGCTGATGCACACCAGATTGCCAAGCACCATGCCAAAGCAATGGTAGAGCGGCACGGGTATGCAGAGTCTGTCCTGCTCGCTGAACGCCATGCCCCGCGCCACCTGCCGGCCATTGTTGAGAATGTTGCCATGGCTCAGGGTCGCGCCCTTGGGGCTGCCCGTGGTACCCGAGGTGAACTGGATGTTGATGGCATCATCCGGTTTGAGGGTAGCCGCCACCCGGGCAAGCCAGGCCGGATCCTGCGCATCCCCCAGGGCCTGCACGGCGCTGAAGTTCAGCATACCCGGCGTTTGCGTCTCCCCGAGCCGGATCACCATCTCCAGGCTCGGCAAGCGGGCGCTGGCAAGCTGCCCCGGCGGCGAGCTTGCCAGCTCGGGGGCCAGCTCATTGAGCATGGAGAGGTAGTCACTCCCCTTGAAGGCACTGGCACAGATGAGGGCGCGGCACCCCACATTGTTGATGGCAAACTCCAGCTCGTAGTTGCGATAGGCTGGGTTGATGCAGACCATGATGGCGCCGATGCGGGCCGTGGCGAACTGCACCAGGCACCACTCTATGTTGTTTGGCGACCAGATGCCGACCCTGTCCCCCGGCTGGATACCGAGCGCCAGCAAGCCCAGTGCCAGCCTGTCTATCTGGATGAGGTATTCACGGTAGCTCCAGCGGATCTGCTGGTGACGCACTACAACGGCGGGGCGGTCGGGGAAACGTTCGGCTATCTCTTGCAGATATTCGCCAATGGTCTGGTGAAGCAAGGGCTGGTCGCAAGGACCGGTCCGGTAGCTGAGCAGTGAGGTCATGGGGTGACTCCTGGCCACATTCGATGGGTATTGCCTACTGCTCGGCTGGCACGCTTTTTTCAGCTTGTTACCTTAATGTAAAAACCACCCATTAAAAAGACTCACTTTGGTCTAATACTCACCATAAAAAACAGCCAACCCAAGTTGACCGTTTTAAATCCCAGACTCTTGCCTTAGAACAGCAGATGCGCCACACCGGCAATGACCGGCAGGGTCACCAGGGTGCGCAGCAGGAAGATGACAAACAGCTCCCACAGCTTGACCGGGATCTTGCTGCCCAGCAGCAGGGCGCCCACTTCCGACATATAGATGAGCTGGGTGACCGACATGGCGGCAATCACGAAGCGGGTGATGTCGCTCTCTATGGTCGAGGCCAGCACGGCCGGGATGAACATGTCGGCAAAACCGACCATGATGGTCCTGGAGGCGGCCTCGGCCTCCGGCAGTTGCAGCAGCTCCAGCAAGGGAACAAATGGCGCACCCAGCCAGTTGAAGATGGGGGTGTGCTCGGCCAGCATCAGGGCACAGGTGCCGATCGCCATCACCACCGGCAACACGCCAAACACCATGTCCAGTGCATTCTTCACCCCTTCCCGCGCGACTGCACCAAGATCGGTGACACTCTCAGCCTTGGTCAGTGCACGCTCGTAGCCATAGCTCATCACGCTGTGCTGATGGGGTACTGACTCCTGCTTGCGGCACAGGGGCGTGCCATCGGCATAAACATCCTTCTTCCAGGAGAGCGGCGGCAGGCGCGGCACCACTATGGCGGCGACCACACCCGCCAGACAGACTGTCAGGTAGAAGGGCACGAACATATGCTCCAGCTTCACCTGGGAGATCACCACCAGGCAGAAGGTGATGGAGACAGCTGAGAAGGTGGTGCCGATGACGGCGGCCTCACGCTGGGTATAGAACTTGCCCTCGTACTGTTTGCTGGTCAGCAAGATGCCAACGCTGCCATCCCCCAGCCAGGAGGCGAAGCAATCCACGGCGGAGCGGCCCGGCAGACGAAACACGGGACGCATGATGCGGGTCATCATGGTACCGACAAACTCCAGCAGACCGAAATCCAGCAGCAGGGGCAACAACAGACCGGCGAAGATGAACACCGAGAACAGCACAGGCAGCAAATCGTGCAGTACCAGACCGCCGGTAGCACCGGAACGCAGCACCTCGGGCCCCGCATTGAAGAAGGTCAGCAGCACGAACACGCCACCCAGTACCCGCACACAGGCCCAGAAAGGGGAGACGTTGAACAGGCTGTTGAGGAATGGGCGACGCACCAGGATTGCTGGCTTGAACAGCCAGGCGATCAGCGTCATCAGCATGGTGGTGGTAATGATGGCACTGACCATGGCCACCAGATAATCGGCAAATACCGTTTGCACCAGCTTCGCCAGCACGGCAACCGGAATGGTGACGTTCTCGTCATAGATGACGGGGGTCATGAACAGCAGGATCCCGATGAGTGACGGGACCAGGAACATCAGCACGTTGCGACGAGTATTGAGCGCAGGCGCTTGCAGAGTCTTTTCCAGCATGGTCTACAGCCTTAATGTTACTTTTCCTTAGCCAGGTCAACTTGCATATTCATGCTCTCGCCCGACAAAACGGGCGCAAGAATACTCCAAAAAAATGCACAAACAAGCCATTAATGGATCATTTCAAGCATAAATATTTTTGCAGGCGAACCTTCCATAAGAACGACCTCAAACAGATACGCATATCAATTCATTACGAATGGTTAGCATATTGTTTCATCAAGGTTACATTCAGGTGCGCAGTATAATCCGTTGCGGTTGGCAGGCAATAAGTGACATAATAAATATATCTATGTGGTGATCCGATCGATCCAGATGCGCCCCATAAAAAACCGGAGCCTGTTGCCAGGCTCCGGTTTTTCTCATCGGTGGGCAGAGGTACTGCACCGATCAGTCAGGACAGAGTGATCAGTCACGAACATAGATGACTTCAACGCCATCATCTTCGTCATCATCCCAGTCTTCCTCATCGAGCCCTTCATCGAAGGCCATGGAGGCGGCCAGCGCTTCGGCTTCGGCTTGGGCCAGCTGGTTCTTGTGGTAGTCATCCCACTTGAACTCCACCTTCTCGATGGCGTCCCTGGCATCTTCCGCCAGTTGACGAGGCATGGTATCCAGCAGATCCAGGATGTCGTAGCACACCTTCTTGGTGCCTTCCTTGCTGATGGCGGAGATCTGGTAGACAGGACCTTCGTAGGCCAGCGCCGTCTTGACGCGCTCCATCACTTCGACCGCCTCTTCTTCCAGGATCAGATCCATCTTGTTGAACACCAACCAGCGCGGCTTGCCAGCCAGCTCAGGGCTGTATTTTTCCAGCTCCTTGACGATTGTCACGGCGTTCTCGGCAGGATCCGAGTCATCGACCGGGCAGATATCGACCAGGTGGATCAAGACCCGGCAGCGCTCGAGATGCTTGAGGAAGCGGATACCCAGGCCAGCACCTTCGGCGGCACCTTCGATCAGACCCGGAATGTCGGCTATCACGAAGGAGCGGGAGTTCTCGCCACGCACCACACCCAGGTTCGGCACCAGAGTAGTGAAGGGGTAATCGGCTACCTTGGGACGGGCGGCGGACACGGCACGGATAAAGGTGGACTTGCCAGCATTGGGCAGACCCAGCATGCCGACATCGGCCAGCAGCAGCAGTTCCAGCTTCAGAGTACGCACTTCACCCGGCGTACCGCTGCTCTTCTGGCGCGGCGCCCGGTTGACGGAGCTCTTGAAACGGGTGTTGCCCAGACCGTGGAAGCCACCTTTGGCAACCAGCAGCTTCTGGCCGTGGTGGGTCAGATCACCCAGCAGTTCGCCTGTGTCTTCATCGCTGGCACGAGTACCGACCGGCACACGCAGTATCCTGTCCTTGCCGCGACGGCCGGTACAGTTGGCGCTCTGGCCATTCTCACCGCGCTCGGCCGCATGGAAACGCTCGAAACGGTAGTCGATCAGGGTATTCAGGTTTTCGTCGGCAATCAGATAGACATCGCCACCGTCACCACCGTCACCACCATCCGGGCCGCCGTTCGGGATGTACTTTTCACGGCGAAAGCTCACACAACCGTTACCACCGTCACCGGCATCGACTCGAATCTGGACTTCATCAACAAACTTCATAGGTAACCGTCACCTTAATTCGAAAAACCGATACGCAATTATAGTGGTACAGGCCCCTGCGGGCGATACGCATCTTAGCGATGAATGCCCCGCGCAACACCAGGCACATCTACGTTCCGTTTTTTCGTAAACTGCGTCAGAAAAACAAAAGCCCCGCCTGTTGGCGGGGCTTCGGATCCTTGCGGTCCGTAATTACTCAGCAACGATGCTAACGTACTTACGATTCAGCGGACCTTTAACTTCGAACAGGATCTTGCCAGTCGCTTTCGCGTACAGGGTGTGATCCGTGCCCAGACCAACGTTGGTGCCAGCGTGGAACTTGGTACCACGTTGACGAACGATGATGCTGCCTGCCAGAACTGTTTCGCCGCCGAAACGCTTAACGCCAAGGCGTTTAGCTTCAGAATCGCGACCGTTGCGGGATGAACCGCCAGCTTTTTTGTGTGCCATTTATCGGACTCCTCTAATTAAGCGCTGATGCCAGTGATTTTGACTTCAGTGAACCACTGACGGTGGCCCGCTTGCTTACGATGGTGCTTACGACGACGGAACTTGACGATAGTCACTTTCTCGCCACGGCCGTGAGCCACAACTTCAGCTACAACCTTGCCACCTTCAACGAAAGGAGCACCTACTTTAAAAGTGTCGCCTGCAGCAACCATCAGAACTTCATTGAAGTCGATAGTAGCGCCAGTCTCAACGTTCAGCTTTTCCAGACGAACGATTTGACCTTCGGCCACACGGTGTTGTTTTCCGCCGCTTTGGAATACCGCGTACATTTGATTAACTCCGTAAAGGCGTGTCTTTTGGTCAAGGCCAGACACGCGCAAAAACCTATAACAATGGGCCGGCATTCTACGCAAATCGATTTGCTCAGGCAAGGCCAATTTAGCAAAAAGTTTATTTTGTGCGCATATCTGCCGCCGTGAATAAACGCTTAACTGTAACCCATTGTGAAATCGTGTAGAATCCCCGCCATTACTAAAACCGCAGTTATTGCTGCCGTCACGTTACGAGACTTATGGACCAACAGACTATCCGTGCGCTCTGTGCTGCCGACATGACGGCGGTGAATGAACTGATCCTGGCGAGACTTCAGTCCGATGTCAGCCTGATCAACCAGCTGGGTTTCTATATTGTCAGTGCAGGCGGGAAACGGATGCGCCCCATGCTGACAGTGATGGCCGCCCGCGCACTGGGATACGAAGGTCAGGATCATCTCAAACTCGCCGCCATCATCGAATTCATTCATACCTCTACCCTGCTGCACGACGACGTGGTCGACGAATCCGACCTGCGCCGTGGCCGGGAGACCGCCAATGCGCTGTTTGGCAATGCTGCCAGCGTGCTGGTCGGCGACTACCTCTACAGCCGCTCCTTCCAGATGATGAGCGAGCTTTCCAACCTGCGAGTGATGGAGATCCTGTCGGATGCCACCAACACCATCGCAGAGGGGGAAGTGTTGCAGCTGATGAACTGCAACGATCCGGACACCACGGAACAGAGCTACATGACGGTCATCTACTGCAAGACCGCCAAACTGTTCGAGGCCGCCACTCGCCTCGCGGCCGTGCTGACCCATCAGCCCGAGCCCGTCGAGCAGGCCATGACCGACTACGGCAAGTATCTGGGCACAGCATTCCAGATCATCGATGACGTCATGGACTACTGCTCCCAAAGCGATGAGATGGGCAAGAACGTCGGTGACGATCTGGCCGAAGGCAAACCGACCCTGCCGCTGCTGCGGGCCATGGAAGTGGGCTCACCCGAAGAGCGCCAGTTGGTACGTGATGCCATCGAGCACCGCAACGGCATGGAGCATCTCGACCAGATTCTCGGGATTCTCGACCGCACCGGTGCGCTGGAATACTCACGCATGCGAGCCCGCGAAGAGGCTGACAAGGCCATTGCCGCTCTCGCCATCCTGCCGGACTCCCAGCACAAGCAGGCGCTGGAAACCCTGGCCCAGATGGCGGTACAACGCAGCGCCTGAGTCAACGACTCCTGCTTGCTGAATAAAAAAGAGGCCTCGGGCCTCTTTTTTATTGTCTGCGTTGCAATGGAACTCAGAGCCAGCCACATGATTCAGTGACCGAGCATCCAGAGGATGACGGCGCCCGCCACCACCAGAGATCCACCGATACGGCGCAGTTGTTCCGGTGGCTGTTCGCTCAGCAGCCGCAACATTTGTTGCCAGGCTTTAGGCATCAGCAAGGGGCCAAGTCCTTCAAACAGCAATAGCAGCCCCAATCCCATTAAAATGGATGTCAGCATCCCCTCTCCTTGCACAAAAAAGCCGCCCGTATCGGCGGTTGGTCTCATGCCATAAAGCAAAAGGGCCTGAATCATCAGGCCCTTTGGTCTTATGCTTGTCTCTTACTGCTTGGCGCCGTGAGGAGATTTGAGGTAGCGGAAGAACTCGCTGTCTGGTTTGAGCACCATCAGGTCGTTACCACCGGCAAAACTCTTGCGATAGGCCTCCATGCTACGCACGAAGCTGAAAAACTCGGGGTCTTTCTTGTAGCTGTCGGCATAGATTTTGGCGGCTTCGGCATCACCTTCACCACGCAGCTGACGCGCATTACTCTCGGCATCGGCGATCATGACGGTCACTTTGCGGTCGATGTCAGCTCGCAGGATTTCAGCCTGCTCGCGACCCTGGGAGCGATGCTCACGGGCTACCGCATTACGTTCGGCACGCATCCGCTGATAGATGGAGTTGGAGACCTCGACCGGCAGGTTGATCTGCTTGATCCGCACGTCTACCACTCTGATGCCGAGCTCGGAGGAGCGCGCCATCTTCATCAGGGCATCTTCCATCACGGTACTGCGCTCACCGGAGACGATGTCCTTGATGGTGCGGTTACCGATCTCGGAACGCAGACCGTTGTTGATCTTGCGCTTGAGCAGGTCTTCAGCCTGGATCTTGTTGCCACCACCCGTTGCCAGGTAGTACCGGGAGAAATCCTCGATCTTCCACTTCACGTAGGAGTCGATGATGAGATCTTTCTTCTCGGAGGTCACGAAACGGTCAGCCTGGCTGTCGATAGTCTGGATGCGAGCATCCATCTTGCGAACCTGATCGATGAAGGGCACCTTGAAGTGCAGGCCCGGCTCATAGAGCCGAGCTTCACCGGATTCAACCCGCTTCACCTTGCCAAACTGCACCACTATCCCTTTCTGCCCTTCATCAACAACAAAGATGGAGGAGAAGCAGACCATGGCAGCCACAGCGATGACACCAATAGCTATTTTTTTCATCTATTAGTTTCTCCCTGAGCTGAAGCGATCACCGCTACGCAGCGGAGTCGGAGTGGAGTTTGCACCGTCATTGGTGACCGGTGCCGCATCGGCGGCAGTCACTGCACTGGCAGATCGCGCAGGCGAGACGGCATTGGCTTGACCAGACAGCTTGTCGAGAGGCAGATAGATCATGCTGTTGTTACCATCAGGCATGTCGACCAGCACCTTGTTGGCCTGTTGATAGAGCTCTTCCATGGTTTCCAGGTAGATACGCTCACGAGTCAAGTCAGGCGCGGCCTGGTACTGGGGCAACAGCTCGTTGAAACGGGCAACTTCACCCTTAGCCTTCAGCACAATCTGGGACTTGTAACCTTCGGCTTCCTGTTCCAGCCGCTTGACAGTACCACGTGCTTTTGGCTCGACTTCACGGGCATAGGCTTCCGCTTCACGAATGAAGCGCTGCTCATCTTCCTGGGCGGAGATGGCATCATCGAAGGCGTCTTTAACCTCTTCTGGCGGACGAGCCGGCAAGAAGTTGACGTCGACAATCTGCAAACCCATCTGATAAGGCGTGACTATCTTTTCGATGCCATCCCAGGTTTCACGACGAACTTGCTCACGCCCTGTGGTCAAAATATCATCCATACGGGTATGGCCGACGACATAGCGCAGTGAACTGTCGGTAGCCTGGCCCAGACTCTCTTCAGCATTGGTCACGCTGAACAGATACTGTTCGGGATCGACGACTCGGTACTGCACGTCCATCTCGACCCGCACCACGTTTTCATCCTGAGTCAGCATAAAGCCTGAAGCAGGCAGAGAACGCACTGACTCCACATCCACCGGGATCACCCGATCGATGAAGGTCGGCTTCCAGCGCAAGCCGGGCTCTACGTTGTGAGAGTACTCGCCAAAACGCAGAATAACCCCTCGTTCAGCTTCGCGAATGGTGTAGAAGCCGCTGACGACCCACACCACCACAGCGATCACCAAGGCGATAGAGAGACCGAAACGGCCCATCTCGCCACCTGACTTGCCACCACCCAGCAAACCACCAAAACGGCGGCTTACCTTGCGCAACATTTCGTCCAGATCAGGGGGTCCCTGATTCTTGCCGTTGTTCCCCCAAGGGTCACGGTCTTTGCCGTTGTTTCCAGGCTCATTCCAAGCCATCAGCATCTCCATTAATACAAGCGGATGGATATCACCTCTATCTGATCATCAATCGTTGATGAAGCCTGTAAGCATTCATCTTCATCCACGACTCAATGCCTGATAAAGCGTTGTAAATTCTCGCCTTCCTGTTTCACGAGGCGGTTCCAGTCGGCCAATTGCAGCCGAACTTGCAACACAAAATCCCCCTCCTCGCTGAAACCTTCCTGCTCAATGCCTTTGAGACGATAGAGCGCACTTCGCAATCTGGCGGCCGAAGGGGGCAACTGCAAGGTGTGATGCACCATGGATCCGGCCAGCAACTCGGTCAGGGCCGTAAACAGGTATTCACAACCTTCACCGCTCTGGGCAGACAACCAGAGCCGCACCGGGCGCCCCTCATCATCCCGCTCCAGACCTGCCGGACGATCCGCCAGCTTGTCTATCTTGTTACAGATCATCAACTGGGGTCGGTCATCGGCCTCAATTTCGGCCAACACTTGCTGTACCGACTCGATATTTTCTTGCATCTGTTCGTCGGCACAGTCCACCACGTGCAGCAACAAGTCCGCTTCGCGGGTCTCCTGCAGCGTCGCTTTGAAGGCCGCGACCAGATCATGGGGCAAGTGTCGAATAAATCCAACTGTATCCGCCAAAATCACATCACCCACATCCCGGATCACCAATTTACGCAAGGTGGGATCCAGTGTTGCGAACAATTGGTCGGCAGCATACACGCTGGCAGCTGTAAGTTGGTTGAACAAAGTGGACTTTCCGGCGTTGGTGTAACCAACCAGTGATACGGTCGGCACCTCATTGCGGTTACGGGCACGACGGCCCTGTTCCCGCTGTTTGGCCACTTTGTCGAGCCGACGCAAAATCGCCTTGATGCGCTCACGCAACAGGCGACGGTCGGTTTCCAGCTGGGTTTCACCCGGGCCGCGCAGACCGATCCCGCCCTTCTGACGTTCAAGGTGGGTCCAGCCTCGCACCAGGCGAGTAGAAAGATGGCGTAACTGGGCAAGTTCGACTTGCAACTTGCCTTCGTGGGTTCGGGCGCGCTGGGCAAAGATATCCAGGATCAGGCCGGTTCTGTCCACGACACGACACTGGAACAGGCGTTCCAGATTGCGTTCCTGGGCAGGGGTCAGGGCATGGTTGAAGATCACCACGTCTGCGCCCAACATCTGCACCTGGGACGCGATCTCTTCAGCCTTGCCGCTGCCGACAAAGAGTTTGGCGCTGGGTGCACTGCGGTTGGTGGTCACCACCCCCAATGCATTGACGCCAGCCGAGCTCACCAACATCTTGAGCTCTTCCAGATCCTCCCGCTCACCCTCATCACTGAAGTTGACGTGCACCAGAACGGCCTGTTCGCCGGCTTCATAACGGTCAAACAAGCGCTTGCTCCTTGACAGGAATCATGACGAATCTGAATTGGCGAGTCGTCTCGCCTCGAGATATCACGCTTCAGCTTCACCCTGTTCTTCGCCAGCTGCGCCAGGGACGTGCTGGTGATGGTTGACGGCGCGGGCCGGCACCACGGTGGAAATGGCGTGCTTGTAGACCATCTGGCTCACGGTGTTCTTCAGCAAAATGACAAACTGGTCAAACGATTCGATCTGACCCTGCAGTTTGATGCCGTTCACCAAATAAATAGAAACAGGAATCCGCTCACGGCGCAGCGCATTCAAAAACGGGTCTTGGAGAGATTGCCCCTTAGCCATCTTCTTTTCCTTATAGTTTGTTGTTTTTAAACACCGGATATCAATATAACAACCTGATTATACAGGAGTGTCAAGCCACTCCGGCACGGGCAACGACCCTTGCCAGATTGCCAGACTCACCAGATTCCAGCCAGGTGACTTCAGGCCAACCGCGCAACCAGGTCATTTGACGCTTGGCCAACTGGCGGGTGGCAACAATACCGCGATAGCGCATCTCATCATACTCCACTTCCCCTGCCAGGTAGTCCCACATTTGGCGGTAGCCAACGCAGCGAATAGCTGGCAGGTCGGGGGTGAGATCGCCTCGTTCATAAAGCGCACGCACCTCTTGCTCGAAGCCGCTTTGCAACATCTTGTCAAAGCGCTGTTCGATGCGCTTGTGCAACAGGGCGCGATCACTCGGGGCAATGGCAAACTGGTGCACCCGATATGGCAACCCTTCCCCCTGCACCTGGGTCAGCTCGGTCAGGGTCTTGCCACTGATGCGATACACCTCCAAGGCCCGGCTAAGACGCTGCGGATCATTGGGATGAATGCGCGCGCCGGCGACCGGATCGATCCGCACCAGCTCATCGTGCAGCGCCTGCCAGCCGAGGCGTGCTGCCTCCTCTTCCAGCTCGGCGCGAATGGCCGGATCGGCGGATGGCAGCGGAGAAAGTCCCTCCAGCAATGCCTTGAAATAGAGCATTGTGCCCCCCACCAGCAGCGGAATGCGGCCACGGGCGACAATATCGTTCATCTCCCGCAGGGCATCGCGGCAAAAGTCGGCGGCCGAATAGCTCAGGGCAGGATCGATAATATCGATCAACTTGTGGGGAGCCAGAGCCAACTCTTGCGCCGTTGGCTTGGCAGTCCCTATATCCATGCCGCGATAGATAAGCGCAGAGTCCACGCTGATGATGTCGCAAGGCAGGGTTTGGCACAGGGCGATGGCGAGATCCGTCTTGCCGGAGGCCGTTGGCCCCATCAAAAAAATTGCATTCGGCAAGTCAGCCACGTTCAAATTCCTCGATCAGATTTAGCAGCGACAGCGAGCACATCACGGGCTTATTGCCAGACTGTGTGTTGGAACAAGCACTCGGCAACTCAGCCACCATCTGCAAACGCCTCCAGTACTGTCGTCAGCGACACGGGGCGCACCATGCGAATATCTGCCAATTGGTCACTGAAATCGGCCACAAGTTCCGTCAGCAAGCGATTGGCTGTTGAAAAATCGTATATTTTTTCGTGGCTTATCCCCTGCTCAACCAGCCATTGGCATAATACTTCAGCCAGCTGGCTCGCATCACTGTCAGATCCGCTCTCGATAATTTGCAACAATTCGGGTAATAGCCGCACCAGATCGGTCTGGCGCAGCAAGGCTGGCACCCGAGTCAGGATCATGGTGTCACGCCCCCCGCTTTTCAACTCCAGCCCCATCCGTTTGAGCAAACGTTCCTGCTCTTCAACCAGCGCTCTCAGGTTTTTCGGCAGCTTGAACAAAACTGGCAGCAACAGGGGTTGCGCAGCGAGCCCCTGGCCCCAGGCTTCCAGCAACCAGTTGCGCAGCAGCAGGCGTTCGGCCCGCACCAGGGAGAGCAGCGCCAGCTGGCCATCTCGCACCAGCAACAGATAGGCCTGCTCCACCAGAGTGAGTGCCTGCCAGACTCCAGGCGCTGTCTGAGCTGCGGCCTTGGGCACCATTGCAGCGGTAGCGGATGCAGCGGACGCGGGCCCGGCACCGGGCAAGGCGGTGAGCAGTGCGCCCATGCCCCGCATCGCCTCCCGGCTGGGTGGCTCCGGCGGTTGGTAGTTGCCGGCACGCGCCGCGCCCCCTTCTCGCACTTCATTTGTCGAGGCAGGAGCCCGATAGCTGTGCTCGGCACCATACCACTCGGGACGAGGCGCCTGCCCTGGGTATTCAATCTGCCCGCTGACAGGCAGCTCGACCAGGGTTTCGGCCAGCGGCTCTTCCTGATGAGCGGCGCTGACCCCTTCGCGGCGCAGCGCAGTAAACAGCGCCTGAAAGATAAAGTCGTGGATCAGCCGCGCCTGATGAAAGCGCACCTCGTGCTTGGCAGGATGGACGTTCACATCCACCTGGTGGGGATCCAGCTCGATATAGAGCACATAGGCGGCGAAGCGGTCGGTGGGCAGCAGCTCGTCATAGGCCTGGCGGATGGCATGATTGATGAGCTTGTCGCGCATCATGCGACCGTTGACATAGGTGTATTGCAGATCGTTCTGCGGTCTGGCCCCCTCAGGCAGCGCCAGCCACCCCCACAGACGTACGTCGCTATGTTCGCTCTCTACCGCCAGCGCATGGTGCATGAAGGGGGTGCCACAAACGGCGGCGAGCCGGCGCTCCTGCTCCGGCACCGTATTGGCGGCCTTGTACTGGCGCATTACCTTGCCGTTGTGACGCAGGATCAGGGTGACATCGAAACGGGAAAGCGCAATGCGGCGTACCAGCTCATCGATATGGGCAAATTCGGTCTTTTCACTGCGCATGAACTTGCGCCGCGCCGGGGTATTGAAGAAGAGATCCACCACTTCCACTGTGGTGCCCACCGGGTGGGCCGCCGGTTTGACGGTGACGTCCATCTCTCGCCCTTCCGCCTGTGCCTGCCAGGCTTCGGACTGCTCCTGGGTGCGGGAGGTAAATGTGAGACGAGAGACAGAGCTGATGGAAGCAAGCGCCTCGCCGCGAAAGCCCAGGCTGCAGATCCCTTCCAGATCATCCAGGGTCGCCACCTTAGAGGTGGCGTGGCGCGACAGTGCCAGCACCAGCTCGTCTTTGGCGACGCCGCAGCCGTTGTCACGGATGCGGATCAGCTTGGCACCGCCCTTGTCGATGTCGATCTCGACCCGGTCGGCGCCCGCGTCCAGGCTGTTTTCCACCAGCTCTTTCACCACAGAAGAGGGCCGCTCCACCACCTCTCCGGCTGCAATCTGGTTGGCCAGGATAGGGGGTAATATACGGATCGGCATCACTTACTCCTGAATTTCAATCTTGCGATGGTATACGCCAACACGGGGTGCGGCATCGCCAGCTCCCGCGCGTCAGTTTTGGGGAATGTAGAGCACCTGCCCTACCTGGATATCCCGCGACTTGAGCTTGTTTATCTCCACCAGCCGCGCCTGACTCACCCCATTCTTCTCGGCAAGGCGGGAGAGACTCTCGCCCCGCTTGACCACATGGCGGATCATCTGCGACTTGTCGTCACTGCGAACGGGGGCGGCACTGCGGCTCTGTCCCTGCAGGGGGATATAGATTGTCTGGCCAATCTGAATATCCCGGCTGCGCAGCTGGTTGATTTCAACCAATGTGGACTGACTCACTCCATGCCTCTCGGCAAGGCGGGAGAGGCTCTCGCCCCGTTTGACCACATGGCGGAGCATCCGCGATTTGTCATAGTCGCCCACATTACTGACCGGCGCACCTGTCTCTTGCGCTGCCGCCGAGTAAGGCTTGATCACCCCGGCTCCGGAGCTGGTCGCAGCACCACCGTCGCGGGCAGTGGCTGGCATCTTGTTGGTCACGACCGGCTGCGACTGTACTTGCCTGGGCTGGCTCACCGACTGCTGGGCCACAGGCGCAGGGCGAGTGGTAGCTGCCGGCCGACTGGCCTGTCCCTTGCCAGTCAGCATGGCGCCCTTGGTCGGATGAGCGCGGTAGTAATTGCGGATCCCCTCGAAGATGGCACGGGCCAGCTTGTCTTGATAGGCAGGAGTAGCCAGCAGCTTCTCTTCCGCATGGTTGGAGATAAAACCTGTCTCTACCAGCACGGAGGGAATGTCCGGGGCTTTCAGCACGGCCAGACTGGCATGCTCCGGCGCCTTTTTGTGCAATCTGGCCACCTTGCCCATGGAGCGCAGGATCTGGCGGCTGACGTCATAGCCCTCGGCACGGGACTTGTCCATGGAGAGATCGAGGAAGGTCTGTGCCAGATAGGGATTCGGGTCGGATTCGGCCAATACCTTGCCTACCCCGCCCAGCAGTTCCCCCTGTTTCTCCTGCTTCTCCAGCCAGCTGCCCATCTCGCGGTTGGCACGGTTGGTAGACAGCACCCAGACAGAAGCGCCGCGCGGCGTCGAGTTGTGGAAGCTGTCCGCGTGGACGGAGACCAGCAGATCCGCCTTGGCCTTGCGGGCAATTTCGGAGCGCTTGTTCAGATCCACGAAGTAGTCCCCGCGGCGAGTCAGCACGGCGCGCATGCCGGGTTCCCTGTCAATGAGTGCCGCCAGCTTCTGGGATACCGCCAGGGTAACTCGCTTCTCATAGGTGCGACGGGGGCCGATGGAGCCCGGATCTTCCCCGCCGTGGCCCGGATCGATGGCGATCACCACCCCCTTGCCCTTGCCCCCCACAGGAGTGGCTTGCACGGCGGCGGCAGAGCGTTTCTCTTCATAAGGCAGGTCTATCACCAACCGGTGGCCATAGGGGCCTGCCGGCGCCAGCGGAAATACCACGGGTTTGATGGTGGAACTGAGATCCAGCACCAGCCGCAGTCCACCCTTCTCCAACGGCGAGCTCTCGCGGATCTTGCGCACCAGCTCGCTGTTGTTCCCGATACTGGCCAGATTGGCGACGTTGTTCGCCCCTTTGAGGTCGATCACCAGTCGATCCGGGCCGGTCAGGGTGAAGTAGTTGTAATTGGGAGCACTGCTCATGTCGAGCACCACCCGGGTGTTATCCGGCGATGGCCATACCCGCACACTCTTGAGCTGATTCGCCCAGGAGGGTAAGGCCATCAGAGAGAGGGCAATAACAAGGATCAAGCGCACGTAGATGACAACCGTTCCAGAATGGCTTCGCCAATAGCAGTGCGGGCTTCTATCAGAGCCTCACGCTGCTCGTTTACATAAGTCAGGGTAATGTCCAGATCGGGCGCCGGCAGCCAGCCTTCCCCCTTCTCCGGCCACTCCACCAGGCAGAGGGTATTGGCAGCAAAGTAGTCCCGGATCCCCATGAACTCCAGCTCTTCCGGATCAGCCAGACGATAGAGATCGAAGTGATAAACCTGCCAATCGGCCAGTTCATAGGGTTCAACCAGGGTATAGGTCGGGCTCTTGACCTTGCCCTGATGCCCCAGCCCTTGCACCCAGCCACGGGTCAGGGTGGTTTTTCCGGCCCCTAGGGAGCCGTGCAAGAATACCGTGGTAGCCTGCAGGCAGGCATGTGCCAGACGGCCACCCAGTGCCACTGTTGCTGCCTCATCCGGCAGTGTCATCATCAACTGTTTTGCCATGTTCTTCTTTAACTTGTTATGGAGTCGGGATTAACCAGTCGACGGATAAAGGGCAGCAGGTCTGATGCCAGCATACCTCTCTCTCCGTCTGCGGCGGCCAGATCGGCCGCTTCCCCGTGGATCACGGCTGCCAGCCTGGTTGCCTCGACGGCAGACCAGCCCTGAGCCAACAGGGCGGCGATTATACCAGACAAGAGATCGCCCATGCCGCCACTGGCCATGCCGGGATTGCCCTCATTACAGAGCGCGATTTGCTTGCCGTCATCAATGAGCGACCCCGCGCCCTTGAGCAGCACTACGCCGCCAAAGCGTTGCTGCAGGCGCCGCACAGCGGCAAAGCGATCCGCTGCAATGTCGGCAATGGAGCAGCCCAGCAGGCGTGCCGCCTCACCCGGGTGAGGCGTGAGCACCCAATTATCCTGATGACGGGGACATAGCGCCAGCCAATTCAATCCATCGGCGTCCAATACCAGCGGCAAGCTGTCATTGACCAATAATTCAAAATGGCGCCGACCCCATTCGTCCTGACCGAGTCCCGGTCCCACCAGCCGCACCGAAGCCCAGTACTCATTCGTATCAACCACTGAGTTCATCAACTCGGCTTGATAGAGGCTGACGGGCCCATGACTCGGATGCTGGCACACCCGTACCAGACCCGCTCCCGCCCGCAGGCAGGCAAGACCCGCCAGTACTATGGCTCCCTGCATGCCCACATTGCCCCCTGCCAGCAGCACCTTGCCGTGGGAGCCCTTGTGAGCCGAGCGCTGGCGCGGGGTAAGCAGGTGTTTGAGGCCGGGATAATCGATCCGCTCCGCCGCCGCTTGCAGCGTCTCCTCTGGCATAACCCCGAGGGGATCGCAGTCGAGTTGGCCCACCCCATCCACACCATCGCTGGTAAGCATGCCCTGCTTGATGCCGATGAAGGTGAGGGTGCGAGTGGCACGCACCAGCGCCCCCATGGCGCAGCCGGTATCGGCATTGAGGCCGGAGGGCAGATCCACCGCCAACACAGGCGCGCCCAAGCGATTGATTGTTGCGACGATCTTTGTCAGAAGCGGCGATAGGTGGGTATGGACACCCGTGCCAAGCAGTGCATCTATCACCAGGTCCGGCGGCGGCAGTGAGTCCAGCTCGCTGGCGCCTGCCATCAGCACAGTCTCCCCCAGCGCCAGCCAGTCATCGGCGGCTCGCCTGGCATCCCCTTTCAGCTCGGCAGGCGCCCTGGCGGCGATCACCCTGGGTTCAAGGCCTATCTGTCTGGCGAGACGCGCCAGCACATAGCCATCTCCGCCGTTGTTGCCCGGGCCGACAAAGATCCACCAGCGGCGGCTCTGCGGCCAATGATGGGTGGCATAGGTACGCAGCGCCGCACCGGCACGCTCCATCAGGGCGTAGCGTTCCTGCCCTTCTCGCTCGGCCCAGCGCTGCTCCAGCGCGCGGATCTGTTCAGTCCGCCACAGTGATTGTGGTAAACTGCGCACCTCTTTCCCGCTGATAGCATCCCCGATGACCTTTACCATGACGGCTCCTGACTTTCATCCATTAGCCCTGGCTGAGACGCTTCGGGCACGCGATGCGACATGACCACATCTGACTTTTCACTGCCGGTTGACCCAGGACATCAAGCCTTTCGGACCAGATGCAGCATGACCATACCTGATTTTCACCGTCGATTGACTCTGGACATCAAGCCTGTGGGGCTCGATGCCGCATGACTACGCCTGATTTTCAGCAGTTGGCTCACGATATCAAGCTATGGGCAGGCGAGCTAGGATTTGACCAGGCCGGTATCACGGACACGGATCTTACCCTCGAGGAGCCCAGGCTGCAGGCCTGGCTGGATGCAGGCCATCACGGCAGCATGGACTACATGGCCCGACACGGCATGATGCGGGCCCGCCCCCATGAGCTGCTGCCGGGCACACTGCGGGTAGTGTCGGTGCGCATGAACTACCTCCCCTTCGAGGCGGGTTTTGCCGTCACCCTGCGCGATCCGACCCTCGGGTACATCAGCCGCTACGCTCTCGGCCGCGACTACCACAAGGTGCTGCGCAACCGCCTCAAGCAACTGGGGGAGCGGATCGAACAGCGTTGTCAGGCGCTGTTTCAAACCACCCAGGACACAATGGGAGAGTGGCGCCCCTTCGTCGACTCGGCACCCATACTGGAGCGGCCGCTGGCCGCCAAGGCGGGACTGGGCTGGGTCGGCAAGCATTCGCTACTGCTCAACGAATCGGCCGGTTCTTTCTTTTTTCTGGGGGAGCTGCTGCTCGCCCTGCCCCTGCCCATCGATGCCCCGGTGGAAAAAGAGCAGTGCGGCAAGTGCGTGGCCTGCATCAATATTTGCCCGACCGGTGCCATAGTCGCGCCCTATGTGGTGGATGGGCGCCGCTGCATCTCCTACCTCACCATAGAGAACGACGGTCCCATCCCGGAAGAGTTCAGGCCGCTCATGGGCAATCGCATCTATGGTTGTGACGACTGCCAGCTCATCTGCCCCTGGAATCGCTATGCAGATGCAAGCCCGGAACCCGACTTCAAAGCGCGCCCCAACCTGCACCGCCCGCCCCTGCTGGAGCTGTGGCGCTGGGCCGAGAGCGAATTTCTCAAGCACACTGAGGGGAGCCCGATCCGGCGCATCGGCTATCAACGCTGGCGCCGCAACCTGGCGGTGGCGCTTGGCAACGGCCCGGCTACACCAGAGGTGATCGCCGCCCTGCAACTGGCGCTCACCAGCGCCGAGCCCATGGTGGCCGAACACATAGAGTGGGCACTGACGACCCTGGCCAAACGCCAGCAGGATGACAACAAAAAGACACGCTTGCTGATCCGTTGCATCGAAAAAGGTCTGCCGGATCACGCATAAGCGATCTGCCCCTTGCCGGATGCACACCATTTTTTCATGCTCTGTCGGCGGTTAACCGTCGGCACCATAAGCACTATAAAAGGAACAATCTGATGCAGATGTTGGGAGTGGATATCGGTGGCTCAGGGATCAAGGGATGCCTGGTCGATACCGAAACAGGCGAGCTGATTGGCGAACGCCACCGTCTGGCAACACCGCAACCGGCTACCCCGGCTGCCGTGGCACATACCCTCAAGGCACTGGTAGAACACTTCCAATGGAAGGGCCCTGTGGGTTGCGGCTTTCCCGCCACCATCCACAACGGCATTGCCAAGAGCGCAGCCAACATCGACAAGAGCTGGATCGAGACCGATGCAGCACACCTGTTTTCGGATGTGACCGGCCTGCCCTGCCATGTGCTCAACGATGCCGATGCGGCGGGTCTGGCCGAGATGCGCTTTGGTGCCGGCAAGGATCGCAAGGGGATCATCATCCTCATCACTGTCGGTACTGGCATAGGTACAGCCGTGTTCGTCAACGGCCAGCTGCTGCCCAACACCGAGCTGGGTCACCTGATGCTGGAAGGCATGGTAGCCGAGCACTACTGCTCGGATGCGGTGCGCAAGCGGGAGGATCTCTCCTGGAGCCGCTGGGGAAAACGCTTCAACAAGTATTTGGCCAGACTGGAGTTTCTGTTCTCCCCCGACCTCTTTATCCTGGGGGGCGGCAGCTCAGCCAAGCTCGACAAATTCATCGATCGTATCGAGACCCGGGCGCCGCTGGTGGCAGCCGCCAGTCTCAATCAGGCTGGCATCATAGGGGCTGCCCTTCATGCGGCCGAACGCAGCGCCGAACAGCAGTAAGGCGGCATTCCCACTTTGGGCCAACACAAAAAGGCCACCGCGATAACGGTGGCCTTTTGGCTTCTTGTCACAAGAATGTGGTGGAGCTACGCGGGATCGAACCGCGGACCTCTTGCATGCCATGCAAGCGCTCTCCCAGCTGAGCTATAACCCCAAATTTCGGACTCAACAAATGGTTCTGGCGGCCATTTGTCGTAAATAGTGGTGGAGCTACGCGGGATCGAACCGCGGACCTCTTGCATGCCATGCAAGCGCTCTCCCAGCTGAGCTATAACCCCAAATTTCGTACTCAACAAATGGTTCTGGCGGCCATTTGCCGTAAATAGTGGTGGAGCTACGCGGGATCGAACCGCGGACCTCTTGCATGCCATGCAAGCGCTCTCCCAGCTGAGCTATAACCCCACAAAGGTCGGCCTGGGTGATACACACCGCACTGCCCTGGGTACTGCATTGCCAATTTGGAATCTGGTGGAGCTACGCGGGATCGAACCGCGGACCTCTTGCATGCCATGCAAGCGCTCTCCCAGCTGAGCTATAACCCCTTTGATTCCAGATTGTTCGAGGAGAATTTGGTGGAGCTACGCGGGATCGAACCGCGGACCTCTTGCATGCCATGCAAGCGCTCTCCCAGCTGAGCTATAACCCCAACCCACCTCGGCGCTGACGAAGTTATCTCCGGCAACGGAGGCGCATGATAGGCATCACCCGCTTTGCTGTCAACCCAAAAATAACGCCGACTGGCGCGTTTAGTCAAAATTCAATCAGTTAGCTGTTTTTACCGACAACACTGCCGCTATCTCGCTGTTTTATGTCACAAATCTGGTTAGCTGACAAAAACAAAGGGCTCCTCGCGGGAGCCCTTTATTGTCAGTGGAAGGCAATGTATCCGGCTGCCACCAGTCGCGGCAGCAGGCGACTTACTCGGCGGCCATGCGCGCTTCGATATACGCCAAAGCGCGGTCGATGCGAGCCAGCACCCGCTCCTTGCCCACCAGTGCCATCACGGCGTCGATACCCGGGGACTGACCCAGACCGGTCACGGCCACGCGCAGCGGCATGCCGACCTTGCCCATGCCCTGACCCAGCTCGGCGGCAGTGGCTTCAATCAGCTCGTGCAGCGCTTCGGTGGTCCAGGTGTCCAGCGCAGCCAGCTTGGCCTTGGCCAGGGTCAGCGGCTCGGCAGCGACGCCGCGCAGGTGCTTCTTGGCAGCCGCTTCGTCGATCGCTTCGTACTCTTCGAACAGATAGCGGCTCTGGGCGGCCATCTCTACCAGAGTGTTGCAGCGCTCGGCCAGCAGAGTGACAACTTCTGGCAGTGATGGGCCCTTGCTGGTGTCAATCTTCTGGTTTTCCATGTGCCAGGCCAGATGCTTGGCCACATAGGCCGGATCCAGGCTGCGCATGTAGTGGTTGTTCAGCCACAACAGCTTGTCGGTGTTGAATGCGGAGGCGGACTTGGAGATGGCATCCAGGCTGAACAGCTTGATCATCTCGTCCAGCGTGAAGATCTCCTGATCGCCGTGGGACCAGCCCAGACGCACCAGATAGTTCAGCAGCGCTTCCGGCAGGTAGCCGTCGTCGCGGTACTGCATCACGGAGACGGCGCCGTGGCGCTTGGAGAGCTTGGCACCGTCGTCGCCCAGGATCATGGAGACGTGGGCAAACTCCGGCACGGGCGCGTTCAGCGCCTTGTAGATGTTGATCTGGCGCGGGGTGTTGTTGATGTGGTCTTCGCCACGCACCACGTGGGTGATCTCCATGTCCCAGTCATCGACCACCACGCAGAAGTTGTAGGTCGGGGCGCCATCGGTACGGCGGATGATGAGATCGTCGAGCTCGGTGTTGGCGAACTCGATGCGGCCACGGACGTGGTCATCGAATACGACTGAACCTTCGGTCGGGTTGCGGAAGCGAATAACGTGCGGCGCATCGGCCGGGTGATCGTGGGCCGCATCACGGCACTTGCCGTCATAGCGGGGCTTCTCGCCGTTGGCCATCTGACCTTCGCGCAGCGCGTCCAGGCGCTCACGGGAGCAGTAGCACTTGTAGGCACGGCCATCGGTCAGCATCTCGTCGATGATGCCGTTGTAGCGGTCGAAACGCTTGGTCTGGTAGTAGGGGCCCTCATCCCAGTTCAGCTCCAGCCATTCCATGCCCTCAATGATGGCGTCGATCGCCTCCTGAGTGGAACGTTCCAGGTCGGTATCCTCAATACGCAGCACGAACTCACCGCCCTGGCTCTTTGCAAACAACCAGGAATAGAGTGCGGTACGGGCACCGCCGACATGCAAAAAGCCGGTCGGGCTGGGAGCAAAACGGGTTTTGACTTTCATCTTTAAGCCTTGTGTAGAGGGCCTTGGGCCAATTCGTTAGAAAAAACCGTCGCATTTTAGCACTCAGAATCCCGGATGGGAAAACCATGAGGCCGTTGCGGGCTAAAGTAGGGGGTTAAATTTGCTGCCCGGCCGCCTGCAGCCTGATATTTGAGGGGGATCGCAAAACCGAAGCGGCATTTCCGATTTGCTATGGGAAGTGTTGGAGAGCTGCCTCCTCCGGCCGATATCCAAACAACTCTCACACTACTTCTCACGACACAAGGAAGAGACGATGCAGTTCCGTTCTATCCAGAATCGAATTCTGGTGATGGCCGGGATCGCCATGACCGCAGCCCTGGTCATACTGATCCTGCTCAACCAGTATTCCGGTCAACAGACCCAACAGCTGACCATCAGCTCCAGTCGCGCCGCCCTGCAGCAAGAAGCCTGGCAAAAGGTGAGTGCCAACGCACGGGCCGAGGCCGCCACCATCACACAGTTGCTGCAAAAGGGGCTCTCCTATACCCAGCAGATGGCCAGTGCCCTCGCCTTGCAACAAGAGGGCAAGCTACCGCTGGATCGCCAGCAGGCCACGGATCTACTCAAGGCGCAGCTCGCGCTCGAACCACAATTATATGGCGCCTTCGCTGGCTTCGAGCCGAACGGCTTCGACGGCCAGGACGCCGCCTTCGCCGGTCAAAGCGCGCTGGGTAGCGACAGCCAAGGCCGCTTCGTGCCCTACTTCTATCGTGACAAGGACCAGATAGGCACAGACCTGCTGCTGTCCATCGAAAAGACCGATCCGGATGAATTCGGCAACCCGGCCAACGACTACTACTCCTGCCCAAAACGGGAGGGACGCTCCTGCCTCATCGACCCCTTCAAGGTGGATATCAACGGCCAGCAGGTGCTGGTGAGCACCATCACCACCCCCATCATGGTGGCAGGCAAGTTCAAGGGGATCGCCGCGCTGGATCTGGCGGTGGACTCCATCAGCCGTCAGGCCCAGTCCCTCAACAACAACATCTATGACGGCAAGGGCGAGACCCTGATCGTCAGCGCCGCCGGCGTCATCACGGGCACCAGCGGTGACGCCAGCCTGCTTGGCAGCCGGGCCGACAAGCTGCTAGGCAACCAGTGGCAGCAATATCTGAAACCGGAAGTGCAGCGTCAGGAGCTGGACGAGTCGTTTCGTATCTCTGTGCCCATCATGGTACCAGGCATGAGCCGCAACTGGGCCATCATAGTCACCCTGCCCTACAAGGTGGTACTGGCGGGCGCCGATCAGCTGGAAAGCCAGCTAAGCGACATGAGTCGGGCTGCCATGACCCAGCAACTGGTGGGTGCCCTTGTCGTACTGGTGCTGGCACTGGCCACCATGCTGATGATAGCGCGCAGTATCACGGGCCCCATCCGCCAGATGGTCAGCTTGGTAGATGACATTGCCGATGGCGAGGGGGATCTCACCAAGCGCCTCACCACCCGCTCCGTCGACGAGCTGGGGGATCTCGCCAAGGGCATCAACCGCTTCATCGACAAGTTGCAGGTGCTGCTGGGGGATGTGCTGAAAACCGCCAGCGAAGTGAACCGCCACGCCGGTGATACCGACCGCATTGCAGGCCAGACCGACACCAACTTGCAGCATCACCAGGCGGAGATGGAGCAGATGCTGACTGCGGTGCAGGAGATGTCCTATGTCAGCCAGGAAGTGGCCACCCACGCCAACAACACCGCCGACTCGGCCAAGCAGGCCCAGGGCGCGGCGGATCAGGGCAAGGTACGCTTCCAGCAGGTGATCCAGTCAATGCACAAGGTGGCGGCCGAAGCAGGCAAAGGCGCCGAAGTGGTCGAGGGGCTGGCTCACGACAGCGAGCAGATCACCAACATACTCACTGTGATCCAGGGCATTGCCGATCAGACCAACCTGCTGGCGCTCAACGCCGCCATAGAGGCAGCACGGGCCGGCGAACAGGGCCGAGGTTTTGCGGTGGTGGCCGACGAGGTGCGCAAGCTGGCGGGCAACACCCAGCAGGCGGTGCAGAACACCCAGGAGCTGCTCGAGAAAATCCGTCTCAGCTCGGCCAATGCAGTCAGCGCCATCAATCAGAGCCAGCAGCTGACCCATCAGGCGGTGGGCGAGGCGGATCTGGCGGAAGAGGCGCTCGCCAGCATCTATCAGGCCATCTCTACCATCAACGACATGACCTATCAGATCGCCTCCGCCGCCGAGGAGCAGAGCTCCGTCTCCGAGACGGTGTCCGGCAATCTGTCAAAAACCAACGCACTGGCCAACGACATCGCTCAGGATGCAACCGAAACGGCCAAAGCCAGCCAGGCATTGCGTCAGGCAGCCGAGCGTTTGCAGCAATTACTGGGACAATTTCGTCTCAGCTGACAATTTTCCTCTCTCGGACTCTCCCCCTCGGGGGCGAGTCCGTTTACCATAGGCAACGAATTTGCCTGATGGCAGGCAATGTAGTGAGAGGTAAATGCCGTGCCCACCCCGGACCGTCGCCCACGTGGCCATAACAGACGAGCCCAGCAGCGTCGACAAGACGAATCACAAGGATCCCTGCTCCATCGTATCAATGCCGCTACCCTGCCCCTGCGCCAGCGCATCGGCCAAGGGATGCGTGGCCTTGGCCAACGCGGCCAGGAGGCCAACGCAGGCAAATTCAAGCTGGCCAACCCGCTGCCCCGCAAACACACCATAGGCCTGCTGGTGCTGGTGCCCATCTGGCTGCTGTTGCTGGCCTGGGAACCTGCGCCTGCCATGCCGACAACCGCCCCGTCCGGTTCGCTCGAGGTACCGCTGGCCGTGCCAGCCGAAGCGCTGACTACTGGCAATGGCACCTCGGCCGCCAAACCGGTCGAAGAAAAAGTAGATGGCAGCTGGCTACAGCACGATGTGCAAGCCGGTGAAACCCTCTACTCCATCTGGCGCAAGTTCGAGCTGCCAGGCGCCGAGCTCAGTCGCCTGATTGCCATCGAAGGGCCGGACCGCCCTTTGACCCGGCTGCAATCGGGCAAGTCGGTGTTCATTCTGGTGGATGACAACCGCCGCATCCAGCGGGTGGAGATCCGCTCCTACGGTCAGGCCATCTATCGGTATGACCGGCAGGGCCAAGGGTTCGCCCTCAAGGAGTGACAAAACGGGAGGCCATGAGCCTCCCGCTTTTTGATCCAGCACAGTGAAATAAGCCGCTGACTTCACAATATTTTTAGCTTGCTCAAAAAATGAAAAGCGCAAAATTGACAAGGATCTGCTCTCACGTACAATCGTTTGTGCTTTAGACAGGGATTGTTCTACATGCTACTGGGACAACTTGACGTGGTCAGTCATGCTTCAACCCCTGATTCCTAGGCAAATGCTGCCCAACAAGGCTTAGTTTCATTTCGTTATAGATAGGACTTACCACATGTCTGACATTCGCACCGGCCAAGTAAAATGGTTTAACGAAACCAAGGGTTTTGGCTTCATCGAGCAATCCCAGGGACCGGACGTTTTCGTTCACTTCTCCTCCATCCAGAGCACAGGTTTCAAGACCCTGGCTGAAGGTCAAAAAGTCCAGTTCACTGTGACTCAGGGCCAAAAAGGTCCTCAGGCTGAGAACGTTACTCTGCTCTAAGCCACGCCAGTGAGCCTGTAGGAGGAGACCTGCTCCTCCTATTTTTTTGCCTGTCTTTTGCCACTCCACCATTGTTCATCGCCCGCTGGTGACCAGACCCTCTCCGGGTTGTGACTGCGCTTGCCCGCCATTTCCCCCTTGTCGCCCCTCAACCATTAGGCCATCACGACCACTGGGTATCAGCTCACCCCGGACCTGGGCAGCGTCTTGCTATCAGGCTAAGCGAACTTGGCAAACAGAGGGGTAAAGCTTAAAAGCAGGAACACAAACGCATCGCAGCGCGATACGGAGGTCATTTTGGGAGGATTAAAAGGAATACTGGTACTACGAAGAGAAATTGGAGCGGGAAACGAGACTCGAACTCCTGACCCCAGCCTTGGCAAGCATGGATAATGCTCTACCGACTGCGATTGGTTCAGTACTCGATGACGTACAGAGAGGGTATTTGAAGAGAAATTGGAGCGGGAAACGAGACTCGAACTCGCGACCCCGACCTTGGCAAGGTCGTGCTCTACCAACTGAGCTATTCCCGCAACAGGATGTCACTTGCAAATGTGTTGGAGCGGGAAACGAGACTCGAACTCGCGACCCCGACCTTGGCAAGGTCGTGCTCTACCAACTGAGCTATTCCCGCAACAGGATGTCACATTGCAAATGTATTGGAGCGGGAAACGAGACTCGAACTCGCGACCCCGACCTTGGCAAGGTCGTGCTCTACCAACTGAGCTATTCCCGCAACATAAATGGTCGTTTTGCGCTGGTGAAGATGATTGGAGCGGGAAACGAGACTCGAACTCGCGACCCCGACCTTGGCAAGGTCGTGCTCTACCAACTGAGCTATTCCCGCATCGGGCTGGATTGAACCAGTTTCATCATCACATTTTGGAGCGGGAAACGAGACTCGAACTCGCGACCCCGACCTTGGCAAGGTCGTGCTCTACCAACTGAGCTATTCCCGCAACAGCGTTGTCATTATCTGGTCTGTGAAGATGATTGGAGCGGGAAACGAGACTCGAACTCGCGACCCCGACCTTGGCAAGGTCGTGCTCTACCAACTGAGCTATTCCCGCATCGGGCTGGATTGAACCAGTTTCATCATCACAATTTGGAGCGGGAAACGAGACTCGAACTCGCGACCCCGACCTTGGCAAGGTCGTGCTCTACCAACTGAGCTATTCCCGCACACACCATAAAATGGCATCAAAACAAATCGTGCAGCATTTGGTTGCTTGCGCTACTGCACGGGAGCCGAATTATAAGAGCAGTCTTTCCAATTGCAAGGGCTTTTTCGTCTGGTTGCGCGTGTTCGCTCAAAAGCTGGCCGAACTGTCGATTTTAGCAACCAATCGATGGCAACCCCCTGCCAGGCAATCAGATCTTGAAGACGTGACTACGATAGAAGCGCAGCTCGGCGATGGATTCACGAATATCGTCCAGCGCCATGTGGGAGCCACTCTTGGTGAACTGATCCAGCAGCTCGGGCTGCCAGCGACGTACCAGCTCCTTGATGGTGCTGACGTCAACGTTGCGGTAATGGAAGAAGGCTTCCAGCTCGCTCATGTGCTTGACCATGAAGCGGCGATCCTGACCTATGCTGTTGCCGCACAGCGGGCTGGTGCGCTCAGGTACCCACTGGCGAATGAAATCGAGGGTCTCGGCCACGGCCCTGGTTTCGTCGTACTGACTCTCCTTGACCCGGGCTACCAGTCCGCTCCTGGTATGGGTGTTGACGTTCCAGTCGTCCATCTTGGCCAGCTCTTCATCGCTTTGGTGGATGGCGATGACAGGCCCTTCTGCCAACACGTTCAGATCCTTGTCGGTGACTATGGTGGCGATCTCCAGTACCACGTTCTCTTCGGGGTCCAGACCCGTCATCTCCATGTCGATCCATACCAGGTTCTGCGCGCTGACTGTCATGATTATTCTCTCTATTGGGAGGAATGGCGGAATTTTGCCAATTTGCATGTATCATACTGGCTTTGAATCTGTTCATAAACTGGCGAATCGAGTGGCAAAGAAAGCAAAACTCAATCTGGGTCAACAAAGGCGCGTCCAGGCCAACCGCGAGCGGCGGTTGCAAAAAGATCACACCACTGTCGTGGATGACACCCTGTTTGGCCCGGCCATTGAAGGAGTGGTGATCAGCCGTTTCGGTCAGCATGCTGACGTAGAAGCGACTGACGGCACCATCCACCGCAGCAACCTGCGTCGCAGCAGCATCAGCAGCCTGGTGTGCGGCGACAAGGTGGTCTGGCGGCCCGGCCTCAATACCGCGACCGCAGGGGTCATTGAGGCGGTACATCCGCGCCACTCAGTGTTGACCCGGCCGGATTTCTACGACGGGGTCAAACCCATCGCCGCCAACATCGACCAGATCATCATCGTCTCGGCGGTGATGCCCGAGTTCTCCACCAACATTGTCGACCGCTATCTGGTCGCCGCCGAGGATGTGGAGATACAGCCACTCATAGTGCTGAACAAAGTCGACATGCTCGATGAGCCTGCCCGCATCCGTGTCGAACGACAACTCGACCCCTATCGCAAGCTGGGCTACCAGGTGATCCTGATGAGCTGTGAGAGCGGCGAAGGCCTCGATGAGCTCAAGGCCCAGTTCGAAGGCAAGATCAGCATCTTCGTCGGCCAGTCCGGGGTGGGCAAATCGTCGCTCACCAACGCCCTGATGCCGGGGCTGGATGTGCTGACCGGCGAGATCTCCGAAAACTCGGGGCTAGGTACGCACACCACTACCACAGCGCGACTCTATCACTTCCCGAGCGGCGGCGATCTCATCGACTCCCCCGGGATCCGCGAGTTCGCACTCTGGCATCTGGAAGCCGATCGCATCACCTGGTGCTTCATCGAGTTTCGTGACTACCTGGGTGGTTGCCGATTCCGCGACTGCACCCACAAGGACGACCCAGGCTGCGCCCTGCGTGCGGCGGTCGACCGTGGCGACATCAGTGCCGATCGCTTCCACAACTATCACCGCATCCTGGAAACCATGCAGGAAGCCCGCCACGGTCGGCAACAAGCCCGGACGTGACCTATTCAACCCTCTTTCCATAAAGACCAGATCAAGATCATGAGCATCACTGACAACCTGAAAATTGCCGGTCAATACTGTTTGCCCAAGCACGCCCTCTCCCGTCTGGTGGGCAAGCTGGCTGCCGCAGAAGCGGGCAACCTCACCACCAGGGTGATAGAGGCCTTTATCAAGCAGTACGGCGTCGACATGAGCGAAGCGCTGCACGAAGATCCGGCCCACTACGCGAGCTTCAACGCCTTCTTCACCCGCGAGCTCAAGCCGGGGATCCGTCCGCTGGTCGAGGATGCCATGACCCTGGCCCTGCCGGTGGACGGCACCGTCAGCCAGCTCGGCCCCATCCATCAGGGTCGCATCATCCAGGCCAAGGGCCACGACTACAGCGCCCGCGAGCTGCTGGGTGGCTTCGAGGATCTGGTGGCACCATTCAAGGATGGGGACTTTGCCACCATCTATCTGGCGCCCAAGGATTACCACCGCATCCATATGCCGCTGGACGGCGTGCTGGAAAGCATGGTGTTCGTGCCGGGGGATCTCTTCTCCGTCAACCCGCTCACCGCCGAGAATGTGCCCAACCTGTTCGCTCGCAACGAACGTGTGGTCGCCACCTTCCGCACCCCCCATGGCCCCATGGCGCTGGTGCTGGTCGGCGCCACTATCGTCGCCAGTATCGAAACCATCTGGGCCGGCAATATAGCGCCGACCAGGCAGAAAGAAGTGGTGCGTTGGGATTACAGCGGTGATGAAGCCATCACACTGCAAAAAGGGGCCGAGATGGGCCTGTTCAAGCTCGGTAGCACAGTGGTCTGCCTGTTTGGCCCTGGCATGCTTGCCGGTTTTGAGCCCCATCTGGCCAATGGCGTCACCACTCGCATGGGGCAACCCTTTGCCAAGCTGGCGGCCGACGCATGAGTGACCAGCCAGGCTCCTCGCAAGCAAAAAACCCGCTGCACGGGCTGACCCTGGAGGCGATCGTCACCGCCCTGGTCGAGCACTATGGCTGGGCAGAGCTCGGACAGCAGATAAACATCCGCTGCTTCACCGACGACCCCAGTATCAAGTCCAGCTTGAAGTTCTTGCGCAAGACCCCCTGGGCACGGGAGAAGGTCGAAAGCCTCTATCTCTATGTCCAACGCAAGCAAGCCAAATTGAAGAAGGAAGGGCCAGATGGCGTTTAAGATTACCTACACCTACAAAAAGCAGACCAAAGAGCTCGGCTATGCGAACGACAAGTTTCGCAGCATCTACGATGCCATTGCCGCCGCCGAAGGGCTGGATCTCTCCAGCTTCCACGCCATGGAGGCCCAGCTGGCCCAAGTCTGCCGCCGCGACAAGAAGAGCGTGAAGGATTACCAGGAGAACTACTTCAAGGAGCTGGGTTTCTCCAACATCGTCATCGAACGGGACAATCTCGAAGACAAGCAGGAGTAAGCATGCGCACTCTGACTCTGATGGCCGCCTCCCTGCTGCTGGCGGCTTGCAGTACCCCGACCCAGCATATGGTCGGCAATGATCAGGATATCCACGGCTGTCGTGCCAGCGCCGGTTATCAATGGTCCGCGTTGACCAACCAGTGCGTGCGTCTGTTCGAACAGGCGGTGCGGCTGCAATCGCTCGATGCGAATGAGACCGGAAGCGCCTTCGTGCTGTTCAATACCGACCAGAGCAAGGCCGAATTGACCCTGCCAAACGGTGAGCAGACCTTGCTGACCCGACAAGGGGATGAGGGCAACTGGTCCTGGCAGGGAGGTGCCTACCAGCTCTTCCCCTGGAAAGGCTATGTGCTCAAATCCGGCGAGCAGGCTCTCTTTCACGGCGACAGCGCCCTCTAGTCGCCAGCCAGTCGTGCTGACGCTCCGAACGCCCCCGGCCCCTGCCGGGGGCGTTTTTCTTTATGTCTGGCGGCAACACAGGGGCACCCGGGTGTCAGAACCTGAAATGCGCTGACGGCGGCATATACCCTCTATTCAGGGCACGCTGGCCACCCAAAAACAAACACCCCGCTGCAAGCAAGGGGGGGGTGATGCTGGCCACCAGACAAGCAGGCGGCTGACAGAGGCGGATCAGTTGCCCAGAGTGGCAAACAGACTCTGTTCCAGGCGCCCCTGGGAGACACAGACAGGCGTGATGGAAGGAGCTGCGACACGCTCACCGGACGACTCAACGAAGTAGAGCTGGGTATTGCCCTTGACGTTGACGGTCGCCACGCTGTTGTTGCCGCTCTGGGTGATGATCAGATTGATCTGCAGATTGGGGTTGCCCAGCGCCACTTTGGAGCCCATGGTGCCGCAATCCAGCCACTCCAGACCATCGGCGGAATTTTCGACGTTGGCCGTCATCAGACCCGATCCACGCTGGCTGTTCTCGATGTTGAGACCATGATCGGCAAACCACTTCTCGGCGCGCGCCCACACCAGATCCACCGGGATCTGCATCTCCTGGGTGTTGTTGGTCGCCTTGGCAACCGGCGGGTTATAGCGGTACTGCTCACCACCATTGTTGTCGCTGGCACACCCGGCCATCAGCAGGGCCAGGGCGATCCCCAATATCTTTTTCATGCTGCTTCTCTCATCCATATTATTCGGCCATCGGCCAACCGGCGGCTATTATGGCGTTGACGACACAGACTGTCAGCAGAGATCGGCAGAAATGCATCCTCGTTAACCCAAGCTTTACAAAACCCGTCTGCTATCATAGATTTGCTCGAAATTCCCCCCGTGAGTGCCTGCGTGAATTCCTTGCTCACCCTGACGCTGTTACAGCAGATCATCGATCAGTTGCCCATGAATATCTTCTGTCGGGATACGGACGGGCGCTACCTGTTTGCCAACCGCACGTTTGTGGAACAGGCCGGTCTGCAGCAAACAGAAGAGCTCATCGGCAAGACGGACATAGAGATGCCATGGGGCAACATCTTTCGGGAAGAGGATGATCGCCTGCTGGCAGAGGGCAATCCTCTGCTCTATCAGCAGCTGCACTGCAACAGTGGCGACAGCACCCGTTGGATGGAGATCCACAAGATCCCCCTCTATGACGAGCAGGGCAAGCCGGTGGCGCTGTTTGGCATGGTCAACGAGATTGGCCAGCGCAAGGAGCTGGAGCAGACCTTTCGCCAGCAGCAACTGCTGCAGCGCCGGCTGCTGGACGCCATCCCGGATCCCATCCGGCTGGAAGACCATCAGGGACTGCTCATCGACTGCAACCAGGCCTTTCTCGACTTCATGGGCATGGCGGCGAGCGAGGCGCTCGGCCAGCGTGTCGCACACAGACTCTCAACCGAGCTGCCCATGGGACGGGGCGAATACTGCCTGGTGGATGCCAACGGTCAGGGCCGCCACCTGGAGATAACCCGGGTCGATGTGCCGGACGACGAGGGCAACTCCCTCGGCATCCTGACCTTGAGCCGTGACATCACCGGACTGCGGACCACCCAGGCCCAGTTGCAGCAGGAGCAGCACTACGACAGCCTGACCGGCCTGCTCAAACTCTCCCATTTTCTGCAGACCAGTCGCCACCTCGGGGCCCGCAAGGCCAGCCTGCTGCTGGTCGACCTGCAACACTTTCGCGAGATCAATGACCGCTTCGGCATCCGGGTAGCCGATCGCCTGCTGAGCCAGGTAGCTCGTCGTCTGCAACAGCTGGCGCCGCCCCAGTCACTGGTGTGCCGGGTCGCCGCCGACGACTTCGCCATGCTGCTGCCCGAGCTGAGCGAACCGCTGGCGGACTGGAGTCGCCGCCTGCAAAACGAGCTGATGGTGCCCTACCAGATCGAAGAACACAGGATCCAGATCCCTGTGTTCCTCGGCATCGCCCACGGCAGGGCCAACGATGCCGAACGGCTATTGAGCCATGCCGAGGCCGCGCTGGCCCAGGGCAAGCGTCAGCAGCAGCACTGTACCCTGTTCGATCCCGAGCTAGACGCCAAACTCAAACGCCGTCAGCTGATCGCGGCCCAGCTGCCGCTGGCCATCAAGTCGGGGCAGCTCACCGCCGTCTATCAGCCCATCATCAGCACCCGCAACAACCAGTTGCACGGGGCTGAACTGCTCTGCCGCTGGCCCCACCCCGAACTCGGCATGATCTCGCCAGATGAATTCATCCCGCTGGCAGAGGAGCTGGGGCTCATCGGCCAGCTCGGTCAGCGCATGCTGGAACAAGGCTGTGCCCAACTGGCTCGCTGGCAGGGTGCGGCGCCGGATCTGGTGCTCTCAATCAATCTGTCACCGCTGCAATTTCGTGACCCCGACCTCTGCCCGCAGATCTTCGCCTGCATAGAGCGTCACGGGCTCGCCCCCTGGCAACTGGAGCTGGAGATCACCGAAGGGGTGCTGATGGAGAACGCCGACGAGATTGAGAGCAACCTCGCCAATCTGATTGAGGCGGGGTTCCAGCTCGCCATCGATGACTTCGGCACAGGTTACTGCTCGCTCGCCTACCTGCCCAGGCTGCAGGTGGCTACCCTCAAGCTGGACCGCAGCTTCACCCAGGGGCTGGCCACCAACCAGGCCACCACCGCCATAGTGCGCTCCGTCATCGGCTTGGGCCACGAGCTTGGGATCAGGATCACAGCCGAAGGGGTTGAAACCCCCGAGCAGCAAGCCTGGCTGGTACAAGCCGGTTGCGATCGGCTGCAAGGCTACCTGTTCAGCCGCCCGCTGCCACCCGACGAGTTTGCCCGCAACTATCAGTTGCCCGGCAGCTGACCGCAGACAAAACAAAGGCCACTCGAAAGTGGCCTTTTTGTTGTCCGGCATAGCGCCGACACCCGCGGTTGTCCTTACTCCTGGAAGTAAGTGCCCCAGCCGTCGTAATCCACGCCGTACTTTTTGAGGATCGGCAACATTTTCTCGATGTCAGCCACTATGGTCTCTATGTCCAGCTTGCGCTCTATGGTGGCATCGAAACAGAAGATGGGGGCGCCGTCATCCAGCTCCATCTCTTCCGCGTCAGTCACTTCAAAACCGGCCTTGAACAGGTCGACGGCCGCTTTCTCCAGCTGATCGAAATCCTGACAGGCGAAGTGGTGCTCAATGTCATATTCCAGATCCGGGTTGCTGCCATCAGCCAGCAACTCGTTGACGATGGCGGTGGTCTCTGCACGCCACTCTTGCATATAAAGACTCATATTAACCCCAGCTACTACTTTGTTAGTGTCACATGCCGTCGGCAATCGGGTGCCTGCTTCGGCTCACATTCACCCAGCGCGGCATAGTTGCGGCAAAGCATACCCGCAGAGTGCATCCGGCTCAATGCGCAAGCCAAGATAGCGGCTCGCCCGGGGCCACCCCAAATGGGGTGCCATCATAAAAGGTTAATAAAGTGTAATCTGCCGCTTCTCGTGAAATGTCCCATACGGAACTTCACATCTGGATTGACGATACGCACAACCCCATCGAAAAGCACAGTGAAATCAGCACTATCCACCAGTTCTCACTCAGTGACAAGGGTCACTCAAGGGGTGTATCAAGGGACGCGGGCGCAACAGGGCCCGTACGGAAAGAGGAGCCAGAAAGGCTCCCTTTTATCATGTGAAGGAGCACATAGAATGCCTAAAAAAACAATAATGAGCCTGATCATCGGCTCAACCCTTATGATTGGAAACCACGCCATGGCCACCCCGGTACATGGCCCGTTCGATGCCCCCCTGGCCGACGAGGTGAAGGTGCTGGATATGCTGAAGAAAAGCGGCCGCATCCCCACCCTGGCCTCCCCCGAGATGGAGCAGGCCGCCCTCGCCCGTTTTTATCGCGAAAAGTCGCGAGCCTACCAGGGCCACAGCGGCACCCTGGCGGTGAAAGAGGGCAAGATGCGGGAGACCATCCTCAAGAAGATCCGCCTGAACGGCACGGCCCGTCCTGGCGACCGGGTACCCACCCTGCTGCTCAAGTCCATCGAAAAGGAGCACTACAACGGCAAGATGCGCAAGGACAAGATCCTCGCCATCCTGGTGGACTTTCCTGACTACCCGAAGAACAGCGTCACCCCGGATCTCACCAAGATGTACTACCCGGACTACACACCTGAGCACTACAACGACCTGCTGTTTTCCAGCAAGGGCTACAAGGGCCCGAACGGTGAAACCTTCATCTCCATGCGCCAGTTCTACGAGCAGCAATCCGGCAAGAGCTACAGCGTGCGCGGGCAGGTGGCTGGCTGGTATACCGCCGACAAGAATGCCGCCTACTACGGCGCCAATGCCACCCCCAACACCATTCGGGACCTGGTGAAGGAGGCGTTGATCCAGGTTGCCAATGACCCCTCCATCGATCTGGCCCAGTTTGACCAGGAGGATCGTTACGATCTCAACGGCAACGGCAACCGGAACGAGCCGGACGGTCTCATCGACCACCTGATGATCTTCCACTCCAGCGTGGGGGAAGAGGCCGGTGGTGGCGATCTTGGCGAGGATGCCATCTGGGCCCATCGCTGGAACCTGGGTGCCCCCTTCCCCATCCCCGGCACCAGCAGCCCGAACGGCAACTTCGGCGGCCAGTTTGCCGCCTACGACTACACCATCCAGCCCATCGATGCGGCGGCCGGGGTCTGTGCCCATGAATATGGCCACGATCTGGGACTGCCGGACGAGTACGACACCAAGTACACAGGCAAGGGTGAACCTGTGGCCACCTGGTCCATCATGTCATCCGGCTCCTGGGCCGGCGTGATAGGCGGCACAGAGCCGACCGGTTTCTCCGCCTGGGCCAAGGAGTTCCTGCAGGCCTCCCTCGGCGGCAACTGGTTGCACGGCAGCAATGTGCAGCTCGCCGACCTCAGCCCCCGCGGCAACGTCTACATGCTGGATCAAGCCAACGACAAGGGCCGCAACGACGACGTGGTACGCATCAATCTGCCCGCCAAGCAGATCCCGCTCAATCCGCCTTATGCCGGCCAATACGAATACCACGGTGGCAAGGCCAACAACCTCGACAACCGCATGAACCTCACCCTGGACTTGACCGGCAAGCAGAGCGCCAGTCTGGCGTTCAAGGCCTGGTACCAGATTGAAGAGGGGTTTGACTATGGGCGGGTGCTGGTCAATGGCCAGCCCATCCCCGGCAACCTGACCACCAGCGACGATCCGAACGGGATCGGCTTTGGCGTCGGCATCACGGGCAACTCCAATGGCTGGACCGATGCCGAATTTGACTTGAGCCCCTGGGCCGGTCAGAAGATAACCCTCACCCTGCAATACCTGAGCGATGGCGGCGTGGCCGAGAACGGCCTGTTCGTGGACGAGATCCTGATCCTGGCCGACGGGGATACGCTGGTGAGCGACGGGGCCGAAGGCAACTCAGCTTTCACCCTGGCCGGGTTTGTGAAGAGCAACGGCAACGAGGCCAAGGATCACTACTATCTGGCCGAGTGGCGCAACCATGCGGGGGTCGACAAGGGGCTGGCCCACATCAATGTGTCTGACCAGCTGATGCGCTACGAGCCGGGCATGTTGCTCTGGTACGTGGACAACAGCCAGGACAACAACTGGGTAGGCGTCCACCCGGGTGAGGGCTTCCTCGGCGTCGTTGATGCAGACCAACGCACTCTGAAGTGGAGTGACGGCGCCGTCGCCGGCACCCGCTACCAGATCCACGATGCCACCTTCAGCCTGGGCTTCCAGCAACCGCTCAACCTCAAGCACCCGAGCGGCTCCCTGCTGCGCGATTTCTGGGTCACCCCGAACCGGGTGTTCAAGGATTCCCGCAGCTACCAGAGCAAGGAGATCCCGGATGCGGGTCGCCTGCTGCCCGAGCATGGTCTCAAGATCAGCGTCACGGGTCAGGCCCGCGACATGAGCACGGGGCGGATCATCGTCAGCCGTCACTGAGTCATCCAATGCACCCAGGGGGCTCAAGCCCCCTTTTTCATTGCCCACAACGAAAAAACAGCACAACAAGGCAGAATTGAGGGTAAAAACCGCTGACAGGAGGGGAAATTGCTCGGTTATCGAGCGAACGGTACCTCAATCTGCCCCCTGTGGTTGACACATCTGCGTATAAAGGGTTTAATGCGCGCCGTTGCCCAGATAGCTCAGTCGGTAGAGCAGGGGATTGAAAATCCCCGTGTCGGCGGTTCGATTCCGTCTCTGGGCACCAATAATTCCTCCTTAGTTCAGTCGGTAGAACGGCGGACTGTTAATCCGTATGTCGCTGGTTCAAGTCCAGCAGGAGGAGCCAAATTTGAAGAGCCCGCTCATAGAGCGGGCTTTTTTTATGCCTTTCAGCTGCCGTTGCAGGCTGCCAATAGCAGGGTAGCCCCACAGGCGGCGCTAAACAGCAAGAGCCCTGTTTGCAGCACGCCTTCCGGGTTCACCCCTTTCTCTTTTTTCCGACGTCGTATCCACGATGGCTTCACCAAGTCCACCTCACCCTGTTCCAGCACTGATCCCTGCGCACATCGGCAGGCGAGCCATCTTTGTGTCAGCCTCCCTTTATCGTCAACCTTTGCCTCGATAATAAATTCATCAAAGAGACCCTTCCTGTCCCGTTTCATGAGCATGCTGACGCGCGGATGTGCGGGCGATCGTATGCCTGGCTCACAAGGAGGTGACAGGCAGCAAGGTCTCGGCTCTGTTTAACCGGCGGATCCAGCCTTGAAGCACACCGACTCTGCACCCCTGGCTCCCCCTCTTATCCGGCCAGCTCTATCTTGCCGTAGTCGAGGCGATTCTCCTTTGGCGCGCCCTCTATGCTGCTCACCGCCTTCAGCTTGTACCTGATGATGTAGCCGAAACAGGCGAAGAAGAGGCCGATCACCAGAGCACCGACCCACTGGATCTGCAGGAAGTCGAGTTTGAACAGCAGGGTCAAGCCGGCCAGCATCAGCAAGTTGAGTCCGAAGTAACGCCACTGGCCGAGCCGCTGGGTCGTCAACCCCAGGTTGTCGGTATAGAGGCGGATCAGGGAGTCGAGGGAGTTGATCACCATGGTGATCCCCACGGCGACCATGGCCCAGTTGAAGAAGCCGGCGGTCGAGAGTCCCTGCTCGTGGTAGTAGTAGAGCACGGCGAACCAGACGGCGATAGCCAGGGAGGGGAACACCAGCATGGCCCCCAGCAGTTGCCAGGTGCGCAGGCCGCCGACGAAGCGGGCGGTGAACTGACCGATCATGATGCTCCAGGAGAACCACCAATAGAGATAAAAGGCGTGGTAATCATTGAGGGGCAACACGAAGCGCTCCATGTGACCAAAGTATCCTCCCACCAGCGCCAGCGTCGCGGCAAAATCAGCGAGAGATCCCGCCGGCGTGAGAAAGGCGGCGCCCCACATCAGGGCGATCAGGGCGATGAAGCAGGTCGTCGTGCCCAGGCTCAGGATCCTGACGAACTTCAGGCTGGTGCTCGAATAGATGGAGAGCGCAATCACCAGCAGCACTATCAGGTAAAAACTCGCCACCAGGCTCTCGCCATCCCCGATCTGGGGCAGATACCAGGGCAGGTTGCTCAGCAGCAGATAGGCGGTGAAGGCACAGGTGCCAATGATCACCATGTTGTTGAGGAACTTCACCGGCGCCAGCTCAAAGAACTTCACTCTGGGTTCTATCACGCAGAAATAGAAACAGGTCAGAAAGTAGAAACCCCAGATAAGAAATCCCCAGTAACCGAATTCAATGGCAAGCGGATTGGTGAAGCCATATTCCGGGCTCGCCTGCAGATCGGCATAACCGGCAAACTCGGTGAGCGGGAACATGATGAGCCCCACATCCAACCCGGAGGTGAACAGGATGGCGACGAAGGTAAAGGTGCGCACCGGCGTGGTACCGATACAACGAATATTGCCCCAGCGATAGAGCACAAAGGCGATGGCGGCAAAGGTAAACAGTATTCCTGCACTGAGCCAGACTGTCATGACTGACCTCCTGTGATATCCCTTTCGTGACTAAACATAAGTGCTCCTTGTCATTGCATTGTGATGTTCAAGAGGCAGTTCGGCTTCCTGCGGACATGACTCCCCCAACCCCGCAGTGGCGAGGGGAAATGGACACGGGATCAGGGCTTAGCTATCGCCGGTATCAAGTGCGATCGGGCGATAGCTAAGGTCTGACGAACTGCCATCCGGGTAGTGGCATCTCTTTTTATTCAACCAACGGGCTCAAGCCAGGGAACGCACTGGCTCCCGCGGACGCTGCTTCTCCTGCCAGTGGTCGGCCAGCCCCACCTCGACCGGGTGCGCCGTCAGTGGCACCTTGCCCAGGATCAGGTCGGCGGCGCGCTCGGCCACCATCAGGGTGGGGGCATTGAGGTTGCCATTGGGAATGGTCGGGAAGATGGAAGAATCCACCACCCGCAGCCCCTGCAGGCCATGAACCCGGGTCTCGGGATCCACCACCGCCAGGGAGTCCGTCCCCATCTTGCAGGAGCAGGAGGGGTGGTAGGCGCTCTCCACGGCACTGCGCACGAAGGCATCTATCTGCTCATCGCTTTGTACCGACCCCCCTGGCTGTATCTCCTCTCCCCGATAGGCATCCAGGGCCGGTTGACCGATGATCTCCCGGGTCAGTCGCACGCAGGCGCGAAATCCTTCGACATCATCCGGATGGGAGAGATAGTTGAAGCGGATGGCGGGGGCCTGACGGGGATCGGCCGAGCGCACCTTCACATGGCCGCGACTGCGGGGCTTGTTGTGGCCTATGTGAACCTGGAAGCCATGGCCCGCAAACGCCTCCTTGCCGTCATAACGCATGGCGGCAGGCAGGAAATGGTATTGCAGATCCGGCCAGGGCACCCCCGCCTTGGAGCGGATGAAGCCACAAGACTCGAAGTGATTGGTCGCCCCCAGACCATCCTTGCGCAGCAACCAGCGGCTGCCGATGAGGAATTTGTCCCACAGACCCAGTTTGCCATTGAGGGTGATGGGTTGCTGACAGCGAAACTGGAAATAGAACTCCAGATGGTCCTGCAGGTTTTCGCCCACCCCTGGCAGAGGGTGCAGTACCCCTATCCCTGCCGCCCTCAGGGTATCGGGATCGCCGATGCCGGAGAGTTGCAGCAGATGAGGTGAGCCGATAGGGCCTGCACTCAGGATCACCTCCTTGCCGGCCCTCACCTCCTCCGTCTTGCCCTTGCGTTCGAAGCGCACCCCGACCGCGTGTTTGCCCTCGAGCAACACCTTGTGGACCAGAGCACCGGTCAGCACTGTGAGGTTGGCCCGCTCCATGGCGGGTCTGAGATAGGCATTGGCACTGGAGCTGCGAACCCCCTGCCTGACCGTCATGTGCATGGGGCCGAACCCCTCCTGCTGGCGGCCGTTGTAATCCGCCGTCCCGTCGTAGCCAGCTTCCACACCGGCATCGACGAAAGCCTGATAGAGGGGGTTTTGCATCTGGTTGCCGTTGTTGACCCCAAGGGGTCCCTCAGCGCCGCGATACTCATCCCCACCGAAGGCCCACTGCTCGGCCCGCTTGAAGTAGGGCAGGCAATGGATATAGTCCCAGCCCTGCGCCCCCGCCTGCTGCCACTCGTCAAAGTCTCCGGCGTGGCCGCGCACATAGACCATGCCATTGATGGAGGAGGATCCTCCCAGCACCTTGCCCCGTGGGCAGTGCATGCGCCGCCCGTCCAGATGGGGCTCGGGCTCGGTCTCGAACTGCCAGGCATACTTTTTGGTGTTCATGGGGATGGAGAGAGCGGTCGGCATCTGGATGAAGATGCTCTTGTCGCTGCCCCCCGTCTCCAGCAGCAGCACCCTGTGCTGACCATTCTCGCTCAGGCGGTTGGCCAGCACGCAGCCAGCGCTGCCCGCCCCCACTATGATGTAATCGAATTGCGTCATGGTGCCTCCTTAAAACGGGCTCTGGATCGCTTGCATGCCAACATAGACTGACTTGAGCTGGGTGTAGTGCTGCAGAGTCGCCAGGCCGTTCTCCCGCCCTATGCCAGACTGCTTGAAGCCGCCCACCGGCATCTCGGCCGGGGAGGCGCCATAGCTGTTGATCCAGCAGATCCCGGCCTGCAACTGGTGCACCACCCGATGGGCGCGACGAATGTCCCGGGTGAAGACCCCGGCCGCCAGCCCCAGTGCAGTGTCATTGGCTCGCCGTACCACCTCCTCTTCCTGCTCGAAACTGAGCACGGACATAACGGGACCAAAGATCTCTTCCCGGCAGATCCGCATCTCGTCCCGGCATTCGCTGAAGATGGTGGGGGCGACGAAGAAGCCATCCGGTGCCATGGCTGGCCGCAGCGCCTCCCCGCCACAGCGCAGGGTGGCCCCCTCTTCCTGGCCGATGCGGATATAGTCGAGCACCTTGCGCTGATGCTCACGAGAGATGAGGGCACCGAAGTTGGTGGCGGGATCCATGGGGTCGCCGATCCGGATATTGTCCCGGGTTCGGGCCAGCAGCCGCGCCATGAAGGCGGGGTAGATCCCCTGTTGCACATAGACGCGGGTGCCATTGGTGCACACCTCGCCCTGGGTATAGAAGTTCGCCACCATGGCGGCGCTGACCGCCTCTTCCAGATCCGCATCGTCGAAGATGATGAGGGGGGACTTGCCCCCCAGCTCCATGGTCACCCCCTTGAGGGTCTCAGCAGCAGCGCGCATCACCTTCTTGCCGGTGCCCACCTCGCCGGTGAAGGAGATCTTGGCCACCTCGGGCGCCTGACTCAGCCAGGCACCGACCCGGCCATCCCCTTGCACCACATTGAAGACGCCGGCGGGCATGCCCGCCTCGATGAAAATCTCCGCCAGCTTGAGGGCACCGAGGGGCGTCTCTTCCGAGGGTTTGAAGATCATGCTGTTGCCGCAGGCCAGCGCGGGGGCCGCCTTCCAGCAGGCAATTTGCAGCGGGTAGTTCCAGGCGCCGATCCCGGCACAGACGCCGAGGGGTTCGCGGCGGCTGTAGTAAAAATCAGCCCCCAGCTGCTGCTGATTGCCCTCGATGGCAGCGGCCAGGCCGGCGAAGAACTCTATGCTGTCGGCGCCAGTCACCACGTCCACCACAGAGGCTTCCTGCCAGGGCTTGCCGGTGTCGGCTACCTCGATGGCGGCAAGGATATCGTTACGCTCACGCAACAGAGCCACGGCCCGCAACAGGATCCGGCCACGCTCGACCCCACTCATGGCCGACCAGAGCGCAAAACCCTTCTGGGCACTCGCAATGGCCGCAGTTTGCACTGCCTCATCGGCCACCTCGACCTCGTAGATGACGGCCCCGCTAGCCGGATTGATCACCTCGAAGTACTCGCCCGAGGTATTGGCCAGATAACGGCCGTCGACAAAATTCTGATAACGCTTCAAAGACATGAATTCACTCCGCTGGGGTCAGTCGTTGCTGGATAAAGAGTTTGCAAAGCCGCTCGGCGCGGCTGAAATCGGGTTCAGGGCTGGGGCTCAAAGCACTGCGTAGCCAGAAGCCATCTATCATGGCGGCGCTCTGTTGTGCGGCAGCCAGTGCCTCTTGCCGGGTCAGGCACAAGCCGAAGGAGCAGGCCAGATTGCTCAGCAATCGCCGCTGATTGATCCGCTGAAGGCGGGCCAGGCCCGGTTCATGGCTGGCCTGAGACCAGAAAGCAAGCCAGGTGCGCGCCACGGCCCGGGAACACTGCAAAGGGGTGAAATTGGCCTCCACTACCGCCATCAGTCGTGCTTGTGGCGACATACCGGGTACGAGCCGCTCCCGCAGCGCCTGACCAAGCGCGGCTTGCAGGTCTCGCATGGCCGCTTCAATCAGTCCCTGTTTGCCACCAAAATAGTGGCTGATGATGCCGGAAGACATGCCGGCCAGGGTGCTGATGCGATGGATGGTGGTGTGTTGCAAACCGAACTCGTCCACCGAAGAGATGGTGGCCTGGATCAGTTGCTGACGACGCTTTTCAGAGACTCCGACTATGGGCATGTTTTTGTTAATTGATTGTTCAACCAGCAATAACCATAAAGATTAGAGCAGAAATGATCAACTACACAAAAATCAGTGAAACAAAAAACAAAATGCAGAGATCAACAAAAAAACCATTAAAAAACAAATAGATAAACAATAATCAAAAGCGTGAATTTAATTTAGATATTAAATCAATTTGTTTCTAAAAGGTTACCGAACAGAGCAAAAAACAACCAAATCCATTTCAATCAGTTGCCCACCCCCAACCATGAAAACGGTCATCTGGAGGTCACAAAAACAGGGTGTGGCGGTGGTTTTTTGTCTATGCCGACACCGAATGTCACCTTGATAGAAGGGGAACGATAGGCATAGAGGATGAAGATTTCATGAGCAAGAAGACGGGGGGCTGACTGCGGGCACAGGATCGCGAGCAACATGAGGGAAATTACCCGTCTTGCCACCCCTTTCAAAAACCGGCGTGACCGGGCCGGGGGCCATGGTTATGATATGGCTCCCACCAAAAAATCACCTCGTTCAGGGAGAACGTCAGATGAGCAGCCCCTTGCGTTACGTGCTGGACGGCATCCATTGCGAGCCACACTTCTTCACCGTGCCCCTTGATCACCAGCAGCCGGACGATGAGGAGACGCTCATCCTGTTTGGTCGCACCCTCTGCCGCCAGGACAAGCTGCACGAGGAGCTGCCCTGGCTGCTGTTCCTGCAAGGGGGGCCCGGTTTTGGTGCCCCGCGTCCGACCGCCAATAGCGGCTGGCTCAAGCGGGCCCTGCAGGAGTTTCGGGTATTGCTGCTCGATCAGCGTGGCACCGGCCACTCAACCCCCATCAGTGCCGATGCGCTGGCCCAGCGCAGCGCCCAGGAGCAGGCCGACTACCTCAGCCTGTTTCGCGCCGACAGCATAGTGCGGGATGCGGAATATGTTCGCGCCATCCTGAGTCCTGCTCGCCCCTGGAGCCTGCTTGGCCAGAGCTTCGGTGGCTTTTGCAGCCTTACCTATCTCTCCCTGTTCCCGGGCAGTCTGCACGAGGTCTACCTCACAGGCGGCGTGGCCCCCATAGGTCGCAGTGCAGATGAGGTCTATCGCGCCACCTATCAGCGGGTCGCGGACAAGAACCGCGCCTTCTTCGCCCGTTTCCCCCATGCCCAGGGCATCGCCAACCGGCTGGCAAACCACCTGCACAGCCACGAGGTGCGCCTGCCCAACGGCCAGCGCCTGACGGTGGAGCAGTTGCAGCAGCAGGGGCTGGATCTCGGCGCCAGCGGTGCCTTCGAGGAGCTCTACTACCTGCTGGAAGATGCCTTCATCGGCGAGCGGCTCAACCCCGCCTTCCTCTATCAGCTGCAAGCCATGCAGCCGTTCAACACCAACCCTGTGTTCGCCATACTGCATGAGTCCATCTACGCCGAAGGGGTCGCCAGCAACTGGGCGGCCGAGCGGGTCAGAGCCGAATATCCGGCCCTGGCCTGGGCACCCGGCAAAGATTTCGCCTTCACCGGCGAGATGATCTTCCCCTGGATGTTCGAGCAGTTCCGTGAGCTGATACCACTCAAGGAAGCGGCCCACCTGCTGGCCAAAAAGGCCGATTGGGGCCACCTCTATGATCCGGCGCAGCTGGCCCGCAACACTGTGCCCGTTGCCTGCGCCGTCTATGCCGAAGACATGTATGTGGAGTTCGACTACAGCCGCGAGACCCTCAAGGGCCTCGGCAACAGCCGCGCCTGGATCACCAATGAATATGAACACAACGGCCTGCGGGTCGATGGCGAGCTGATACTGGACCGCCTCATCCGGCTGAACCGGGAGCGCTGATCCCGGCCGGGCGACGAGCCCGTCGCGATACACATAATATCGAGGGCGACCCATGAGTCGCCCCACCCTTTGGAAGCAGCACAATAATAAGGACACCCATTGGATCACCCGGAAATCTCGGCCGGCTGGCTGAGCCGCCTCTTCTATCACTGGACGGGCCCGCTGCAACGCAAGGGGCTGACCGAACCCCAGGTCGGCCTCGACGATCTCTATCCCCTGCTGCCGGAAGACAGACGGGATGGCAGGGCCGATGCCTTCCTTCAGCTCACCGCCACCCGGCCGGTACGCCCCTGGCCCATCACCGCCTTTATCTGGCGCCATTACAAGGGGCGAATTGGCCTGCTCACCCTGTTGCAGCTGCTCGGCATGCTGGCGACCCTGGCCAGCCCCTGGCTGCTCAACCACAGCATGACCCAGCTCGGTGCGGGCGCCCCCACGGAGCAAAAACTGCTGCTGGCTTTCGCCCTGTTTGCCTCTGTGCTCGCCGCCGGCATGCTGGCGGAGCACTCGTTGCAGCTGGCGCTCAAGATGCACGTCCCCATTCGCCGCCTACTGGCCGAAGCCCTGCTGGCCAAGGTGATGAAGCTGGGGGGAAAGAGCTTCGACGACAGGGCCGGCGGTCGGGTGCAGAACCTCATCAACCGGGATGTGTGGGACATAACCTGGATCCTGGCCGACCCCGCCATGCCGCTCACCATGGCACTGCAACTGCTCGGCACCATAGCCCTGCTGGTATGGCAAGTGGGCAGCGCGGGCCTGGTGGGTTTTGCGGTGCTCACCCTGCTGCTGCTCATCTCCACCCGGGTGGTGCGGCGGATGAACCAGCAGGAGCAACAGCTCAAGCGCCAGCAGGACGAACGCAACGGCATACTGGCGGAATACATCAAGAAGCTGCGGCTGGTGCGCCAGAACGGGCTAGGCGCCTTCTTCACCCGGGCTGCCAACGCCAAGCGCCAGCAGGAGCTGGGGGTACTCGGTCGGGTGCTCAAGCTCGATGCCATCAACGACAGCCTGATGCTGAGCACGCCACTGCTGGTGACCCTGGCCACCTTCACCACCTATCTGGTATCGGGCCAGAGCCTGACCCTGCCCCAGGTGTTCACCACCATAGCCCTGTTCGCCGTGCTGCGGATCCCCATGATGCGGCTGCCCTATCTCATCCGCACCCTGATCAACTTCAACACCGGCTTCAACCGGCTGTGCGAGTTCCTCAACAGCCCGGAGCAGCACAGGGATCTCACCGATGCCAGCCTGCCCGTCGGCAGCCTGCGGGTCGATGCGGTCACTGCCTTGCACCAGCAAAAACCGGTACTGCAAGGGGCCAGCCTCATCATACAGCCGGGGGAACTGGTGGGGATCACGGGCCCCACCGGCGCGGGCAAGAGCTGCCTGCTGCACCTCATCGCCGGCTTCGATGACAGCTTCGAGGGGGAGATCCGCCGTCACGGCCGGGTCGCCCACCTGGGCCACAAGCCCTGGTTGATGAACGCCACCATTCGCAACAACATACTGTTCGGTCAGCCCTGGCACGGTGAACGCTATCGCTGGGTACTGGGGGCTTGCGCCCTCGGCGCCGACCTCAACCTGCTCAGCCACGGCGATCAGACCCTGGTGGGGGAGCTGGGTACCCGCCTCTCCGGCGGTCAGCAGCAGCGAGTCGCTCTGGCCCGCGCCCTCTATGCCCAGGCCGATATTCTGCTGCTGGACAACCCTCTCTCGGCACTGGACCCCATCGTCTCGGCCCAGGTGCTGGAGCAAGGGCTCGCCTTCAAACCGGGCCCGACCCGACTGTTGGTGAGCCACGACCCGGACGTGCTGGCCCACTGCGATCGGGTGATCCGCATAGAGCAGGGCCGACTGGTTGAGCTCGATGCCCGCCAGCTGGCGGATCTCATCCAGCACCCGCTTCCCGCCCCCATGGTGGCACCGCAGGAGGCTGAACAGTTCAGCGAAGAGAAGGTGGTGGAAGGCAAGGTGGATTGGGGGCTGTTTGGCTTCATGTGGCAGCGTCTCGCCGCCCCTGGCGCCATCCTGATCGCCCTGCTGCTCACCCTGGGGCAGGAGGGGCTGCGCATCGCCTCGGATCTCTGGCTCGGCGGCAAGGCCGGGCTCACAGAGGTGAGTTCACTGCTCGGCATCTATGTGCTGCTGGGGGCTGGATCGCTGGTCTGTATCATGGTGGTGCGGGTCATCAACTACAAGCTGGGGCTCAAGCTGGCCTGGACCCTGTTCGACGGCATGCTGAGTCGCATCAGCCGCGCCCCCATGGCCTTCTTCGACAAGGTGCCGCAGGGGCGCATCCTCAACCGCTTCGATCGGGATCTGGGGGAGGCGCAGGAGATACTGCTGTCCATGCTGATGGGGCTGTTCGGCATGCTCATCTCAGTGCTGCTGCAGGTGGTGGTGATAGGCGTCAACATGCCGCTGCTGCTGCTCATCGCCCCCCTGGTGGGCTGGGCGCTCTATGTGCTGCAACGGCGCTACCGGGCGGTGCAGCTCAAGCTGCGGCGGCAGGCATCCGTGCTGCGCTCGCCGCTCTACATCAGCATCAGCGAGACCATTCGCGGTGCCCCCGCCCTGCGTCTGGCCGGAGCCGAGCGCTTCGCGCTGGATCAGGTGCTACTGCACTATGACAACAACCTGCGCAGCTGGTACACCACCACCTCCATCAACCGCTGGCTCGGCATGCACCAGACTCTGCTCTCCGCCGTGCTGGTAGGCGCCGTGGCGCTGATGGTGGCCTTTGGCAACAGCTCGCTGCTGGGGGCCGTCGCCATCACCTACGCCTTTACCGCCTCGGCCATGCTCAACTCCCTCATTCGCACCTTCGCCGAAGTGGAGCAGGTGATGAATGCGGTGGAGCGGGTGCGCGAATACAGCGAAATCGAGAGCGAGCGCCAGCATGGGGAAGCCCTTGCCACGTCCCATCCCGGGGTGCGCTTCGACAACCTGGGATTGCGCTATCCGGAGGCGAGCCAGTGGGCCCTGCACAAGGTGAACTTCGAGTTGGCCCCCGGCGAGAAGGTGGGGGTCTGCGGTCGTACCGGTGCGGGCAAGAGCTCGCTGCTCGGTGTGCTGCAAGCCATGTATCCGGCCTCACAGGGAGAGATTTACTACGGCGATCAGCCTCTGTCCCGGCTTGCACCGGAGGCGGTACGGGATCTCTACGACACCGTCTCCCAGACGCCCCTCACCTTCTTCGGATCCTTGCGCGCCAACCTGGCGCCGCTCACCGAGCAGGATGACGAGGCGCTGGAGTTGGCACTGGCACGGGTCGGTCTGGCCGAGCGCTGCGCTGGCCGGCTGGACGAGGACCTCGACAAGCTGCAACTCTCGGCCGGCGAGACCCAACTGCTGGTGATCGCCCGCATACTGCTGTCACGTCGCCCGCTCATAGTGCTGGACGAGGCCACCTCGGATCTCGATCACGGCGGCATGCGCAAGATGGCGGAGCTGCTCTATCGCTATCGGCCGGAGGCCACTTATCTGGTCATCGCCCACCATCTGGAGCCGCTGCTGTCGGTGGACAAGGTGGTGGTAATGGAAGCGGGAACCGTGGTGGAACAGGGCTCACCAGTCAGCCTGCTGGCCAACTCCCACTCCCGCTTCCATCAGCTGTTTGTCGGTCAGGTCAACCGCCAGGTGGCCGAGATCAACTGACACGAGAAACAACAAGGGCTGCCCGCAGGCAGCCCTTGTTCTTTGGTGGAGCCTCAACGCTCCATGATTTGGGTGACATCATCCTGCTTGATCATCACCTCCCGCCCTTCGGCATCGTAATAGCGGTACATGCCGGTGCTCTCATCCAGCTTGGGCTTGCTGTCGGTGGTGATCATCTTCCCATCCTTGGTACTCATGATGTATTGAGAGCTGCACGCCACGAGTCCCAGTGCACACACCAGGATCATCATCAGTTGTTTCATCGCCTGTCTCGTCTCCCTCTTCACCCTCACCACGAGGGTGGTGACTGAAGCCTAGCGCAACCTCACCGCCCCCACAGAGTGGATTGACAGAACGGGATCTACATCAAAAATCAGTGACTTGGCATCGACGTTGAACGTGATGCCAGCGGCACATATGAAAAAGGCCGGACATCTGTCCGGCCTCTTGTTACTGCCTGTTCATGACTTGGCGGGCTGACGCTCACCGGTCACTGTGGGGTTAGCAGGGTCTGCACTCCACTCGTACCAGCCACCGTCATAGACGCTGATCCGCTTCCAGTCCATCAACCAAGCGTAGAAGAAGGCTTCGGAGGCGCGCCAGCCGGTACCGCAGTAGAAAGCGGCCTGCTGGGTCGGCTCGATATTCCACTCATCCCACATGGTGAGGATCTCGCGGGCCGGTTTCATGGTGCCGTCCGGGTTGTGGAAGTCGCTCATGCTGTTGGCATCCACGCCACCACGACCCCACTTGGCCCCCGGAATGTCGCCTTTCGGCTTGATGTAACTGTAACCTGAGGTATTGCCGACAAACTCGTCCCAGGTGCGCACGCTGACCAGGGCACTGTCGGGCTGCTTGAGCAACGCCTTGGCCTGATCGAGTGTGGTGTAGTACTCGGGGTGGGCCGGAATGGCCACGCCAAACTCTTTCACCGGCTCGAACTTGTTGGGCAGGCCGGTTTCTGTGCGCAGGTGCTGCACGAACCAGGCATCGAGGCCGCCATCCAGCAGGCGCACATCGGCCACGCCGGCATACATCATCAGGTGCGCCGCGCGGGCTGCCGCCATTGTGTTGCGACCATAGAGGATGACGGTAGTGTCGTGACGGATGCCATTTTCCAGCAGCAGCGCCTTGAGCGCCTCGTCAGAGACCTTGTTCCACAACGGCTCCTCTTCCAGGCGGTTGGTATCGATATAGCCAGCCCCGGGTATGTGACTGATGAGATAGGCCTTGGGTGAACCCCAATCCACTTCGAACAGCTTCCACTCCCCTTTGGGGGCGGCAACCACGGGTTTGCCTTCCTGCAGGTCCGCCAGCCAGCGCGGATAGACCAGCTGCTGCCAGCGCGCCAGATACTCGCGCGGCGCGGCTTTCCACGCTTGCAGCTCGAACAGCTGCTTGATGCCCTGCTTGCGCAGCAGACGGGCCACCTCGGCCACTTCCCGCGGCTCGCCATAGAGCGCCACCGGACGATCGGCTTTCAATCCCTTGATCTCCAGCGCCTTGGGCCATTCGTCATCGCTGTATTTCCAGTCGGCCGAGAGATTTTCGGCGCCAGCAACGTGGCCACCCTGCTTCTCCCCTTCCATGGGCCAGCCCTGATAGAAGTGGCTGGCACGGGTATCCAGAATAACGGCCTGTTTGGCCTTGGCATCCGCCAGCGAGAGGGGTGGCAGTTCGGCTGCAAAGGCGGGCAGCGCGCACCAGAGCAACAGGGCCGTCAGACCGGTCCGCAACAGACCAATATATGCTTTCATGATGTTTTCTCGATTCATGGTAAACAAGGTTAAAAAATGGAACGGCCCAGACGCTCGGCCAGCAGCTCCAGTGCCGCCGTGCCCGCCAGCGAGTTGCCAGCCTTGTTGAGCTCGGGCGACCAGACACACACACAGAGCTCACCTGGGATCAGCGCCATGATACCCCCTCCGACACCGGATTTGCCCGGCATACCGACCCGATAGGCAAAATCACCGGCCTCGTCGTAGAGACCACAGGTGGCGAGCAGGGCATTGACCTGCTTGGTGGTGCGGGCCGGCAGCAGCGGCTCACCGGCCCCCAGCGGCACGCCGCGGTTGGCCAGATAGATGAATGCCCGCGCCAGATCGACACAGCTCATGCGGATGGCGCAGGCATTGAAGTAGCTTTGCAGCACCTTGTCCACTTCGTTTTCGAAGTTGCCATAAGCCTTCATCAGATAGGCGATGGCGGCGTTGCGGGCGGAGTGCTGATATTCGGAGCGGGCCACCACCTGATCCGCCATGATGGCAGGGTTGCCACTGAGGCGACGCACCAGCTCCAGAGTACGTTGGCGCGGGGCCGTGAGCCGGGTCTCAAGCAGATCGCTCACCACTAGGGCACCGGCGTTGATAAAGGGATTGCGTGGTATGCCCTGCTCGAACTCCAGCTGCACCAGCGAGTTGAAAGGCTGGCCGGAGGGCTCCTTGCCCACCCGGGCCCAAATCTCCTCCTCCTGATAGAGGGTGAGCGCCAGCGTCAGGCTCAGGGCCTTGGAGATACTCTGGATGGAGAAGGGCTCGAAGGCGTCACCGGCGGTGAACAGCTCCCCCTCCACGGTACAGACCGCCATGCCGAGCCGATCGGCCGGCACCCGGGCCAGGGCCGGAATATAGTCGGCCACCTTGCCCTGCCCGAGCAGCGGGCGCACCTCGGCCAGAATGCTGGCCAGTAATTCGGATGACAACACCATAAGCGATTCCATAACTAGGGGCTGTGGAGATCCCATCCCCACTGACAAAAATCCCGCCAATGGCGGGATTTGTCTATGTACCCGACACAGGGTACCCGTAACAGGTCGCCCACAACAGGCAAGCGGTTATCAGGCCGGTTCACCGTACCAGAGGTCAAACAGTTCGGTGACCACCACGGCTTCCATCCCCTTGCCTTCCAGCCAGGATTTGAGAACGGCGCGGTCTTCTTCGGTACATTTGCCCAGTTGCTGAGTGCAGATCATCCCTTCCCAGGCCAGGTGGCCTGAACCGGCGAACGCCAGTCTACGGGGTTCAACAACCTCATCGATCATCGCATCGACTACCGCATCGATGGTCTCTTCGGCAGTGCCGACCGGGAAATTGAAACTGATGTCGAATCCCATTTCCTGGAATTCGTCGACTCGCAGTTTCTTACGCAGACGGCGGCTACGATTGGCCATGATAGCTCCTTAGGTTAGTTGACTCGTTAAATTAGTTAACGCGTTTGAAAATCAGATCCCAAACCCCGTGGCCCAGACGATGGCCCCGTTGTTCGAATTTGGTCAGCGGACGCCAGTCGGGACGAGGCACCCAGTTGCCGGTGGTGGAGGTGTTCTCGTAACCCTCGGCGACGCTCATCACTTCCAGCATGTGTTCGGCATAGTTTTCCCAGTCAGTGGCCATGTGGAACACGCCACCTATGGCCAGCTTCTGGCGGATATCCTGGGCAAATGCCGGCTGCACGATGCGGCGTTTGTGGTGACGACTTTTGTGCCAGGGATCCGGGAAGAAGAGTTGCAGGCAGGCCAGCGAACCGTTCGGGATCATGTGCTCCAGCACCTCGACCGCATCGTGGCAGATGACCTTGAGATTGGTGACGCCCGCTTCTTGGGCGGTGCCGAGGCAGGCACCCACGCCCGGTGAGTGTACCTCTATGCCGATGAAATTTTTCTCGGGGGCATTCCTGGCCATCTCCACCAGGGAGGCGCCCATGCCAAAGCCGATTTCCAGCACCACAGGAGCCTCGCGGCCAAACAGGGCGACCAGATCGAGCGGTGCTGGCGCGAAATCGATACCCATGACCGGCCAGAGTTCTTCCAGGGCCTTCTCCTGCCCTTTGGTCAGGCGGCCTTCGCGACGGACAAAGCTGCGGATCTTGCGCATGAACTTGCCGTCTTCGTTAAATACATCTTGGGTCACAGACATAATCAAATTGCTCGTTATTGCATCGGTCTGGGTCACAGACGACATGAATGGATTACTCGTTATTTCATTGCCCGGGGTCACGGATCACATGGATGAATGGCGCGTTATTTCATCAATCCGCGAAACAGGGTAGCGAATTATCCCAAGATAGGCCCAAGGCGCAAGTGTTTCGCGAAACAAATCCCCCGTCACTGACCAATTCCGCCACCACGATTGACAAATGCCACCCCCTTCACAGAATCTGCGTGGGGTCGGGCGCATGCTTGCCTGCGAAAATAAAACCATACACAACAAAGGATTGCAGTATGAAACACAAAGCATTGGCGTTTGCCATCGCAGCCCTGCTGGCCGGGTGCAACACCTCCAGCAATGATTCACAGGCGCCCAGCGCCGCCGAGCAAGCCTATGAGTATCTGGTGCAACTGAGCTCGAGCGCCGAGGGGATAGGGGCCAGACCCACGGGTACGGAGGCCGAGACCCGCGCCGCAGCCTGGATCCAGGATCATCTGACAGGCTGGGGTTACGGTGTGCAGAAGCAGCCGTTCACCTACACCAAGAGCGGGGTCGACAAGGCCTCCCAGAATCTTGTCGCCGAGCTGAAGGGCCAGAGCGACAAGGTGATCCTGATCGGCGCCCACTACGACAGCACGGGTGACAAGCATGGCTCTGAAGGCGCCACCGACAACGGCGCCGGTGTCGCGGCGCTGCTGGCGGTCGCCGAGGCACTCAAGGGGCAGACCCTGCCCTACACGGTACGCTTCGCCTTCTTCGGCGCGGAGGAGAACGGCCTCAACGGCTCCAAGGCCTATGTCGCCAGCCTCGACAGCGCCGCCATCGCCCAATTGGTGGCTATGGTGAACTACGACACCATAGCTGGCGGCGACATTGTCTATGTTCACTCTGCTCACTCGGATGTGGCCGAATACAACTGTGCCGAGCCAAGCCGCTACAGCTTCGATCCCAAGATCCGTGACCGTCTGCTGGCCATCTCCAAACAGACTGATACCCCGTTCGCCATCCACCCCAGCTACGCCGGCTATCCGGAAGGGGAGACCGGCAGTTGGTCGGATCACGCCCCCTTCGCCTGCCTGGGGGTGCCCATCGCCTACGTGGAGGCCACCAACTTCACCATCAACGGGGCAGATGGCTATGACGGCTACTCCCAGACCACCAACCCGGCGCTGTGGGACTGCTACGACGATGCTACCAAGAGCGCCTGCGACCGGGACAGCGAGACCCAGTGGGGCAAGATCTGGCATACCCAGTACGACCGTCTCGACAAGATGGCCGAGCTGTTCCCGGACCGGGTGGAGCAGCAGCTCAGCGCCAACACGGATCTGATGATCCGCTTCCTCAAGGAGCCGGGTCTGTAACGCCAACAAGCCGTCAATGACGCGCGCTGGCCAGGGACCAATTCAGGGCTTTTTACGCTCAACGGCTGCCCCCGGCCGATAAAATTCGGGCAGGTGCCAAACCTGCCCTTTTTTATCGATTTTTGTTGCAGCCATTGCCTCATTTTTTAAATCTGATACAAACGGATAACTTGGCGGTCGAATGGAGCGACCGCTCACCATGCCAGAGAGAACCCTATGCAACCGTTTTTTGCCCAGCGCTTCGAGAAGGTAGAGCCTTCATTTATCCGCGAGATCCTCAAGGTCGCGGCCAATCCCGAGATCATCTCCTTTGCCGGTGGCCTGCCCAATCCGCACCTGTTTCCGGTCAAGGCCATCGATCAGGCCTGCCAGGACGTGCTGCGCGAGCAAGGCGCCGCCGCCCTGCAATATGCCGCCACCGAGGGCTTCGCCCCGCTGCGCCAGTACATTGCAGACCGCTATCTGGCGCGCCATGGCATGAGCGTCAACCCGGACAATATCCTCATCACCAGCGGCTCCCAGCAGGCGCTGGATCTGCTGGGCAAAGTGCTGATCGACGAGGGGCAGGATCTCATCATTGAAGAGCCGGGCTACCTTGGCGCCATTCAGGCGTTCTCCGTCTATCAACCGGCATTCCAGCCCATTACGCTGGGGGAAGAGGGTCTGGATCTGGTGGCGCTGGATGCGCTGCTGGCCAGCGGCTCCAACGCAAAACTGCTCTACGGCGTGCCCAACTTCCAGAACCCGAGCGGTATCTCCTACAGCCGCGCCAACCGTGAAGCACTGGCCGAGCGACTGGTCAGCCACGAACTGCTGATGGTGGAAGACGACCCCTATGGCGAGCTGCGCTTCGAAGGGGAGCACCTGCCACCCATCGCCAAGCTGGCTCCGAACAATACTGTGCTGCTCGGCTCCTTCTCCAAGACGGTGGTGCCCGCCTTCCGTCTGGGCTGGATGCTGGTGCCGGACTGGCTGCGCCAGAAGGTCACCATCGCCAAGCAGGCCACCGACCTGCACAGCAACGCCTTCAGCCAGCAGGTGCTGCACCGCTTCCTGATCGACAACTCGCTGGATGCCCATCTGGAGAAGATCAAGGAGGTCTATGGCCGCCAGCGCGCCGCCATGGAGGCTGCACTGGCTCGTCACTGCCCGCCCGGCGTGAGCTACACCAGACCGGAAGGGGGCATGTTCCTCTGGCTGACCCTGCCTGCCAGTGTCAGCGCCATGGCACTGTTCGAGGAAGCCATCAAGGAGAAGGTCGCCTTCGTACCCGGCGCCCCCTTCTATGTGCGCCCCGAGATCAAGAACACCTTGCGGCTGAGCTTCTCCTGCGTGGATGAAGCTACCATAGAGGAAGGGGTCAAACGCTTGACCCGCGCCCTGGCCCGCATGCTCTGACAGCGCTGCCGCCTGAATAAAGAAAAACCAGCGATCTGTCCAGGTCGCTGGTTTTTTTATTCCTCACGCAGGAGAAACCGGGCCTGTCAGGCTGCCAGTTGCTTGGCGAACTCCTTCATCGGCATGGGCCTGCCATAGAAATAGCCCTGCAGGAAGGTCACCTGACGCGCCCTCAGATAGGCGGCCTGAACCTCGTTTTCCACCCCTTCGGCAACCAGCATCAGGCCGAGCCGGGTCGCCAGATCGATGACGTTCTCGACGATATGACTGGAGAGCGCATCCGAGCCGATCATGCCGACGAAGCTCTGGTCAATCTTGAGAAAATCCACCTGGAACTGCTGCAAGTAGGTCAGGCTGGAGTGGCCGGTACCAAAATCGTCGATGGCGATGAAGACCCCGAGCTGGTGCAGCTCGGCGAACAAGCGGTCGGTCACCTCATCCGCCACTATCAGCTCCCGCTCGGTCAGCTCCAGCACCAGCTTGATGGGGTTGGCCTTGAACCCATCGATGAAGTCGCGACAATCCTCCACCAGGCTCAGATCCTTGCAGTGGCTGGCGCAGATGTTGAAGCCAAAGTGAAATCCCCTCGGCAGGGTATGGGCCTTGCCGGCAAACTGATCCCGCACCTGCGCCATCAGCAGACGGGTCATGGGGACTATGAGGCCGCTGTCTTCCGCCAGCGGAATGAAGCGATCCGGCGATATCATGCCCTGACGGGGATGCTGCCAGCGCATCAGCACCTCGCAGCCACACCAGTGTCCATCGTCCCCCGTCACCACGGGTTGCAGATAGGGTATGAATTCCCGCTGGGCCAGCGCCCGCCGCAATTCTTGTGAAGGAGAGGTAGAGCGGCCCGTCAGCCAGAACACGCCAACCCCCACCAATATGCCCAGCAAGGGATAGATGATGAGGCTGGCCCTGGAGTAACTCCAGACATGGCTGCCGTACTCATTGTGGGACAGATCGGTGACCACCCTGAATGGATACTTCGAGGACACCTGTTCCAGATAGCCGCCAGTGCGGGGTGGCACCTCCTCGCTGACCTGGCCGTTGGCCTGCATGGTCCGGCTGCCGATGACCAGCGCCAGCGGCGAGTTGCGACTCAGCATGTCGAGAATGTTGTGCAGATAGTAGCCGTCTACCCCGACCAGCACGCTGTTATCGCCCACCGCCTGCCGATAGACAACAAGGGGGCGATCCGGCGTCACAGGGTTGCCTCTCAGCAAGTCGAGCTGACCCTCTGCGTAATCGGCCAGAGAGAAGAGACCGCTGTAGGAACCGTAGAGGGAGGTGCAGTAAATATGCTCCCCCCTGGCCAGGTTGACGGTACGTATGTCCGGCACGGTCGCCACCTGATCCCGCAGCCCCTGCACCACTTCGTCGCAAGGCCGATCCATGCTGCTTCGCACCATGGACGCCGCCTGCTGGGCATTGTCCAGGGTGCGATCAAACATGTGTCGTGCATGCAAGAGACGCTCCTCGGCATCCTGCTTCACCCCCGAAAACGTCTGCCATGAGATGATCAACACCCCCAGCAACACAGACAGAAAGCCTGCCAGCAGGGACACTCCCAGCCTTGTATAGAACTGGCGCAACCTCAAACGACGAAAAGGCATAATCATCCTCACGGCAACGACAAAAAAGCGGGCAAGTCTACTGGTCTCTGCTCACCTAGCAAGCCCTTCTGATACGATTGGCTGCAATCAGGTTTGGCCTGATTGACACCATACGCCAACAAAACAGGGCTCGCAGCCACATCTTGCAAGGCATCCGGGCCGGAGCGCACCCAATCCCCCCCAATCTGGCCCTGGCTCATATCGAACCAGCTGATGCCTCGGCAACCAGAGCGGGTGTGACGATTATAATCTTTGCAAAAACAGTTGCTTGTTCATGTTGTGCTGGCCCACTAGAGTAGAGCCAACAGAGTCAGGGAGTATGGATATGAAAATATTGATCACGGGAGGAACCGGCTTTATCGGCCGCCGCCTGGTGGCACATCTCAAGGTGCAGCATGAGGTAGTGGTGTTGACCCGTCAGGGCAGCCGCGCCTACGACCTGCTCGGCCATGACATCAAGCTGCTCGACAGTCTGGATCGGCTCGACGACCTCAACGACGTGGATGCGGTTATCAATCTGGCGGGGGAGCCCATCGCCGCCGGGCGCTGGAGCGAGCAACGCAAACAGCTGCTGTGTGACAGCCGCTGGCTGCTGACCGAACAACTGGTCGACCTCATCAAGCTCTCCAGCACGCCGCCCAAGGTATTGATCAATGCCTCCGCCATCGGCTGGTATGGGCGGCAGGGGGAGACGCCGCTGGATGAAGAGTGCAAGACTCCCCACGACGAATTTAACCATCAACTCTGTCAGCAATGGGAAACCCTGGCGCAAGAGGCTCGCAGCGCCCACACCCGGGTCTGCATAGTGCGTATCGGCCTGGTGCTCGGCGCCGATGGTGGCGCCCTGCCCAAGATGCTGCCCCCCTATCAGCTCGGCCTCGGCGGCCCCATGGGATCCGGCCAGCAGGTCATGAGCTGGATCCACATTCAGGATCTGGTACGCGCCATGCTGTTCCTGCTGGAGCACGACGAGTATGACGGCATCTTCAATGGTACGGCCCCCCACCCCGTCAGCAATCGCGAGTTCAGCCAAACCCTTGCAACTACTCTGCACCGACCGCATCTTTTCTTCGTCCCCGCACTGGCGCTGCGACTGCTGATGGGAGAGGCGGCCGACCTGCTGCTCACCGGCCAGAAAGTGCTGCCGGCCCGCCTGCTAGAAGCCGGTTTTCACTTCACCTTTCCCGAACTGCCCCAGGCCCTCACCAACCTGCTGCACCGGCCACGCTGAACCTGTTCCGGCAAGACGATTGCCGAAAATAACAAGCCCGGCCATGTGGCCGGGCTTGTTATTTTTGCGCAAAAAGCAAGAGACTAGAGCAGCCCCTGACCGAGCCCGCGCAGACGATCGCTCAGGGTGCCCGCCAGCAATTGACGCTGCATTCCCTGCCCCGCCAACGTCACCAGCAGGGCGCCCAGCAAGGGCAAGCCGCCCCAGATGGCCCAGTGGAACTGCCACTGCCCCTCAAACCACCACCATTGCAGGCCAAAGGAGCAGAGCTCGACCACCATGGCGGCGCACAGCCCCGCCAACAGGCCACTGGCAACCAGTTCCCAGCGCAGCATCTTCTTGAGCAGGTCGCTGCTGGCCCCCAGGGTGCGCATCAGCAACAGCTCGCGACGGCGGTGGGCCATGCTGGCCTGGGTCTGGGTCAGCAACACCAGCAGGGCAGCCACCGTCACCAGACCCAGCATCAGACCGAGCGCCCGGCTCACCTGATCAGACACAGCCGTCAGCCGCACTATCAGATCGTCTACATCGATGAGACTCACGGTGGGATGACGACGGATGATCTCCACCTCTGCCGCTCTGCCCTGCTCCGGCAGCCGATAGCTGCCAAGCCAGGTCTGGGAGAAAGAGGCCAGCATGTCAGGGGAGAAGATCATGTAGAAATTGGGCCGCATGTTGTCCCACTTGATGGCCCGCAAACTGGTGACCTGCGCCTTGAAGCTGCGCCCCTCTATGGTGAAGCCCAGAGTATCGCCGAGCGCTATGTCGAGTCGCTTGGCCAGGTCCTGGTCCACCGACACCTGGCCGGGCCCATCCAGCCAGCGTCCATCGGTCAGACGATTGTCTGGCGGCAGGCTGGCCGTGGTGGTGAAGTTGAGTTCACGGTTCACCCCTTCCCGCCCATCCTCGTCGTTGTCTCGCACCGCCTCGCTGGCGATGCTGACCAGCCGGCCCCGTACTATGGGATAGAAATCCGAGGTCAGGGCACCCGCCTGGCGCAACTCGGTGAGGATCCCCTCCCGCTCGTGATCGGCCACGTTGACCAGGAAGCGGTTGGGTGCATCCACCGGCAAGCGGGCGGAAAACTCGTCGAGCAGGTCGACCCGTGCCGCCCACAGCAGACCAAACAGCATGAGCGCCAGCGCAAAGCCAGCCAGCTGGAACAGGCCGCTGCCACGCTCGCGGGAAAGGTGATTGATGGCAAGGCGCAGCGCATGAGGCCCCTTGACCCGACGACCAAGCCGCAGCAACAGGGAAGCGATCAGCGCCAGCAGCCCCATCAGCAGGCCCATGCCACCGATCAGCCCCAACGCCAGGGTCTCATCCGCGGTAAAGCCCCACACCAGACCAAACAGCCCCAGCAAACCGACCGGCAACGCCAGCCAAGGCGGGATCCCAGCCTCCAGCTCACGACGCAGCACCCGCAGCGGCGGTACCTTCAGCAGGCGCAGGAAGGGCACGAAGGCCAGCAGCAGTGTGATGAAGAAGGCGACCGCCAGACCGAGGGCAAAGGGTCGCCAGGACGGCGGTGGCAGATCGGCCGGCAGCAGATTGCCCAGCAGATGCAGGGTCAGCCACTGCATGGCACTGCCCGCCACCAGACCGAGCAGGGCACCGACCAGGGTCAGTGACAGCAGCAGCGAGCCCATCAGTTGCCAGAGCGTACGACGGGACGCCCCCAGCGTCTTGAGCAGTGCCACCATATTGGTCTGCCGCTCGGCGAAGTGGCGCACCGCTATGCCCATGGCCAGCGCCCCCAGCAGCACCCCTGCCAGGGAGGCGAGCCGGAAAAAGCGCTCGGCATTGGCCAGTGAGCGACCCACCTGGGAACCCTGATCGTCCGGCTTGATCAGTTTTTGTCCCGCTTTCAGTTTGGGTTTGAGCCAGCGCTCATAGCTGGCTACGTCCTCGCGCGCGCCTTTGAACAGGTAACGCCACTGCTGGCGGCTGCCCGGCAGCAGGGCGCCGGTCGCCTCGATATCATCACTGTGGATCAGCGCCCTTGGCGCCAGCAGGAAGGGGCTGAAGCCCTGATCCGGCTCCTGACCCAGCACTCCTGCCACCTTGAGGTGGGTATTGCCCACCTCAAGCTCATCCCCAATTTTTGCCTCCAGCAATTGCATCACCCGGGCCGAGAGCCAGATCTCGCCCGGGGCCGGTGCTCGCTGGGGAGTCAGCTCCAGCTTGCCATAGAAGGGAAACTCGCTCGGCACGGCGCGAATGGAGGCCAGCTGCAGCGCATCGCCATGAAACAGCATGCTGTTGAAGCTTACCGTCGTCTGCACGGAGAGGCCCGCTTTTTCTGCCTGCTTGAGCCAGTCAGCTGGCGCAGGTGTGGCCGAGCGCAGCGCCCGGTCGGCACCGATAAAGTCGCGCCCCGATGCCTTGAGTCCGGCATCCAGTCTGTCCGCCACCAGGGCCACGCTCAGCACGCAGGCCACACTCAGCGCCAGCGCCAGCACGAACCAGCGCAACTCGCCGTTGAAGCCTTCTCGCCGCAACAGGCGCAATCCCAATCGCCACTGCATCATGCGTCACCACTCCCGTTCAATCGGCCAACCTTGCAGTCATATCCAGGCATTCTCTTATGCACGCTGCACCTCATGTTGTTCGACCTCCAGTCGTCCTGCCGCCATCACCAGTTGCCGCTGGCAACGCTGGGCCAAGTCGTGATCATGGGTGACCACCACTAGGGTGGTGCCATATTCACGATTGAGCTGGAACAAGAGTTCGATCACTGTCTCGCCGGTCTTGCTGTCGAGATTGCCGGTCGGTTCATCCGCCAGCAGCAGGCTGGGACGGGTCATGAAGGCGCGCGCTATGGCAACCCGCTGCTGCTCACCGCCGGAGAGGCGCGGTGGCAGATGGTGGAGACGCTCGCTGAGCCCCACCGCCGCCAGCAGCTCGCGGGCTCTGGGCTCGCAGCGGGTCTCTCCACGCAATTCGGCTGGCAACATGACATTCTCAAGCGCACTCAGGGTAGGCAACAGCAGGAAGGACTGGAAGATGAAGCCGACCTGCTCGGCACGCAGGCGGGCACGGCCCTCCTCGTCCAGTTGCACCAGCGACTGCCCGAGGATCTCGATATCCCCCTCGCTCGGCAGATCCAGGCCGGCCAGCAGCCCCAGCAGGGTAGACTTGCCCGAGCCTGAGGCGCCGACCAGCGCCAGTGTCTCGCCGGTATTGACTTGCAGGTCGATCCCTTCAAGGATGGTGAGGCTTTCCTGGCCCAGGCTAACGGTTTTGCCCAGGCCCTTGACGACAATAATGGGAGTTGAATTCATGACGCGTTTCCTGTTCGCCTTATGTTGCCTGGTTTCATCGGTACAGGCACAGACCCTGATGGTATTGGGTGACAGCCTGAGTGCAGGTTATCAGATGCCGGCGGACCAGAGCTGGCCTGCCCTGCTCAACCAGAAATGGCAGCAGCAAGGGGGCGAGCATCAGCTTATCAATGCCAGCATCAGTGGTGAAACAACGCAAGGTGCCCTGGCCCGCCTGCCCGCTCTGCTCAAGGAGCATAAACCGGACTGGGTACTGATTGAACTGGGTGGCAACGACGGTTTGCGAGGGTTCGCCCCCGCCATCACCCGTGACAATCTGGCCAGGATGGTGGCCTTGACCAAGGAGCTGCAGGTCAAGACAGTACTGACCCAAATCCAGCTGCCCCGCAATTACGGGGCCCGCTACCTGCGCCAGTTCGAGCAGATCTTTCCGGAGCTGGCCGCCGCCAATGCGCTGCCACTGATGCCCTTCTTCATGGATGATATTGCGTTGCGCCCTGAACTCATGATGAACGATGGCATCCACCCCACGGCGGCGGCGCAGCCGCTGATCCGCGACCGTGTGGCCAGCTTTATCGAGCCCCTCTTGACCCAATAATGCCCCCAGTATCCCCCTATACGCACTATCAGGCCCTGTCGGCCCAAAACAAAGATCCCGCCGAAGCGGGATCTTTGTTTCCATGACCATCAGCGTTCCAGTATCTGGCGCAGCCGCTCCTGTGCCACTCCGACCAGCAGGTCCGGCTGGAATTTGGAGATGAAGCGGTCACACCCCACCTTCTTGACCATGGCCTCGTTGAAATTGCCGCTCAGGGAGGTATTGAGCGTGATGAAGAGATCCGACATGCGGGCATCGCTGCGGATCTCGTGGGTCAGGCGATAGCCATCCATCTCCGGCATCTCGGCATCCGTGATCATCAGCAAGATTTCGTCAGTCACCTTCTTGCCCGCATCGCACCAGCCCTTGAGCAGATTGAGCGCCTCCAGGCCATCCTGGCATTCGATTACCTCCAGGCCCAGCTGGGCCAGGGTTTCACGCACCAGATTGCGGGCCGTGCTGGAGTCATCGACGATGAGCACCTTGCGACCATTCATCTGCGGCAATATGGCCAGGTCCAGCACCTCTTCCGAGATGCGGATGTCGTAGGTGATGATCTCGGCCAGCACCTTCTCCACATCGATGATCTCGACAATCTGGTCGACGCCATCTTCGGGAACCCGGGTAATGGCCGTCAGATAGTTCGCCCGCCCGGCGGAGCGCGGGGGGGGCAAAATATCCTTCCAGGTCATGTTGACGATGTGGGCTACCTGCCCCACCAGAAAGCCCTGAATGGTGCGGTTGTATTCGGTGATGATGAGGTTCGACTCGCTGTCGATGGGCATGGCGCGCATGCCAATGGCGCTGCGCAGATTGATCACGGGGATAGAGGTGCCACGGATGTTGGCCACCCCGCTGATGTTGTGGTGCGCCCCCGGCATTTTGTTGAGATGGGGCAGCTTGACCACTTCCCTCACCTTGAAGACGTTGATAGCAAACAGTTGTCGGGATCCCAAACGGAACATCAACAACTCCAGACGGTTCTCCCCTACCAGCTGGGTACGTTGATCCACTGAATCCAATATGCTCGCCATATAAAGCCCTTACGTCCGTTGCCCGAGTCTCGCCATAGTATAGAAGGGTCAGAATCCCAACACGACCCGTATTCTTATCCTATGTCGGCCAGATGATGACGGAACTTGATGAAAAAAATCGAGAATCGGCCCAAAGCCGGTCTCTCCTCACACTTGTCAGCAGCCAAATGGCTGACCCGCAGCCCTTTCGGCCTCGGGTGTGGGCCAGACTTTTACGATGCACAGCCAAATCCCCTGCCATTACCGCCAGTGGATGCACTTTCCGTTGGCCAGACATAAAAAAAGCGGCAGATTGCTCTGCCGCTTTTTACTGACTTCAAACCGGATTACTTGTCGATATCCAGCATGTTGTTGCTCAGCATGTAGTCGATCACCTGGGAAGAGGTGGACGCCGCGCTGCCGGTGAGGCTGTCGAACGTGTGGTTCATCAGCACTATCTCCTGAGTCACGGACGCCGAACTGTTCTCCTTGACCTGCAAGTGAACCCCTTCGCTGTCCTGGAACACAGAGAGCAAGCCCTTCAGATCGTTCTGGTTGTGAGAACTATCGTGATCCAGCAGATCGCTCAGATCCAGCTTGTCACCTTCAGCCCTGGAGAAGTCGACCACATAATCCTTGGCGATGGTGCCGCCAGTGGTGTCACCCTGCAGCCAGGTAAAGGTGTCAGCCCCGGCATCCCCCTTGAGGATATCGTTGCCCAGGCCACCGACCAGAATGTCATTGCCCAGACCGCCGCTCAGGGTGTCGTTGCCGGCACCGCCATACAGGGTGTCGTTGCCGCTACCGCCGTACAAGGTATCATTGCCGCTCTCGCCATACAGCATATCGTTGCCACTACCGCCGAACAGTATGTCGTTGCCGGCACCACCGAACAGGAAGTCGTCACCACCCTGACCGAACAGTATGTCGTTGCCTTCCCCGCCGATCAGCACATCGCCCTTGTCGTTGGCGGAGGATTGATCGAACTCGCTGGCATGACTGCTGATGTAGTCATGGACCTGGGCATCCGTCACCGAACCTGCACCCAACTTACCGGCTACATACTGCTTGACGGCCGCGTAGCCTTCCCCGTTGATACCGGCGAAGTGAACCGCATCGCCGAACAGGATATCGTCGCCGGCACCGCCATCGATCCGGTCACTGCCCGGCTTGTTGTTGATGGAGGTCCCCAGAATGGCGCCGGCCAGATCGTTGGCATTGACGCCCGTCATGATGACACCGTCAGAATCATAGGACTTGAGATCGTTGTAGGAGATGTTGGCTCCCAGGCCGATCGCCTCCACCGTCACGCCCATGCCAGTCAGCAAGGCAAAACCTGCCACAGCATTACTGATGGTCGTAGACGTGGAGTCCTGTCCGTTACCTGCCAAGGTGGAATAGGTGTAACCACCCAGACCATCAGGACGCATGTAGCCAATCTTGGAGGAATCCCCCTTTGTATCAACTTTATAAACCACACCCTGAGCATCGATAATGGTATATCCGCTGCTCTTGTAAACCTGACCAGGAACATAGCCGTTCTGCAACAGCTGATTGAGATAGACATCACGAGAATCGTTCGGATAGTCATCAATCAGTGGGTTGCTACCTTCACTGCCCAGATAGTAAGTCGGCTTACCATCAGTGATGAAGTAGGTCAGGTTCTTGGCATTGGTGTTGCTCTGAGCGGTCGAACCGTTGAACCAGTTGGCCGTGGTCTTGAACACGTCTTCGTAGTTGGTACCGCCGCCGTTGTTCGAGCTGCCATCCATGCTGTCGAGAATCGCCTGCAACTGGCTAAGGGCATTGCTGTCTTTCAGGTTCACGCTGACCGACTTGTTGGCCAGGGTGTCGAAGTCCACCAGGAAGACATTCACCTTGCCGGCCCCATCGGTGCCAGCGCTGGTCTTGAGACTATTAAAGACCTGTGCCAGCTGGCTCTTGATGGTATTCATGGCCGTGGTACCAATACTGCCAGAGCTGTCGACCATAAAGGCGAGGTTATAGTTCTGGCCAGGCAATACCACGCTGCCGTCGAGATCGCCCACCACTATATTGTGTTCGCTGCCGTAGGTGCGGTTTTGATCACCCGGCTCCCCTTCGGTGGAGAGGAAGTAGCTCATGCGGATCGAATCCTGATCCGATGCGCTACTGGTCTGGTCGGTCACCACCTCCTTGGCGATGGCCTCTACCTTGAGGTCGAACTGACCGGCATTGCTGCCCGGCACCCGCAGGGTCAGATCGGTCAGCTTGACGTCCAGCGCGCCCTGGTTCCAGAGGCCACTGAGGGTCAGCTTGCCATCGGCACCTGCGGTTCCCAGCACTGTACCGCCCTGATACAGGGTCGCACCACTCGGCATGCCGCTCAGCTCCAGGCTGTCTAGCTGTTCACTGCCATCCCTGTCGGTAAGGGATGCACTGATCTCGAGGGGGTAGTCCACCACACTGGGCGGTACCGCCGTCAAGGTTCCGTCAGTCTGATTGAACTGGTAGATGCCGTCATCAAACTGAACCAGTTCAATGTCGTACAGCGACTTGCTGATGGTGGTGCCATTCTCCTTCACCAGGAAGTTGAAGCCGCCATCACTTCTGCGCTCGATGACATAGTTGGCACGCGACCCCATCAGCACGGCAAGGTCTGTACCTGCGCCACCATACAGGGTGTCACCACCCAGTCCGGCAACCAGAATGTCGTTACCTACGCCGCCGTCGAGGGTATCGCCCGAGACAGAATTGCCACCGACCAGCACGTCATTGCCCAGACCGCCGACGAAATAGTCGCCGCCGCCCTTCATGCTGACGATGTAGTCGTTGCCATTGCCGCCCACCACAGAGTCCTGACTGGTAGTGCTGTCGGTCAGGCTGTTGGTGATCCCGAAGCTGCCCTTGTTGAAGTTGCCGCTCTGGAACGCGCCGGTCGAGATGCCGGACGACGGGTACTGGGTATAAAGCGGTATGCCATTGCCGGTCAGGCTGATATCCACCACCGGCTTGTCAGCCACGGCAGCGATGTCGATCACCAGCTTGCCTGAGTTGCTCAGGTTGGCACCGTCGCTGATCTGGTAGCCGAAGCTGGCGTAGTCCCCTTGCTGGTTGCCCATGGACGTGCCGTTGCCATTGGCGGCACTGGTGCTGGACTCGTTGAGCCCTGGCACAAAGCGCAGATGGCCAGTATTGATGTCATCGTAAGAGACGAGGTCACCAACCTTGACGGCAATCCACTGACCCGCGGCATTGAGATACTCCAGCTTGCCATTTTGTGGCAGCGTGCCGATCACGACGCTCAGATCAGACGCAGCCTGATCATCGCTGGCACCAAACTGGGACCACTTCAGTACCAGTGGCGTATCTTCCGTCCCGACACCGTGCCCACCCGTGGTCACAGGCGCGCGGTCGTTGTCGATGATGGTGCCCGTGCCGTTCTGACCGCCCACTGTCACCGTCAGCGTCTCGGTCGTTTCAACCAGTCGATCGTTCACGGTCGGCAGCGTCACGGTAAAGCCGGATACCCCGGCAGGCACAGTGATCTTGCCTGTGGCGCTGTTGTAGGTCACCCCGTTGCTAAATTGTGCAATTCCCCAATCATAGCTGGATGCCGGATTGGCACCGCTGCCCTGAATGGCGAAGTCATACTGGGTCGCCTCATGGGTCTGGTCAGACAGGGTCACCGTATGAGAGAGATTGCCGCCTTCCTCCGCGCTGCCGCTCGAGACAGATTGTACGACTGGCGTCACCAGTGGCTTGGTTGCAAAGGATCCCAGGCTGGAATCACCATCCGCATCTACTACCTTGATCTGGAAGTCGATATCACCGTCGCCAAGCGGTCTGGACATGTTCTGGTACTGGAAGAACTCCCACTTGCCGGTGGCCGGGGTAAATTCCAGACGGAACACCAGGGAGCCATCACTGGCTTTACCTATCAAGGTATTGGCCGATTCCATGGAGGTGGTGATCAGCTTGCCGGTTGCCGTGGTCAGCCCGGTTTCGTTGGAGCCGAGCAGCTGCATATGGCCCTTGCCATCAGCCCCCCACTGCGGTGTCACCGTGCCTGAACCGTAAGCGATAGCCTGGGCGGTAGAGGAGCCGATGAACTCTATGCTCTTCACCGTCAGGTCGCTGTTGTCCGAGGTATTGGTGTTGCCGTTATTGGTAGCCTTGATCACCATGGTGTCGAAGCCGCCTTGCTGTACCTGGAAGTTCTCGGCGTAGTCGCCACTGGTCGCATTGGAGCTGAAAGTCTGGGTACCGATCAGCACACCAGCACGGTAGAACTCGACCACGCCACTTTCCAGCTCACCACCGAACATCTGGCTGAACTTGATGTTGGCACCATAGGCAACCGTGCCCGGATCCAGCTTCACAATTAACTGCTCGGAGGCAGAGGTTCCGTTCGCGAAGTGACGGAAGTCTATCTCGTTGGCAATGTTGTGGTACGGTCCGGCCACGCTGGACACCCCCAGCCCTGCATTGGAACCATTGACACTGGCATCAATCAGAGTTGAGTTGGATGCAGAGGTGAACCCCTTGGCTGTGATGGTAAAGCCAGCCAAATCCACCAGGGCCTTGTTGCCACTGAACTTGGTCAGATCAAATACCCCGGTCAACACATCTGGAATATTTGTCTTGGTAACGGAGACGGCAGCAGCATCACCCGCCACTGGCGCGTCATCCTCAACGGTGACATCCAGTTTGCCAGTGGTTGTGCCCTTGCCATCGGAGACCTTGACGTCCAGTTGGAACGACAGGGAATCCTCCTGATCCTTGACGGGATGGTCGAGCGGCGCCTTGAGGGTCAAATCATAGGCCCAATCACCCTTGCCGCTGGCATTCGGTGCAGTGAGCTTGACCTCGACCACAGCCTTGTAGCCGTCGCTTCCCAGAGTGCCGGTATAACCAACCAGCGTCTTGCTGCCGGCATCCCAGCTCCACTTGACTTCGGAGCCACCGGAGGTCAGCCCTGCAGGTCCATCCAGTGACACAGTCAGCGTGCTGCTGTCCACATCACCCACTGAAATGGTACCGGACATGCTCTTGGCATCCGTGGTATCCGGGTTGCCGTTGGTGTCGATGATCCCGTTGGGCAAGCCCTCTTCGGACACAATCGCACCATTGGAAATCCCCAGAGTCGGCAGATCGTTGACCGCCTCTACCCTGATGGTCACGGTGGCGGGAGTTGCGTCGGCCAGCCCTTCATTGTCAACGGCCACATAACTGAAGCTGGTGTCACCATTCCAGTCGGCACTCGGTACAAAGGTCAGTTTGCCGGCATCCACAGCCTGAACACTCTGATTTTCCGTCACTGGCACGCCATCAAGCAGCAAGACACCATTGGCCGGCAAGTTCTTGATGGTAAAGCTCACGACAGTACCATCGATGTCACTGCCAGAGAGCGCAGGTATGGCGATGCTGACAGCATCCTCCAGACCACTGGCTTGCATGTCCGCCGTCTCAGGGGCTTCATTCAAAATGGTTGCCATGTCGCTGCCCGGCAGGGATTCATTGCCGGCCTTGTCGGTCTGGGTCGCTGTCACCGACAACGCCTTGCCATTGGCCGGGGTCGTCTCCGTCCAGCCAATGGTGCCATTGTTGTAAACAAAGCCGTTTGCCGGCTGCCCGCTTGCCAACATCAGCACACCATTGACCAGCTTCAGCTCGACCGTACTCTCGGTGCCACCATTGTTGATGGTCAAGGTGACCTTGCCACCCGCAACCAGGTCACCATTGCTGACCTCGGCCCGCACCTGGATCTGATCATTGCCGATCTCTCCTTTGGTCAGCAGCTGGTCGTTGTTGGAGTCATCCACTATGACGACGGTCGGTGCGCCGGTGGCCGTGGTGTCGACCCCGTAGCCTTCGCTGTCGGTCGCGGTGGCGCTGTTGCCCGCCGCGTCCGTCACGCTGATCTCGGCTTTCACGCTGCTGCCACCCACCAGTTTGTCGGCGGTGGTACTGGTGCTAAAGCCCAGCTGGCCAGTGCCCAGCGTCACGACCTGGGTGGTC